>NZ_BAMP01000126.1 GCF_000615975.1 Nitratireductor aquibiodomus NL21 = JCM 21793 | reverse complement strand
AAGGCTGATCGGCCCAATCGAGGGTAACAGCGTAGATTATATAGAAACCCCAAAATATCCCGGCTGTTACCCTCGATTGGGTGAAATTGGCATGGGGCGTCCTCAAAGTTTCAAATTAAAATCAAAGCAAGCATGAGGGAAGCTCATCTTCACGCAGTGAAGGGATCGAGTTCGCCTCCCTCGATATTGCGCCGCCGGCCTGACGATGAATTTCTGAAGCACCCGGCGCAACGTTTCATGAAGTGACAACGCGGGATGCAGCACAAAGGGCCTGCATCCCGCACGAATGTCCCCTTGGAACCGCGTTTCATACGGTGCGCTGCGCCTACGGCAGATACGCTTCCCCGCCGACCTCGATGATCTCTTCCTCGCTGAGGGATCGATGCCAGTGCGAGTAGAATGTCTGCCGGTGGCGGGGTAACTGGACCTCTGTCCGCAGCATGCGGTGTATTTCCCGAAACGCCTTGTGCTCGCATCCGCCCCAGAAGAACGCCTGTTCGAGGTCTTTCGGCCACTCGACCGACCGGATCGCGCGCGGCAGCAATGAGGCTGTCCCAGCCGGGGCTCCGTTTCGGTGAAGCCAACGCAGGTCCATATTCGGCGGGCGCGTCAGGGATTGTTCCTCATCGGCGTTGTCGATTTCGATAAAGGCGATGCCATCAGCATCCGCGTCCAGATGCTCCAGAATGCGGGCAATCCCCGGCAGACCGGTCTCGTCCCCCGCCAGAACGTAGAAACCGGCGGGTTTCGGGCCATTGGCCGCGGGCCCCAGAACGCCGACGATATCTCCCGGAGCCGCCTCCATTGCCCATCGCGTGGCGGGTCCGGGGTTTGGGTGCAGGGCGAAATCGATCTCGATCTCGCCGGTCGCGGAATCGATACCTCTGATCGTGTAAACCCGCGTTGAGAGCTTCCGCCCTTTCGGCCAAATCACATGGCCTCGGTCGTCAAGCCTTGGCCACTCCGGTGAAACGGTGCCCTTGGGCTGAAAGATCAATCTGCAATGAAGCTGGTCCGCACGATCATAGCGGGCGAGGTTTTCGCCGCGAAAGGTGATGCGCCGCATTCGCGGTGTCAGTTGCGCCACGGCGGTCACCTGCAGAATGCGAAGGTCTTCCGGTTCGGAAGGGCCCGTATCATCGCCCGACCAGTCAATCCTTGGGTTTTCACTGGCGGCAATGAAGGTGATCGGCCCGACAAGCGCGTGCTTGAGGCGGTTGAGCGCATCGCGGTCTGTCGTCTCCACGGTGAGCCTCAATTGACCGGGCCCCGGCTCAAGCACGGCGGAGCCGAACGGAGCGGCAATCAGAAAGCGCGAACCTTCCTGTTCGATCTCCATGTCATGCGTGTCGATCGAGGAGACGATAGGGTCGAGAAAATCCGCGATCCGGGGAAAATCGACGATGGATGACGCTCGAAAAACGCGCGCCTCGCGCTCGCGTGCCAATGCCATCAAGCCTCCTGCAACGAGACCCAGAGAGGGCCTTCGATCGGTGTTGAGAGAAACCGCGCATTGATCTCGGCAAGCGTGGCGGCGGGATCGATCTCGGCGCACAGGTCCGGGTGCAGCCATTTGGCGGCAAGCTCGATGAAGAGGATGTTCAGCGGCGGAACGGATATCAATCCTGTCCATATGCCGTGAACCCGGCCATCGCGGACGCTGGGCAAAAGGTCGAAGCCGGTTCGCCGGATAATCCTCTCCAGGCCCTCACGGCCTTTCACCGGGTCGAGGCCGGGGCCTATGGCCGGGCGAATGTCCGATGCCCACCCGCCTCCGGAGGCGATGTAAACCGCATGCGGGGTGGAGAGAAGATGCTCCAGTTGCAGTTTTTGAAACCATGGTTCCGTAACGCCGGGCAGGTTTTTTCCTCCGGCATGTTCAAGCAGTGAGCCCCACACCTTGTTGCCCGCGGCCCAGCAGCAGTCTTCCGCCGTGGACTGGATCTCCAGATATGTGGTGACAGTGGGAGCTCCCGCCACGCAGCGCTGAACGCGCTGCATGTGTGTTTCGAAGAAACCGGCATAGTCACGCACCCTGTCGGCAACGCCGAGCACCGCGCCCCACATCTGCATGTGCCCGATGATGTTCGCGACCGGATCGTCATCCAGCGTTTCGCCAGCGACCGTGTTGCTGGACGTATCGCTGAAAATGACCGGTATTCCAAAGCTCTCCAGCCGCGTGACAAGCAGATCGTCACTGCCATGCGGTGCCATGTAGAAATTCGCCACCACCAGATCGGGAGACAGGCTCGCCAGGCCTTCGATCGAAATCGTGTCAGGCGATTGCTTGCCCACGAGCGCAATGTCGCGCCCTTGGGTGAAACGCTCCTGAAGAAGTTTGCTGTCGATCCGGTCCGTTGCCGCCCAGCCGACCACGAGAGCGGCAGGGTCCGGATGCAGCAAGGCCATGCTGACGATATCCCGTGCTTCCAGCAACACGATGCGCTTGGGCGGGGCCGGCAGACGCACGGTCCGCCCAGCCATGTCGGTCACAAGGATCGCTTCATCCGCGCGTGCCGCCTTCGCGGCAAGAACGCCACCGACCAGCGATCCGCAGAAGCTGCGCCTGTTGAGCCTCATCGCTCTCACCACTTGTATCGCAATCCGGCCTGCACCTGGCGTCCATTGCCAAACTGGCAATAGATGTTGGAACTGCAACTGGAGTAATACTCCTTGTCGAAAAGATTGGTGACGTTGAGCGTGCCTTCCAGTCCTTTCAACGCATGGTTCTTCGCCCCGAAATCGTAGCGAAGCGCCAGATCGACAAGCGCATATCCATCGGCCTTGATGGTGTTGGCGTCGTCGGCATAGCTTGACCCGACAAAGCGCAGTCCGCCACCGACGGAGAGGCCGTCCAGTGTCCCATTCCCGAACGCATAGTTCGCCCAGATCGAGCCGAAGTAATCCGGAACGGCCTGTGGCCGCTTGCCGATGTTGGCGTGCACGCCCGATTCCGAAACCCTGGTGTCAAGAAGGGTCAGCGCTGCAATCAGTTCCAGATTGCTGGTGAGGTTCCCACGCGCCTCGAATTCGATTCCGCGTGAGTGAATCTCGCCCTCTTGCACATTGAAGCCGGGAATGCTGCCCGGCGTGAGCACGTTCTTCTGGCGAATGTCGAAGGCGGAGACCGTGAACAGCGCATCGAAACCGGCTGGCTGGTACTTCAGGCCGATTTCATACTGTTGCGCGCTGGTTGGCTCGAACGGGTTGCCGCTGGCGTCCACGCCAATCGTGGGCTCGAACGAGGTGGAGTAACTGGCATAGGGCGCAAGGCCGTTCTCGAACTGGTAGAGAAGCCCCGCGCGGTAGCTCGTCTCACCGCTCGATTGCTCGCTCGATGTCGTGGCGAGCCGGTTTTCCGATACCTGTCTGGTCCAGTCATGGCGCACGCCGACGACCGCCCGAAAGCCCCCGAAACTCATTTGATCCTGCACGTAGATGCCCGTCTGCCGCAGTTTCTGATGGCTGTCGATAAAGGTCATGAGAGGGCCGATGGGCTGACCGTATTGCGGGTTCGTCACGTTCAGGGCGGGAGCCGCGCCAAACCGGTATTGCCAGTCGCTGCCTGTGCTTTGGTAATCGATACCGGCCAGAACGACGTGCTCCAGCGCACCCGTTGAAAAGTTGAATTCCGCCTGATTGTCGAAGGAGAGGCCACCGGCATCCTCAATGGAGCGCAGCGCATGGCGCGGAATTTCTCCTGCCGCGTTGATCGGCCCGGACATCTGAAGCGAGCGGAAGTCGATAGCGACATGAGAGTAGCGCAGGTTCGACCTCACGGTCACGAGGTCGTTGAACCGGTGCTCGAACTGATATCCGATTCCATACTGTTCCCTTTCGAAGGCATCGAAACCGGGATCGCCGATGTTCAGATCGCGCCCAAGGTGGGAGCGATACCCCTCAGGCGCGAGGAATGTCGGGTAAAGCGAATTGAAATAGCCGCCCTCCGGGTCTTTCTGGAAATAGCCTGAAATCGTCAGAGACGTGTCCGCATCCGGTTGCCAGGTCAGGGACGGCGCAACGCCAAAGCGTTTTTCATCGACATCGTCATAGCGTGTTCCGGCAACACGGCCCACGGCGCTGATGCCATATTGCCACGTTCCATCCGATGACAGCGCCCCTCGTGACGACAGCCCGCTCTGCATGCGGCTGTGCGTTCCACCCTGAAACCATACTTCATTGTAGGGCTCGGCCGATGGCGCGCGGCTGATCTGATTCACCAGACCGCCGGGGCTCGTCTGGCCGTACAGAAGCGCGGATGGCCCCTTGAGGACTTCGATGCGATCGAGAAGAAACGGATCGATTGATGTCTGGGCGAAGGCCTGCCCGCGGGGCAGTTTCAGACCGTCCAGAAAGCTCACATAGTTTGTTGCCGTACCGAAGGCGCCGAAGCCGCGCAGAAACACCGAATCGTAGCGGGTATTCGAGTCGCGATCCGAAAGGACCCCGGACGTATAGCGAAGCGCCTCGCTGACGGTTTGCGGGTTCTGCTCGTCGATCTGCCTCCGTGTGACGCTCGATGTAGCCTGCGGCGTTTCCAGCGCCGTGGTGCCGGTCTTCGTGGCTGAAGTCGATTGTTTCAGAAACATCCGGTCCGAGGTGTCGGAAACGGTTCCCGCACCTTCAACGACGATCCTTTCGAGTGGAGTGGCCGCTTGCTGTGCGAAAACACCGCCTGTCCCGATGACAAGGACGCTAACCGACGAGAGAAGACGAAATGAAACACGCGATGACATATTACCCCCGATAGAGCCTGTCTGTTGAGCAGTTGGGTGGACGAGACTCCTGCCGGGTGACGTCTGCCTGGAAAACGTTTAAGGGAATATCCAAACGGGACGGACCTGTCCAGTTTATTTGAGCGCGTTTGTCGTCTTTGAACGACTTGCGCCGGGCGTGAAAAAACGACAGGTGATGCCGGTGCATCCGTGTTTGCGTGTTCTGGTTGGAGCGGAAATGGAGAAGGCATGACTGAAGACAGGAAGCTGCATCGCAGGCCGGCTGGAGGCCGCCCCCCGAAACAAAGGGCAGAAGAGGCCGGCACGCGGATTCTGGAGACGGCCACGCATCTGTTCGCGTCTCGTGGGTTTGCAGGCACCTCCGTCGAGCAGGTCGCCAGCGCCTGCGGTGCAGGGAAAGACACGATCTATCGCCGTTTCCCTTCAAAGGTGGCGCTGTTCGAGGCTGTGGTCGAGCATGTGCGTGACCGTGCATTGGACAGGCTGAACGGGCTTGCACCCGTCGATGGCGATGCCTTGAAACAGTTGAAGGCACTGCTGCGCGCCTATCTTTCAATAAACATGGAGCCGGATCTCGTCGCCTTGAAGCGGATCGCTTTCAGCGAGGCGGTCGTGTTTGCAAAAAGCAGCGCAGCTTCTTCAGGCTCCGACCCCTTCATGGAGCGTCTTGTGGAAGCGGTAAGAGCTGCGCAATCCGATGGATTCCTGCGCACCGGCGATGCGCCGTCCATGGCGTCTCATCTCATCCATAGCCTTGTATCCCTCCCGACGACAAACGCGATGCTGGGCGGTTCCGACTACGATTCGCCAGAAGCCCTGGATGCCCACTTCGCGGTAATCTGGCTCTGGATGACGGAGGGCGTCATCGCTCGTTGAGTTCTGCCATATCGAGCCCGTTGGCGAGGAGATCCGGAAAGATTTGAAGAAAAATCAAAATCCGTAAAAGTTGTATATGGGTGTGAGGATAAGAATAACTAAGGCTTCAAAATTTTATCAATCCAATAAAAAAACTCAAGTTTTGCCTAATCGAGTGTAGCGGAATTGATTATATAGAACCCTAGAATATCCCGGCTGTTACCATCAATTGGTGAAATTGGGATCGGACGTCTTCAAAATATCGAATTCAAAATCAAAGCAAGCATGGGCGAAGCTCATCTTCACGCAGTGAAGGGAATCGTAATTGCCACATATCTCAATCTAATTGCCTCTCCCTTTCGTGGTGATCAGCGTAATCAGGACGACCATGGCCGACGCCGACAATGCGTGCGCCTGCCCAAGCTGCCAGACGCCAAGCAACCGCGATGTGGTCGCATCGAGCCGCGCGTGGTCAAGAAAGAGCATCTGGCCGGCTGCGGCTGTGCGCTCTGCGAGGTCGGCAAGAAAGGCCCGCCTTCACCGCGCAAGAAATGGATGATCGGCCACTGTTAAGGCCGTTGCGCGCTTCTCGGCCGCGAGAGCCTTTTGCAGTCAGGTGGAATCACCTGACATCCGCATAAATGCGAGAAAACAAAGAGATAGAGCGGGACAGCGTTTCTGTGAAACGATGAACCCGCTCTTTAAGGACAAACCGCGAAACGCTTTTTCCTCATCGCTTTCAGATTGTTTCGAACAGCTCGTTTTGCACAAACAGCGTCGGCACACCGCCCGTGTGCAGAAAGCACATCCCTTCGGCCTGCTCGATGCTCCCATCCATGGCCATGTCCATGAAGGCGGCAAAGGGTTTGGCCGTATAAGTGTGCTCAAGAAGAATTCCTTCTGTCCGGGCAAGGGTCAGGATAGCGTTCTCACCGACAGTTGTGGGCAGCGCGTAGCCGGGCCCCAGATAGTCCATATGATAATGGACCCGCCCATCGTCGAGCTTCACGTCGGGCTTGCCCGTGTAATGTTGCAGCTCACCGAAAATTCGCGCGATCCGCGCCGCCAGATCTGCCTGGCCATATTCGACGCTCACCAGATGCACGTCGAACGGGTTGCCCAGAAGCGCGTTGCCAAAGATGAAGCCGGCCTCTGTCGGTCCCATGGAGCCCGGCAGGATCACATGCCGGATCGGGTAGCCGGAAGCCTCGCTCTGCGAAAGGAGCTCCGCCGCGGCCACCGCATATCCGAGCGCGCCGACAACGGCGCTGCCGACGATGTAGGGCCGGCGCCCGGCGCTGCGCAGTTCCTGCGCGATTTCCTCGATGCGCACCGCGCGCGTGTCTTCGCACATCGCGCCGACAAACCGCACCTCGGCGCCGAACACGCGGTTGAGAAAGGAGCTTCGACGCGTCTGATCTGTTTCAGCATCGTTGTGAACGATCAGGCAATCGAGCCCTGCAATGGCCGCTGCCGCCGCCGTCAGCCGACACTGGTTGGAAACGGGTGCGCCGGCGACCAGCAGCACATCGGCATTTTCCTCCAGCGCAGCTCCCAGCCAGAATTCCAGGCTGCGCAGCTTGTTGCCGCCGAGCGCGATCGGCATGTGGTCGTCGCGCTTGATGAAGAGACCGGAGCGGCCCAGTCGCTTTTCAAGCCGTGCGAGAGGCGCAAGAGGGGTTGGCTGTTCGAGCAACCGGTAACGTGCCTGCGGGAATTGAATCATTGTCAGTGGTTTCCGTCCCGCCGGCTTCGCACATCACGCAGGCTGGCATCCGTGGCCGCCGCATCCTGCGGGTTTCTGATGCGTTCGATGTAATTGTAGATGGTGAATTTCGACACGTTCATGCGCGCGGCGATCAGGTCGACCGCGCCCTTCACCAAGAACACGTTCTTCTCTTCCAGCTCGCGAATGATGTTCATGCGGTAGGTCCGGCTGTCCTGTGTGCGCAGCGCCTCGTTCCGTCCGAGCGCTTCGTCCACCACGGCATCGACCATCCCGATCACGTCTTCATTGTGTGTGTTGCCGAACTGGGGCTGCTGTGTTGCCGGCGCATCGAAATTGCAGAAGGTCTGGAGCATGTCGATGCTGTGCATGAGGCTTTCGATGCACAGGTCGATGCGCATACAGGCGATGGTCTCATCGTCTGCGCCGCGCAGGATCGTGATCGATGAACTGAGCCTGCGGCCGTCGGGCGTTGTCGCGGTGAACTGCAAGCGGCCGCTTGGCCGGTTGTCGGCTTCCTGAAAGCGCGTGAACAGCTTTTCGGAAAGCTGGGAGCCGATGCTGGCCTCCATCACGGTGCCGGAATAAGCGACAAGGCGAGGGCGCTTTTCGCGCATGTCGTATAGCGAAACCTGGCAGTTGGCGCCGAACTGGGCCACAAGCGTTTCCATCAGCGCTGCGTAGGGGCGCAGGATAGGGTCCAGTGGTGTATCCTGTGTCATGCTCTCACATTCTGTTTGTCAGGCGGAATAGTGCCGTCGGTTGTGGACGAGGAACGCTGCTTGCCCATGCGTGGCTTGCCGGCGTTCTTTTCTAGCCAGTCGACAAGCTTGAGCACCGGGAAACAGTAGCAGAAGTAGATCAGGCAACGATGCCGTAGATGAACAGGATGTCGCTCGGAAAACGCAGGATGGAGATCTCGCCCTGCCGGGTCAGTTCGCTGATGCCCACTACCGAGACGATGGATGTTGCCTTGATGAGGTTCACATAGACGCCGCCGAGCGAGGGCAGGATCAGCATGATCGATTGCGGCAGGATGATGTGGCGCAGCGTCTGGCCACGGCGCATGCCGATGGCGAAGGCGCCTTCCCACTGTCCACGCGGTATCGCGCGGATCGCGCCGCTGACGATCTCCGTGACATAGCTGGATGTGTAGATCGCGAGGCTGACCAGAGCTGCGGTCAGCGAATCCCACATCAAAAGCGCAAAGCCGGTGTTGGGAAGCACGAAGTACACCACATAGAGCTGCACGAGAAACGGCGTGCCGCGCAGCAGATGCAGATAGCCGCCGATCAGCGGTGTGAGGTAGGGCACGCGCTGCCCGCGGACCAGCCCGAGAACGAACCCGATGGCCGAACCGCCAATGATGCCGGCCAGCGATATGCCGAGCGTCTGCCAGAACCCGTTCAGGAGTGCGGGCAGGACGGCATGAAAAACGTCGATATAATGTTGCATCATGCTGCTGCCTTGTTCCAGGCCGGTCCTGCCAGCTTGCGCTCCACATAGCGTGAGGCGACCAGCAGCAGCAGGTAAATGGCGAAGTAGATGACGGCGACGGAGAGAAAGCCCTCGTTTGGCTTGATGCGCTCGCTGTTCAAAAGCATGCCGGCGGCCACCAGATCGAACACGGTGATGAGTGAGAGCAGCGATGTATCCTTCACCAGGATGGCGGTTTGCCCGAGCAGCGAAGGCAGGATGTTGGCAAAGGCCTGCGGCAGGACGATATGTTGCGCGCGCTGGCGAAACGTCATGCCGACGGCAAGTCCGCCCTCGATCTGTCCCTTCGCGACCGACTGAATGCCGGAGCGGATGATCTCGGCCATATAGGGCGCGGTGTGCAGGGTCAGCGCGAGAATGCCGATCCACAGTTCGGGCCAGCGCGCGGTTGCCGGCACGAGATGCGGCAGGGCGAAATAGACGATGTAGATTTGCAGCAGAAGCGGGGTCGAGCGGATCGCCTGTATATACACTTCGGCGGGGATGGAAATCAGCCGGCTTGGTGAAAGGCGCATTCCGGCCAGCGCCGTTCCCAGTGCGAGCGAAAGCACCAGACTCGCGCTCGCCGCCAGAAGCGTGTTTGTGATGCCCCGCGCGAACTCATCAGCATAGAGCGCGACGATGCGGTAATTGTAGACGCCAACAATCCAGTCGGCGACCGGCTCAAGAAATGTCATGGTGCAACCCGGTCCGCGAGACGTTTGGGAACGTCATTGGAGGCTCAGGGTCGGGCGGCGTTCTGCCAGAATGCCGCCCGGCCTCAATGCGCTATTTGTGGTCAGCTTCCCAGTCGCGGGAGTTCCACCAGTATTCGACGAGACGGTCGAGCTTGCCATTGGCCGAGACCAGCTCGAAGTAATTGTCCATCCAGAATTTCAGATGGCTGTTCTCCGCGCGGGTGGCGAATGCAAGCGGCTCGCGGGTGATGATGCCGTCGAGGATCATCAGATTGTCGTATCCGCCGACATAGGTCTGCGCGTTGCCGAGGTCGG
>NZ_BAMP01000127.1 GCF_000615975.1 Nitratireductor aquibiodomus NL21 = JCM 21793 | reverse complement strand
CGGCAACAACGCGGCATCCGGCGGCGCGCTCATCCCCATGTTGACACTCGGCGTGCCGGGCAGCGGCACCACGGCCGTCATGCTGGCACTGTTGATCTCGCTCAACATCCAGCCCGGCCCGCTGCTTTTCGACCGGCAACCGGATCTCGTCTGGGGCCTGATCGCCGCGCTTTACATCGCCAACATCGCCCTGCTCATCATGAACATTCCGATGATCGGGTTCTTCACGCGCATGCTCTCCATGCCGCAATGGGTGCTGATGCCCTTCGTCGTCATGGTCAGCTTTCTCGGTGTCTATTCGATCAGCCACTCCACCTTCGACCTGTTCGTCATGGTCGGGTTCGGGGTGATGGGCTATATCCTGCGCATGCTCGGCATCTCGCTGGTGCCGGTCATTCTGGGCCTGCTTCTGGGTGCGGACATGGAAAACAATCTGCGCCGCGCGCTGTCCATCTCGAACGGCGATTTCCAGATTCTGTTTTCCAGCCCCATCGCGCTGACGCTCTACGCCATCACCGCCACCATGCTCGGCCTCGCCTTCCTGCTCGCCTTCCGCGCACGCAGAAGAGCCCGCGCGACGGCGGGGTGAGACCCCATGTGTTGACAGGTGTCACCCGAAAACGACGGTCTTGTGCCCGTTCATCATCACCCGGTTTTCCAGGTGCAGCTTGACGGCACGGGCCAGAACCCGGCTTTCGATGTCGCGGCCCGTGGCGACGAAATCCTCAGCCGTCATGGCATGCGTCACGCGCTCGGTTTCCTGCTCGATGATCGGACCTTCGTCCAGATCGGGCGTCACATAATGCGCCGTCGCGCCGATCAGCTTCACCCCGCGCTCATGCGCCTGATGATAGGGCTTTGCGCCCTTGAAGCTCGGCAAAAAGGAATGGTGGATGTTGATCACCTTGCCGTAGAGCCGGTTCGAAAGCTCGTTGGAAAGCACCTGCATGTAGCGCGCGAGGATGACGAGATCCGCACCCGTCTCCTTGAACAGCTCGAGAAGCTTTGCCTCCTGTTCAGCCTTGCTCTCCTTCGTCACCTTCCAGCAGTAATAGGGGATGCCCTCCATCTCCGCCGTGCGACGTGAATCCTCATGGTTCGAGACGATGGCCACGACCTCGGCATCGAGCCAGCCGACGCGGATCTGGTAGAGCAGGTGCAAAAGCGCGTGATCGAACTTCGACACCATGATGATGATCTTCGGCCGCCGCGTCGTGTCGGTGATCGCGGTTTTCATCTCGAAGCGGGCAATGGCCGGTTCAAGCGCACGCATCAGCCCGTCGCGCTCCACACCATTGAGCGCGGTCGCAGCGATGCGCATGAAGAAGCGGTTCGTCTGCCGGTCCCAGAACTGGTTGGATTCGGCGATGTTGGCACCAAGACCGGCAAGCTCCGTCGTCACCGCCGCCACGATGCCGGGGCGGTCTTCGCAGGTCAGATTGATGTGAAACGTCTTCTCGGTCATGGCGCGGCCTGAACTGATGGATTGCTGAGTGAACACCCGGAAGGGTGCCGGGGTTATACGCCATCGGGCCGGGATTGAAACTGCGTTAATGTCACGGCATGGAGAGCCGGTCAGCATTTCCCGCAGACTGGATTTTCACAGACCCGAAAGCCTGTATGCGGCTTTTCCAACGGGATCGCGTTGACGCTGTTGCGTCGCACGGACATGTTTTCGCCAACCGGCCAAAGAGCCGCCATTCCCGAGGAGACATCGATGCCCGCGACAGCACCGTTCTTCGCGCTCAATCACATGAGCGCGCCCAACCACACGATTTCCGACTTTTTCGATCTCGCCGTTTCTCTCGGCATGAGGGGCGTGGAGATTCGCAACGACCTGCAGGGCAATGCCATTCTGGATGGCACGCCTGCCGCAGCTATGCGCCGGGAAGCGGAGGCGCGCGGCCTGCGCATTCTCTCCATCAACGCGCTGCAGCGCTTCAACGAATGGAACGACACCCGTGAGGAGGAAGCACGATCGCTGATTGCCTATGCGCGCGACTGCGGCGCCGAGGCGCTGGTGCTCGTTCCGGTCAATGACGGCACGGGACAGGCCGATGGCGAACGGCAGAACAATCTGCGGATCGCGCTCAAGGCATTGCGCCCGCTTCTGGAAGACGCCGGAATTGTCGGCCTGGTGGAGCCGCTGGGCTTCGAGATCTGCTCATTGCGGCTGAAATCGGAAGCCGTCGAAGCCATCGCATCGCTCGATGCCGCCGGCACCTTCCGGCTTGTGCACGACACGTTCCACCACACACTTGCCGGCGAGGACGAGCTGTTTGTCGCAGAGACGGGGCTCGTTCACATTTCCGGCGTCGTCGACGAGGCGCTTGCGGTTCGGGACATGCGGGACGGGCACCGCGTGCTGGTCGACAGAAGCGACCGGCTGGACAATGTCGGGCAGATATCAGCCCTGCTTTCCGGCGGTTTTTCGGGACCACTGTCGTTTGAGCCATTTGCCGAAAGTGTGCACCGGACTGCCAACCTGAAGAGAGACCTTGAGGAAAGCATGACGCATATCCGCGAGAATGCTCTCCAGCCACGCGCCTGAGGCGAAACGGAGAATGGAATTTCGCCTTGACGCAGCCACACAAAATAGAATAAATATTACATATTGAGCCCCTAACGGTTCCGGAATTCTATTTTATGGAGTGCCGGGCGGTTGAAAATTGAGGACTTCTGCCGTCCATCCCGATGGAGTTCATAAATTCACATTGCAGGATTCCGGCCAAAGCGGGTGCTGCCGGACACCCATCGTGTGGAGGAGCATTCAGATGAAAAAGCTTATGATGGGCGTTGCCGTTTCGGCACTGATGTCCACCTCGGCCATGGCCGAGACGGTCGGTGTCTCGATGGCTCTGTTCGACGACAATTTCCTGACCGTTCTGCGCAATGGCATGGTCGACTATGCCGACACGCTGGACGGCGTGGATTTGCAGGTTGAGGACGCGCAGAACGACGTCGGCAAACAGCTGAACCAGATCCAGAACTTCATCGCCTCGGGCGTCGATGCGGTCATTGTCAACCCGGTCGACACCGACGCCACCGTCGCCATGACCAAGGCAGCAGCCGATGCGGGCGTGCCGCTCGTCTTCGTCAACCGCGAGCCGGTCAATGTCGACGATCTGCCGGACAATCAGGCTTTCGTCGCATCCGACGAGCGCGAGTCCGGCACGCTGGAGACACAGGAAATCTGCCGTCTCCTCAAGGAGAAGGGCAAGGGTGACGGCGCGAAGATCGTCGTCATGATGGGTGAACTCTCCAACCAGGCAGCGCGCATGCGCACGCAGGACGTTCACGGCGTGATCGCCACCGACGATTGCTCCTTCATGGAAATCGTCGAGGAGCAGACGGCCAACTGGCAGCGCACCGAGGCAACCGATCTGATGACCAACTGGCTCTCCGCCGGGCTGGAGTTCGACGCGCTGGTCTCCAACAATGACGAGATGGCCATCGGCGCTATCCAGGCCATGAAAGCCGCCAACATCTCCATGGAAGACATGCTCGTGGGCGGTGTCGACGCGACCCAGGACGCGCTGGCTGCAATGGCCGCGGGCGATCTGGACGTGACCGTGTTCCAGGATGCGGCCGGCCAGGGCAAAGGCGCGCTCGATGCGGCCCTCAGGCTCGCCAAGGGTGAAGACGTCGATCAGAAGGTGTATATTCCCTTCCAACTCGTAACGCCGGACAATATGGATCAGTTCACGACCAAGAACTGATTTTGTGGACCTGACGGCGGCGGCCGCAGAGCCGCCGCCATCCCGCCGGCCCGTGCCGGCTCCCCTTGGCGGAAAAACGATGGCAAATCAGGCACAAGCAGTTTCCGACAGCGCCGCGGAAATGCTCCAGAAGCGTCCGCGCTCTCACGAATTGAATGCGTTGCTCGGCCTTGTCGGCATCGCTCTCATTTTCGAAATTCTCGGCTGGATTTTTCAGGGACAGAGCTTCCTGTTCAACACCCAGCGCCTTTCCATCATGATCCTGCAGGTTTCGGTGGTTGGCATCATCGCCATCGGCGTCACGCAGGTCATCATCACCGGCGGCATCGATCTTTCATCGGGTTCTGTGGTTGGCGCCACGGCGATGATTGCCATGAGCTTCGCTCAGGTGAGCACCTATCCGCGCGCAGTCTATCCGGAACTGACCGATCTTCCCGTCATCATCCCCATTCTGATCGGCCTTGCCTGCGGCATTGTCGCGGGCATGATCAACGGGCTGCTGATCGCCTTCACGAAGATTCCTCCTTCATCGCCACACTGGGCATGATGGTGACGGCGCGCGGCATAGCCAAATGGTACACGAAGGGCCAGCCGGTCTCCTTCCCGACCGACAGTTTTGCGGCCCTCGGGCAGGGGATGACCCCGGTCTTCATCTTCCTGGCGATCGCGGCTCTTTTCCATGTGGCGCTCAAATATACCGTCTATGGCAAGCACACCTATGCCATCGGTTCCAACGAGCAGGCGGCGCGCATGTCGGGCATCAATGTCGAGCGGCATCTGGTGCTGGTCTATACGATTGCGGGTCTTCTCGCCGGTCTTGCCGGCATGGTGATCGCCGCCCGCGGACTGACCGCGCAGGCCGGCATGGGCGTCATGTATGAGCTCGACGCCATCGCCATGGCCGTTATCGGCGGCGTCTCTCTTTCCGGCGGACGCGGCTCCATCGTCGGAACGCTGATCGGTGCCGTCATCTTCGGCGTCATCATATCCGGCTTCACCTTCCTGCGGCTCGATGCCTACTATCAGGAAATGATCAAGGGCGTGATCATCGTCGCCGCCGTGGTGGCCGATGTCTACCGCCAGCGCATGCGGCCACGGTCGCGCTGAACCCCGGGAGGAACCAATGACAAACGCAGAACGCAAGGTCATCCTCAGAACCGAGGGTCTGACCAAGCACTATGGCGGTGTACACGCGCTTCAGGACGCGGATTTCGAGCTCCTCGACGGCGAGCACGTGGCGATTGTCGGCGACAACGGTGCCGGAAAGTCGACCTTCGTGCGACAGATCACCGGCGTCGAGCGCCCCACTGCCGGCAGGATACTGTTTGAAGGGCGGGAGATGGATTTTCAGAACCCCGTCGACGCCCGCGAGGCAGGCATTGAGGCGGTGTTCCAGAATCTGGCGCTTGCCGACGATCTGGACGTGCCTTCCAACATCTTTCTTGGCCGGGAGGAAACCTACTTCAATCTCGGTCCGTTCAGCTTCCTGAACGAGAAGAAGATGTTCCAGCGCAGCCAGGAAGCGCTCGAGCAGACGGGTGTGAAAATCCCCAATCTGCACAACTCGATCGCCAACATGTCCGGCGGTCAGCGCCAGTGTGTCGCCATCAGCCGCGCGGCAAGCTTCGCCTCGAAGCTGATCCTCATGGACGAGCCCACGGCAGCCCTTGGCGTGCAGGAAACGACGCAGGTGGAAAACATCATCCGTGGTCTGAAGAAACGCGGCATTCCGCTGATCCTCGTCAGCCACAATCTCAGACAGGTCTTCAATCTGGTCGACAAGATCTGGGTGTTCCGGCGCGGCCGCATCGCCGGCATGCTGGAGGCCGACAAGACGGACGGAAACGAAGTGGTCTCGCTGATCACCGGCGTGCAGTCCGGCGTCCACGAGAACGCCAGTTACATCTGAGACAAAACCTTCAGGAACCCATACAGAAAGACCCTCTATGACCGTGAACTTCGCGCTTCTTGGTGCCGGGCGCATCGGCAAGGTGCATGCAAAAGCGATCGCCGGGAATGGGGACGCCCGGCTTGTCGCCGTTTCCGATGCCTTTGCGGAGGCAGCGCAGGCCGTCGCGGACACCTATGGCTGCGCGGTGCGCTGCATTGAGGATGTCGAGGCCGACAGTAGCATCGATGCCGTTGTCATCTGCACGCCGACCGACACCCATGCGGATTTGATCGAGCGCTTCGCCCGCGCGGGCAAGGCGGTTTTCTGCGAAAAGCCCATCGATCTCGATCTTGCCCGGGTGAAAGAGTGCCTTGGCGTCGTGAAGGAAACGGGTGCCGTGCTGATGGTGGGTTTCAACCGCCGCTTCGACCCGCATTTCACCGCCGTGCGCGCAGCCATCGACGAAGGCCGGATCGGCCCTGTCGAGATGGTGCAGATCACCTCGCGCGATCCCGGCCCGCCGCCCATCAGCTACATAAAGTCATCGGGTGGCATCCTGCGTGACATGACGATCCACGATTTCGACATGGCGCGCTTCCTGCTGGGCGAGGAGCCCGAGACGGTCTTCGCCACTGCTTCGGTTCTGGTCGATCCGGCCATTGGCGAGGCCGGGGATTTCGACAGCGTTTCCGTCATCCTCACCACCGCATCCGGTCGGCAATGCAGCATCTCCAATTCGCGCCGCGCCACCTATGGTTATGACCAGCGGATCGAGGTGCTGGGTGCGGCGGGTGCAATCGCGGCGGAAAACCAGCGGCCCGTTTCCATCGAGATCGCCAATGCGCAGGGTTTTACCCGCCCGCCGCTGCATGACTTCTTCATGACCCGCTATACGGAAGCCTATGCAGCCGAGATTGCCAGCTTCGTCGCCGCCATTGTCGAGGGCAAGCCGGCGTCACCCTCGGGCGAAGACGGTCTGCGCGCGCTGGCGCTGGCCGATGCGGCGCTGCTTTCGATCAAGGAAGGTCGTGCGGTAAAGCTGTCAGAAATCCTCTGACAGGGAGTCAGTTGGCAAGCCAGCGTTCGGACAAGTGGGTTTTTGCCGCGCGCACGCTGGCCTCCAGCCCGTCACCCCGGGCAAGGCCGGCGGCGATGGCGCTGGCCAGCATGCAGCCCGTGCCACGCATCGTGCCAGGAAGACGCGGGCCCTCGAACCGCAGCGGCGGTTCCCCCGCCTGAAACAGCGTGTCCACGGCGCGCGCGCCTTCAGCGTGCCCGCCTTTCACGAGAAGAGCCTGCACCCCGCCTCCGAGCAAATGGCCTGCTTGTGAATGCAGATCCGCCGCGCTCGCCGTCTCTTCCTCTCCCGTCAGAATAGCCAGTTCGGGCAGGTTCGGTGTGACGAGGCTGCAAAGCGGCATCAGGCTTTCGCGCATGGTTTCAATGGCATCTTCGGCAAGCAGCGCCCGCCCGGACGATGATGCAAGAACGGGATCGAGAACCACCGGGAGAGGGGCCTGCTCACGCAAGACGGCCGCAACACGCTTCACGGTTTCGCAGCTCCCAAGCATACCGATCTTGATGGCTGCGACAGAGTTTGCCGAAAAAGCCGCACGGATTTGTGCTTCCACCAGATCTGGAGCACATAGGTCGACACTCTTTACCGTGTCATGCGTTTGCACCGTCACCGCTGTGATCGCGAGGCAGGACTTCACGCCAAAGGCAGCAAGCGTCTCGACATCCCGTGCAACACCCGCCCCGCCCGAGGAGTCCGAACCGGCAATCACAAGCACATGCGCCATGCTCACCGCCATTGCGCGGTGGCCGCCAGCCATTCGCGTGTGCGCGCCTCAGGATCGGCATTGAGCGTGATGTCAGTCACCACGGCAGCACTATCGGCCCCTGCCGCAAACACGCCGGGAAGCCGCTCGGGGTTCAGCCCGCCAATCGCCACCAGAGGCACGTTGCCAACACGCTTTCGCCAGTCGGCCAGCCGGTCGAGCCCCTGCGGTCGCCATCTCATCTTCTTCAGAATGGTCGGATAGACCGGCCCGAGCGCCACATAATCCGGCTTCGCGGCGAGTGCCGTGCGCAGCTCCGCCCCGTCATGGGTGCTGATGCCGAGCTTCAGCCCCGCCGCGCGGATCGCATCGAGATCGGCCTCAGCCAGATCTTCCTGCCCCAGATGGATGAAATCGCAGTCCGTCTCGATGGCCAGCCGCCAGTGATCATTCACGATGAGCTGGCAATCGTGTTCGGCACAGATGTGCTTTGCCTCGATGATTTCTTCGCGAAGCCCCGCTACATCCATCTCCTTGATGCGCAACTGCACGAGCTTCACGCCAAGGGGAATGAGCCGGGCGATCCACGCCGCACTGTCGACGATCAGGTAAAAGGGGTCGAGTTTCATTCAAACACCGCCTTGCCGATCACCGGCGTTGAGGGGACGGCCATGTCGCGCGGCTCCAGCGGCCCGGCCAGAAAGGCCTTTCGCCCCGCTTCCACAGCTCCGCCAAAGGCCTCTGCCATCGCCACAGGGTCACCCGCTTTCGCCACGGCCGTGTTTAATAGAACGGCGTCAAACCCGAGCTCCATCACCATGGCCGCATGCGATGGGCGTCCGAGCCCCGCATCCACGATCAACGGGATATCGTGAAAGGCTCCACGCATGGCCCGAAGCCCATCCACATTGATCGGCCCCCGCGCCGAGCCGATGGGCGCGCACCAGGGCATAAGCACCCCGCATCCCGCCTCTAGCAGCCTTTCCCCAACCACCAGATCGTCGGTCGTGTAGGGAAACACCCTGAAACCATCATCGCTCAGGATGCGCGCGGCCTCGACAAGGCCGAACACATCCGGCTGGAGCGTGTCGTGATTTCCAATCACCTCGAGCTTGATCCAGTCCGTGCCGAAAAGCTCTCGCGCCATCTGCGCCGTGGTCACCGCCTCTTTCACCGAATGGCAGCCCGCCGTGTTGGGCAGAACACGCACACCGAGCTCCCGGATCAGCTCCCAGAACCGGCCGCCCGTGCGGTTGCCCGCCATCTCGCGGCGCAGCGATACGGTCACGACCTCGCAGCCGCTTGCCCGCACCGCATCCGCCATGATGGCGGGGGAGGGGTATTGCGCGGTGCCAAGCAGAAGCCGCGAGGACAGGGTTTCGCCATAAAGCTCCAGCATGTCAGCCTCCCTGCATGGGCGAAAGGATCTCGATCCGGTCCCCGTCTTTGAGCGCGCACCGGCTTCGTTCCGCTGCCGGAACGATCTCGCCGTTGCGCGCGGTGGCGAGGAAATCGGGCGCGTAGTCCAGTTCGTCGAGCAGGGCGGCCAGCGTTGTTGACGTCACCTCCCGCACTTCGCCATTAACCGTGAGCTTCATCGAACACCTCCACGCGTTCGTTCAGGATGAGGGTTGCCGCCTCGCGCGCCATGGCCGGCGAGAGCAGAAAGCCGTGGCGGTAGAACCCGTTCACGCTGATGCCTTCCGGCGTGCGCTTCACGCGCGGCAGATTGTCGGGATAGGCGGGGCGCACGCCGGCACCCGTCTCCACGATCTTCGCCTCGGCAAAGGCCGGATGCAGGCTGTAGGCCGCGTTGAGCAATTCCATCATCGAGCGGGCGCTGATCGGACCGGCATCATCGCTCTCGATCATCGTCGCGCCCACCATGAAGTGGTGATCCGCACGCGGCACGATATACACCGGTATGCGCGGATGAAGCAGCCGCACCGGGCGTGACAGGTTGATCTCCTGCGTCCTGAGAATAAGCATCTCACCCCGCACCCCGCGCAGCTCCGGATCCGCCGCTGCCATGCCGGTGCAATCGGCAATCCTGTCCGCCTCGACCTCCATTTCGCAGACGAAACGAACACCCGCCTTCCTCAGCCCCTCGACAAGCGCCGTCAGCGCCCGCCGTGGATCGAGATGGGCCTCGCCCCGAAAGAAAAGCCCACGCCGAAACCGGCCCGCAAGATCAGGCTCCAGCGCGGTCACTGCTTCGCCCTCCAGCCATTCATGGCCGGAAGTGCGCGCGGCAAAGCGGTCGAGCTCCGCCCGG
>NZ_BAMP01000128.1 GCF_000615975.1 Nitratireductor aquibiodomus NL21 = JCM 21793 | reverse complement strand
CCACGGTTGAGCGCCAGCCGCGAGAGCGCGCGGGCAATGTCCGGCACACCTTTCAAAAGCCTGCGCACATCCTCGCGCAGGCCCGGCTCGGCAAGGAAAAACGAGACCGCATCGAGCCGCCCGCCAATCGCTTCCGGATCGGTGAGCGGCGACATGAGCCGCTCGAAGAGAAGCCGGCTGCCCGCGCCCGTCACCGTGCGGTCGATGGCCTTGGCCAGGCTTCCCTCGCGGCTGCCGGACAAGGTGCGGCCAAGTTCCAGATTGGCGCGGGTGGCCGGGTCGATGAACAGGCTCGCGCCCTCATCGTCGCGCTCGGGACGGCCAAGCGGCGGACGCTCTGCCTTTTGGGTCTTCTCCACATAGGCGACCGCGCCCGAAATGGCAGAAAGCTCGGCGCGGGAATAGCGGCCAAAGCCTTCCAGCGTCGCCACGCCATAAAAGCGCGTCAGCCTCATTTCGGCGGAGGCGGAATCGAACAGGTTCGCCGGCTGCGGATTGGCCACCCGTCCCAGAACATCAAAGGCAGGCCGGAAGGCCTCGTCATAATAGACGGCCTCGGGCACGATCAGTTCGCGCGGGTCAATCCGCAGCACATCGGCCAGAAGCCGGTCGGGCCGCGTGGGCGCGACGCGGAACGCGCCGGTGGAAATATCGATCCAGGCGAGCGCCAGGCTCTCATCACCGCCCTTCACGCGGCCAAGGGCCATCAAATAATTGGCTTCTGAAGGATCAAGCAGCTTTTCCTCGGTGATGGTGCCGGGCGTGACCAGCCGGATTACATCGCGCCGCACCACGGATTTCGAACCGCGCTTCTTGGCCTCGGCAGGGTCTTCCATCTGCTCGCAGACGGCCACGCGATGGCCAAGGCCGATCAGCTTCTGCAGATAATCGTCTGCCGCATGCACCGGTACGCCGCACATGGGAATGTCGTCGCCCTGGTGCTTGCCGCGCTTGGTGAGCGTGATGCCCAGCGCCCGGCTGGCAATCTCCGCATCCTCGAAGAACAGCTCGTAGAAATCGCCCATGCGATAAAACAGGAGCGAATCGGGATTGGCCGTCTTGATCTCGATATATTGCGCCATCATGGGCGTTGCCCCGGCGGCGGCCTGCATTGCCTTGTGGCGCATGGGCGTTTCGTCGTTCAAGGAGGGCTCCCCAGCCTTTGCATTGGCTTTGTACTGGCTTCAAATCAACAGCTTCAATCTGCTTGGCCATTTACTGGGCAAAAGTGTAGCCTTATGCACCCGTCACTGGCAAAACTCCACAGAAAGCATAAGCCAGAGCCCGTCTCCCGGAGGAAACAAGCCGACATGCCCAACGATAAAAAGTCCGAACGTCAGGGACCGTCCGTCAGCCCGCAGGAAGCGCTCGACTTCCACTCATCCGGCAGACCCGGCAAGCTGGAAATCACCCCCACAAAGCCGATGGCGACGCAGCGCGACCTGTCGCTTGCCTATTCTCCGGGCGTTGCGGTTCCCGTTCAGGCCATTGCCGAAGACCCGAGCCGCGCCTTCGACTACACGACGCGCGGCAACATGGTGGCCGTCATTTCCAACGGTACGGCGATCCTCGGCCTCGGCAATCTGGGCGCACTTGCCTCCAAGCCGGTGATGGAGGCAAATCCGTGCTCTTCAAGCGCTTCGCCGATGTCGATTCCATCGACCTTGAGGTCGACACGGAAGACGCCGACGCTTCATTAATTGCGTCAAGCTGCTCGGCCCCTCCTTCGGCGGCATCAATCTGGAAGACATCAAGGCGCCTGAATGCTTCATCATCGAAAGCCAGTTGCGCGAGCTGATGGACATCCCCGTCTTTCACGACGACCAGCACGGCACGGCGATCATCGCGCTCGCCGGCCTCATCAACGCGCTGCACCTCACCGACCGCGACATCAAGACGACAAAGCTTGTCTGCAATGGCGCGGGGGCTGCCGGCATTGCCTGTATCGAGCTTGCCAAATCGCTTGGCCTCGCGCCGGAAAACGTCTTCCTGTGCGACACGAAGGGCGTGGTCTACAAGGGCCGCGAGGAAGGCATGAACCAGTGGAAATCCGCCCACGCGGTCGAAACCGAAAAGCGCACACTGGCCGAGGCGCTGGAAGGGGCGGATGTGTTTTTCGGCCTTTCGGCCAAGGGCGCGCTAACGCCGGCCATGGTGCAGTCCATGGCGAAAAACCCGATCATCTTCGCCATGGCCAATCCGGACCCGGAGATCACGCCGGAGGAAGTGGCCGAAATCCGCACCGACGCCATCATGGCGACGGGCCGCTCGGACTATCCCAACCAGGTGAACAACGTTCTCGGCTTCCCCTATATCTTCCGTGGCGCGCTCGATGTGCGCGCGACCACCATCAACGACGCGATGAAGGTGGCCGCCGCCGAGGCGCTGGCCGAGCTTGCCCGCAAGGACGTGCCGGACGATGTGGCCGCCGCCTATCAGGGCAACCGCCCCAAATACGGCCCCAACTACATCATCCCCGTGCCGTTCGATCCGCGCCTCATCTCGGCCGTGCCGGTGGCTGTCGCAAAGGCGGCGATGGATTCGGGCGTTGCCCGGCGCCCCATCCTCGACATGCAGAAATATGAAAACGAGCTTTCGGCCCGCCGCGATCCGCTCGCCTCGACGCTCCAGCGCATCTACGACCGGGTGCGCCGCCAGCCCAAGCGCGTGGTCTTCGCCGAGGGCGAGGAAGAACAGGTGATGCGCGCTGCCGCCTCCTATGTGAACCAGAAGCTCGGCACCGCCATCCTGCTCGGCCGGGAAGAGCAGATCCGCGAGACAGCGCGGCAGGCGGGCGTCGATCTTTCCAAATCCGGCATCGAGATCATCAATGCGCGGCTTTCGCGCCGCAACAGCATCTATGCCGACTATCTCTATGAGCGCCTGCAGCGGAAGGGCTATCTCTTCCGCGACGCGCAGCGCCTGATCAACAACGACCGCAACCATTTCGCCGCCACCATGGTGGCGCTCGGCGATGCGGATGCGATGGTGAGCGGCGTGACGCGCAACTATTCCACCGTGCTCGACGATGTGCGCCGCGTGATCGACGCGCGCCCCGGCCACCGGGTGATCGGCGTCACGCTGGCGCTGTGCCGCGGGCGCACCGTGCTGGTGGCCGACACGGCGGTGCACGACATGCCCAATTCCGAGGAGTTGGCCGACATTGCCGAGGAGGCCGCCGGACAGGCCCGCCGCATGGGCTATGAGCCGCGCGTGGCGATGCTCGCCTATTCCACCTTCGGCCACCCGCCGGGCGAACGCTCCGAGCGTGTGCAGGAGGCGGTAAAAATCCTCGACAAGCGCCGGTCGATTTCGAATATGATGGCGAGATGGCCGCCGATGTGGCGCTGAACCCGGGCCTGATGCAGCAATATCCCTTCTGCCGCCTGTCGGGCCCGGCCAACGTCCTCGTCATGCCCGCCTTCCACTCCGCCTCCATCTCCACCAAGATGCTGCAGGAACTGGGCGGCTCCACCGTCATCGGCCCGCTACTGGTGGGGCTGAACAAGTCTGTTCAGGTGGTTTCGCTGAACGCGAAGGATTCCGATATCGTGAACATGGCGGCGATTGCGGCTTATAATGCGGCAGTTTGAGGGGGGGGGCGAGGCTTTCTCTCGATCAGACGACGTGAGGTGCTCCCCACATCCAACGCTATCACCGCACAATTTCTCACGCGTGTGCATGAAATAACCCGAAATTCTCTTACCGGTCATTGAAGTGCTCATTACAGATTATTTATAGGGATGCATCGACCGTATATTTATAAATTGACTAGTATCACCTGATACGATTCGCAAAGTTGGGTAATGTCCATATGCAACTTATCAAGAAGATTGAGGTGAACTACCTGAGGTCACTATACGGCGCTACCTTGAACAAGGTTGGTGACCTGAATGTGGTATTTGGCAGGAATGACAGCGGAAAATCCAACCTTCTGCGCGCCTTGAACTTGTTCTTCAATGATCAAATCGATCCCGGTCGCACGCTCGCGTTTGATGTGGACATGTCCGATATCCGGAAGCAAGAAGCAAGGGACGCCAAAGGAAGGCAGTTTATATGGGTAAAGATTACATTTAACGTTCCGAATAACTATAAAAGAGCCTTGGGGTCCGAGATTGCCATTAAAAGGCAATGGAACCGTGAAGGAGACATAACAGAAACCGTTTTTCCTTCGCTCAACACCCCGGGAAAGCAGGCGAGATTAACGCGCTTCAGAAATGATATTGATTTCACATATATTCCAGCAATTAAAGATCTTAATGTCTACGCCGACCTGATCGAGCGAATGTATGGTGCTGCCTCAGAAACTGATGTTCTAAGAGATGCTACAAACAATTTTGTAAAAGCAATTGCCGGTCAAACTGTGAGTTTATCAAAGCAACTCTCAGAACTATTCGGCGCTCCAGCCACCCTTGCGCCCCCGACCGAGATGAGCCGGCTGTTCCGGAACCTTGACTTCGCACACGGCTCTGATGGCCATTCGATGCTCCGACAAAAGGGAGATGGGGTCAAGGCTAGACACCTTCCTGAACTCATCCGCTTCATCAACGAAAAAGAAACCCGCAAAAGGCTCTTTCTTTGGGGTTTCGAAGAACCAGAGAACTCACTCGATCTCGGAGCAGCAGAAGCCGAAGCTAAAAGGTTTGCTGCGTTTGCGAAGCGTCAGGATACTCAGGTCTTTGTTACAAGCCACTCTCCGGCATTTTACCTTGCTGACATGGACGCTCAGGATGGAGCAGTCCGCCGCTATTTCATTACTAAGCAAGCTCCCGACACCACCGGAACCATGACTCCCTTGAACGCCTCAACGATGATTGACGATCTCTCGGAAGCTGAACGGAAAATGGAGCAAGCAGGCCTACTTCAACTCCCGTTTGTAATTCGGCAACTAGGTGCCCAGCGGGAAGCCCTGAACGCCAAAGCGCAGGAAGCAGAGGAACTCCGCGCGAAAATTAAAATGCTCTCAAAGCCAACCATCTTTGTGGAGGGATTGCACGACGAGAATCTATTTTATTCATCCATAAAAAGACTAGGGCATGAAAATGATTTAGAAATAAAATCACTCGGGGGAACGCCTCAGTCGGCTGATGCACTTCTATCTGCAGTTCTGAAGCAAGGAGGGTTTTCCCCCTCAGCAAAGACAATGTTCTTATTTGATGACGATAAGGCAGGACGAAATGCTGCGAGAAAGTTCATCAAATCGACGCCAACCCCCGAACCAACGCTCTATGGGGAGAATACATTTGTATGCGTCCTAGAAAGGACATCCGATTTTGAAGCTTTTTTGCAACGCTACTCCATTAAAAGTGATCAAGCTTTCTTCACATCCGAGTTTCTGTATCCAATTGAACCAGCAGCCGAATTGTGCCTCGAATTAATCGAAGCGGAATCATCTGGTGAATTTGCAAATTGGGAAAAGCAAATTAATGGAGATTACTGGCCTTCTCTCGGCCAGAGCACTTGCAGCGATCTAATCTCGGCGCCCCGAGGCGGCGTAGACTGGTTTTACGCTCGAGGTGTACCGGACTCTTTAAAGCGCAAGTTTGCAGAGGGCGCCCTAGAACGAACATTCGATACTAGCACGGTGGATTCTATCTCAAAGAGGATAGCATCTACGCTACTGGAAGCATAACCCAATCCGAGACTCAAGCCGCAAAGCGCTGCGCTTCGGCCCCGTAGTAATTGATATACCGGTCCGAGATCGCCTCCACCGGCAGCACGACGAACACATCCGTGGTGCCGAAATCATGGTCGATCACGCAGCCATCGCCGAAGCGTGCGCCGAGGCGGAGATAGCCTTTGACGAGGGGCGGCATGGCGGCAAGCGCCGAGCGGGTCTGGATCGCTTCCTTCGGCATCAGGTCGAGCGGGGCATAGCGGCTGGCGACGGCGCGCACATGCCATTCGGCCTCCACCTGGCAGAAATGCCCGAGGAAGGAGAGCGCTTCCGCATGGGCGGCCGGCACCACGCCGGGGAAGGAGGCGCAGCCCATCATCACGTCGATGCGCTTCTTGCGGCAATAGGCCCAGATGCCCTGCCACAGAAGCTCGATCGTGCGTTTGGTGCGGTAGGGCGGCAGAACGCAGGAGCGGCCAAGCTCCAGAAAGCGGCGGCCCTGATGGCGGGCCATCAGCGTCTCGATGGCGAATTCGTCTGCGGAATAGAATTTTCCGGCCCGGCGCGCGCCTTCCGGCGTCAGAAGCCGGTAGGTGCCGACAATGCGGTCCACATCCTCGCCCGGAAGCGCGGTGTCGAACACCAGAAGATGGTCGCACACGGCATCGAATGCATCCGCGTCGCGGTCGGCACTCAGCGCGCCGAGCGGCGCTTTCGCGCCCATCTCATTGTAGAAAACCCGGTAGCGAATGCTCTGGGCCGCGGCAATCTCCTCCTCGCTGCGCGCAAGGCGCACTTCGAGCGAGCCGATGCGGCCCAGAAGAGCCTCCTCGGCATCGCCGGCGAGCGGCGGCCTTGCGGCCTGGTCATCGAGAGGGGCCCGGTTCAGCGTGATGCCCTGCATTGCTGATTCTCCTCCGCTTGGCGTTGACGCTGAAATAGTGATCGCTTGCGACAGAACTATGACACTACCGTCACACGGGGGTAGGCGGCAAGCGGGTGTGCGGTCCGGGCATCGCCCCTGCTTCACCGGCAGCACCTTCTGCGAAACCCGGCCTCGCTTCTCAATGGGTCCCGGGTCAAGCCCGGGATGACGCGGTGGTGCGGGGAGAAGGAGGCCGTCACAGCGGGGGCCGGACCGGTGTGTCCCACCCTGTTCTCAGGCCGTGACCTGCAGCTCCAGCGCGGCCAGAAGTTCGTCCGGGTCGAGCGGCTTGGTGACAAAGCCATTGGCGCCATGGGCGAGCACGCCGCTGCGCGTCTCTTCCTGCCCGTCAGCGGTGAGAACGAGGATGGGCAGAGGTGCCAGCCCCGTCTCCTCCTCGTGACGGCGGATGGCGTTGATGGCGTCGAGCCCGTCCATCACCGGCATGTGCAGGTCCATCAGCACCGCGTCGAAGCGCGTGCCCGGCGCGCTCACCGCCTCCACCGCCTCGCGCCCGTTGGAGACGAGTGTCACCCGATGCCCGGCCCGCGACAGTGCCGCGCGCGCCAGCATGGCGTTGATCTCGTTGTCCTCGGCGACCAGGATGTTGAGCCCGCCCGCACGCCGGCCCATGGTCCCGGCGTCATGTGTGCGATCATGCGTTTCCGCAGCCGGCCACGCGGCCTCGCCCTTGCTGCCCAAAAGCTGGCGCAGCAGCGTCCTGCCCCGCACGGGCCGCGCGAGAAACGCGCCATAGCCGCTGGCGCGAAACGCGGGAAGCCGCCCGCGCTCCGATGGCGTGATCAGCGTGAGCGCGCGGTCTCCACCAACGCCCAGCGCGTGCAGACGGGTGATCAGCGCGCCATCGTCGCTTTCAAGCGAGGCGTCGACCAGCACCGTGTTGAACGGCCGGCCGCTCTCTTCGGCGAGCCGTGCCGCATCCTCCGCAGTGGCGGCGATCGCCGCGCGCCCGCCATGGACACGCACGGTCATGGCGATGGTTTCGGCCTCCTGCGCGAAGGGTGAGAGAATGACGGCGTTGACCTCTTCGAGCACGGGCTCGACACGGCCCGCCTCGTCCGCCTCTGCGCCCAGCGGCAGGAGCACGGCAAATTCCGAGCCCTCGCCCGGCGTGCTCGCCACGCTGACCGAGCCATTCATCGCGTCGACAATGCGCTTGGTGATGGCAAGGCCGAGCCCCGCCCCGCCATGGCGGCGGGTGGAGCTGCCGTCCACCTGTTCGAAATCCTTGAAAATGCGGTTGATGTCGTCCTTTTCGAGCCCGGGTCCGGAATCGGAAACGGCAATCCGCAGCGCCGGCGCGCCATTCTTCTCCGCCCGCGAGACCGCGACCGTCACCCCGCCCTCATCGGTGAATTTGAGAGCATTGCCGAGCAGGTTGATCAGCACCTGGCGCAGCCGACCCGGATCCGCCGTGATGGTTTCGGGCACATCCGGCGCGATGTAGCAGCCAAGGCCGATGTTCTTTGCAAAGGCGCGGGCAGCCAGAAGCTCGACCACGTTTTCCACGAGCTCGTTCACCGGAAGCGCCTGGGGCTCCAGCTCCAGCCGCCCCGCCTCGATCTTGGAATAGTCGAGCAGATCCTCGATCAGCGCCACAAGCGCGCTTGCCGAAGTGGAAACCGCGCCCACATAGGTGCGCTGCTCGGGCGTCAGTTCCGTGTCTGCCAGAAGCGTCGCCATGCCCATAATGCCGTTCATCGGCGTGCGGATTTCATGGCTCACCGTGGCAAGGAAGCTCGATTTCGCGCGGCTTGCCTGTTCGGCGCGTTCGCGCGCGTTGATCAGCGCCGTCTCGGCCCGCTTGCGGGCGGTGATGTCGCGCGCAATGGCCCGGTGCGACACCGAATCCGCGCTGTCGTCGCGCACCGAGTGCTCGATCCATGAATACCAGCGCACCCCGCCACGCGTGTGGATCGCCACATCGGTGGAGCTCAGGCATTCACCATCGGTGAAGGCGGCATCCGGCACGAGGCCGATATCGATGCCAAGCTGGCTCAGCGTGCGGCCCACCAGGGTGGAAGGGTCGCGGCCCAGAAGGTCCGCAAACACGCGGTTCACATAGACGATGCGGCCGCTGCGATCGCGGTGGACGATCAGGTCACCCAGCGCGTCCACCAGCCCGTGAAAGCGCTCCTCGCTTTCGCGCAGCTCCCACATGCGGTCGGCCAGTTCTTCGAGCTCGCCGCGATTGACCGCTTCGGATTCGGCCAGAACCGATGCCATGCGTCGATCCACCATGGACGCGCGAAATGCGAGCGCCAGCGCAACGCCGCCCAGCGCCAGAAGCGCCATGCTGACAAGCGGCGAGGCACCGGTCAGATGACTCAGCCCCGCAATCAGCAGAATCGCCAGGCCGATGGCCAATTCGCCATGATGCGTAGGCACGGGAAGCCGCACCGGCGCCAGCGCCGGTGGCCTGATGCGGATCCTCTTGCGCGGCTGCCGCTCTGGAGAAAGCGTCCTTGCCGGCTTCGGGTCGCCTTTGTTTTTCCCCGCCATTGTCATGGCGAGAACAATAGGCGGAGGGCATTACGGAAGCTTTTGGCTCGCCGTTCGAATTTTAGTGAATGGCTTAACCGGGCATCTCCACCACTATGCGTCCGCGCACCCGGCCCTCGATGATGTCCGTTGCAGCCGAAATCACGTCGCTGAACGGCACGACGCTTGCGATCGCGCCAAGCTTTTTGTGGTCGAGCTCTTTGGCTATGCGCTGCCAGGCCTCCATGCGCAGCTCCTTCGGCGCCATGACGGAATCAACGCCCAGCAGCGAGACGCCGCGCAGGATGAACGGCGCGACACTCGCCGGCAGGTCCATGCCCTGCGCCAGCCCGCAGGCCGCCACCGCGCCACCATAGGAAGTCATGGAAAGCACATTGGCGAGCGTGTGGCTGCCCACCGCGTCCACGCCGCCGGCCCAGCGCTCCTTGCCGAGCGGACGGGCGGGACCGGAAAGCTCTTCCCGGTCGATAATTTCGGCGCCGCCCAGCTCCTTCAGGTAATCGGCTTCGGATGCGCGTCCGGTGGAGGCGATCACGTGATGCCCCTGCCCGGCCAGGAGAGCCGATGGCGACAGAGCCGACGCCGCCGGCC
>NZ_BAMP01000129.1 GCF_000615975.1 Nitratireductor aquibiodomus NL21 = JCM 21793 | reverse complement strand
GACATGATCCTGATCGACGTGAAGCGACCGCATGCGGTGCCGATGTTCGATCCCGTTACCCATCTCGTCTATTCCACCGCCAAATCCGACGTGCGCCATGTGTTCGTCGGTGGCGAGCAGGTGGTGCGCGATGGCGTGCTCACCCGCCACACGATCGACGACACGCTGGACGCAGTGGCAGAGCTCGCGCCGCGCATCGCCGCCACCGTGGCCTGACAGTAAAACCCTGGGAGAATGAAATGAGCGAAAGCCAACTCGCGCGTCTTGAGCGCGCCCATGCATCCATCGCCAAGCGGGCAGGCGCGCCAGCACCCATCGCCATCATGCTGGGTTCGGGGCTCGGCCAGCTTGCCGACCGGGTGGAGGATGCCGTCACGATCCCTTACGGAGAGGTCGAGGGCTTTCCGGTCTCCACCGCACCCGGCCACAAGGGCGCTTTCGTGATCGGCAACCTGGAGGGCCAGCGCGTGATCATGATGCAGGGCCGGCTGCATCTTTACGAAGGCTGGTCGCCGCGCGACATCGCTCTTGCCGTCTATCTGCTCAAGCGCCTCGGTGCCGAAACGCTCATCGTCACCAATGCCGCCGGCTCGCTCAATCCCGATTACGATCCCGGAGACGTGATGCTCATCGAGGATCACATGAATTTCACGGGGCTGAACCCGCTGGTCGGCCCCAATGACGACGCCATCGGCCTGCGCTTTCCCGACATGTCGCGCGCCTATGATCCTGACCTGCTCGAGCTCACGCGCAAAGCGGCGGATGCGGCTGGCATTGCCGTGCGGCAGGGCATCTATGCGGGCGTTCTGGGGCCGTCCCTCGAAACCTCGGCGGAGCGTCGCTATTACCGCGCTTCCGGCTCGGATGCCGTCGGCATGTCGACGGTCACCGAGGTGATTGCCGCCGGCCACGCATCGCTGCCCGTCATCGGGCTTTCGGCCATCACCAACAAGGCGACCGGCGGTCCCGACCAGCAGCCCGACACGATCGAAGACGTGTTTGCCAATGCCGAGATTGCCGGGCGCAAAATCGAGCGATCTTGGCCAAGCTTCTGCCCAATCTGAAAGGAGCCTGATCATGGCTGCAACCATCCCACCCGTCGCATCCCTGCTTGATCTCACCGGTCGCACGGTCATCGTCACCGGCGCCAGCGGCGGCATTGGCGGCGGCATCGCACGGCGGCTCCACGAAGCCGGCGCAAATGTGGTGTGCCACTACAACGGCAATAAAGGCGCCGCAGAGGCGCTTGCCGGCGAACTTGGCGCGCGGGCTATAGCTGCCGGCGGTGACCTTTCGAAGGAAGCCGAAGCGGCCTCTCTCATGAAAGCGGCGCTTGAAAAATTCGGAGCTGTTCACGGCGTGGTCAACAATGCCGGCTTCCAGCCCGTCGAGGCGCTCAGGCAGATCGACGAGGCCGGCTGGGCGCAGATGATGGCGATCAACACCGGCGCGCCGTTTCTCCTGACGCGCGCTTTTGCCGACCATGTGGAGGCGCGTGGTGGCGGTGGCGCGGTCGTCAACATTGCCTCCATCGAAGGGCATCAGCCGGCCCCCGGCCATGCCCATTATGCGGCCTCCAAGGCAGCGCTTCTGATGTTCACCAAGGCAGCGGCGCTGGAGCTTGGCGGGCTTGGCATTCGCGTCAATTCCGTCTCGCCCGGCCTGATCCACCGCGACGGCATCGAGGAAGGATGGCCCGAAGGTGTCAACCGCTGGAAGGAGGCGGCACCGCTTGGCCGGCTCGGCCAGCCGGAGGATATCGGCGACGCCGTGCTCTTCCTTCTCTCCGAGGCTTCGCGCTGGGTGAGCGGGACGAACATCACGGTCGATGGTGGCGTCAGCGCCCGTTCGACCTGGTGAGAAAACAAAGCTGAAACAGACAATTACAACAAGAATCGGAATCAGACCGTGAGGTGGGTTCCGAAGAATGACAGGGGCTTGGAATGAAGGCACTTGAAGGCAAGGTCATCGCGGTTACCGGGGCAGCCGGCGGCATTGGCCGTGGCATCGCTCAGGCGATCATCGAGCGGGCGGGCGCGTGGCGCTGCTAGATCTGCCGGGGCCAAAACTCGAAGCGGCACTCAAGGATCTTGGCGGCGAACCCAATGTCATGGCGGCTGCAAGCGACGTGACCGACAGCGCCAGCATGGAGGCCGCATTCGCCGAGGTGGTTGCCCACATGGGCACGCTTGACGGGCTCGTCAACAATGCCGGCGTGGTGCGGCTCGGGGCAGCCGACAAACTGACCGGAGACGATGTCGATCTCGAAATGGCGGTCAATGTGAAGGGCGTTCTGCTCGCCTCGCAGGCCGCAGCGCGTCAGATGGAAAAGGGCGGCGCGATCGTCAACATTGCGTCGAATGCCGGCAAGGTCGGCTATCCCAATATGGCCGGCTACAACGCCTCCAAGGCGGCCGTGATCAACCTGACCCGTTCGCTCTCGCTCGAATGGGCAGCGCGCGGGATCAACGTCAATGCCGTGTGCCCGGGCGGCGTGGCAACCGACATGCTGAAAACGGTGGCGGACTTCATCGTCGGCGGCGATGAGGCAAAGTCGGAAGAGATGATGAAGCAGATGGTTCCCGCACAGCTTGGCCGTCACATCCAGCCGGTCGAGGTGGGGCGTGTGATTGTCTTCCTGTTGTCGGACGCGGCAACGATTATCCGCGGACAGTCCATCACCATCGATGGTGGCGACACGCCTTACTGATCGGCGCGCTGCCCTCGTGGTTCGACACGCTCACCATGAGGGCCTTTGGCGTGGCGGCGGACAGCATGACGTTCGCCGGTGGGGTTGATGCTGCCCTCGTGGTTCGACAGGCTCATTATGAGGGCTTTTGGTGTGGCGGAGGGCGGCATCAAGGCGGCAGGAGAGGCGTCGATATAGCCTCATGGTGAGCCTGTCGAACCACGAGGGCGGGGCGATTTCCGGTTTTCCGGAAAACGCCTGAAAATTCCCGAAAACGATTCAGAATCAGGTGATTCTCCCGGATTTCTGAATCGTTTTCTGAAATTCACGCAGCGTCCGATTTCGCCCGGTCGGGGAAGAGCTTGGCGAGCCCTTCTGGTGAGGCATCGGCGATGCCGCGCTCGGTAATGAGACCGGTGACGAGGCGGGCGGGTGTCACGTCGAAGGCCGGGTTGCCGGCGGGGGATGCCTCGGGCGAAATCCGCACCTGCCGAACCTTGCCGTCCTCATCCTTGCCCCAGACCAGCGAGACCTCGTCGCCCGAACGTTCCTCGATCGGAATTTCCTTCACGCCGTCATGCACCGTCCAGTCGATGGTGGGCGAGGGCAGCGCGACGTAGAAGGGGACATTGTTGTCTTTTGCCGCCAGCGCCTTCAGATAGGTGCCGATCTTGTTGCACACATCGCCATCGGCGGTGGTGCGGTCGGTGCCGACGATCACCATGTCGACCATGCCATGCTGCATCAGGTGGCCGCCGGCATTGTCCACCACCAGCGTGTGCGGCACGCCGTGACCGGCCATCTCCCACGCGGTGAGCTGCGCGCCCTGATTGCGTGGGCGGGTCTCGTCCACATAGACATGAACGGCAATGCCCTCTTCCATCGCATGATAGATGGGCGAGGTGGCGGTGCCGAAATCGACGGTGGCCAGCCAGCCGGCATTGCAGTGGGTGAGGATGTTCACCGGCTCGCCCGGCTTTTTGCGGGCGGCGATTTCGCGAATGATTTCCAGCCCGTGAAGGCCGATGCCGCGGTTGAGCTCCACATCCTCGTCGGCGATTTCGCCCGCGCGCTTATAGGCCGCCGCGGCGCGTTCCGCTTCCGGCAGCTTGCGCAGAAGGCCGCGCATTTCATCGAGCGCCCAGCGCAGGTTGATCGCCGTGGGGCGCGTCTCGTGGAGCTGTTCCCACACCGCATCGAGTGCGGCATCGGAAGCGTCCTCGCGCATGCGCATGGCAACGCCATAGGCGGCGGTGACACCGATCAGCGGCGCGCCGCGCACCCACATGTCGCGGATGGCGGTGGCGATGCCTTCGACGGTGCGAACATTCTCAACGCGCAGCTCGTGCGGCAGCCAGCGCTGGTCGATGAGATCGACAGACCAGCCATCCTCGTTCACCCAGATGGTGCGGTAGTGCCTGTCTCCAACCTTCATGACAATTTCCCCTGATCGAGTGCTTCCGCCAGCCGGTCGAGCTCGGCGAGCGATTGAATCTTGTTGCGATTGACGACGATGTGGCGGCCGAATTTCAGCGCCGGTGCTTCACACGAAGCCCGCAGGCTCTCGTCGGCGATGTCCTCGAAATCCGCATTGTGGGCGAGGCCCAGAATGCGGCGGTGCATCTCTATGCCGGCAAAGCCAAGCATGTCGGTCCACAGATCGTGGATCACGTGGTTGAGCGCCTGTTCGGCGGCAAGCCCGTCATCCTGATCTTCATATAGGGCGGCCTGATAGAGAATTCCGCTGCGTTCGGTGCGCCACAGATGGGCGAACTCGTCGCGGAAAGTACTCCACGTTTCCTCGATAACGCGCAGAAGATAGGCGCGCATAGAGGCGCGGCTGCCGTTCTGCTCGTGGCCGCGCTGCGAGAAATAGGCCATCCAGTAATTGGCGATGAGCATGCCGACATCGAAGGCCATGGGGCCGTAGAAGGCGAATTCGGGGTCGATGATGCGCGTGTCGTCCGGCGTGACCATGACGGAGCCCGAATGCAGGTCGCCATGCACCATGGTCTCGGCTTTCGATGCGAAGAGATGCTTCATCCGCTGCGCTTCGACCTTGAGATCGCGATCGGCGCGCAGTTCCTTCACCAGCGCATCGAGACCCGGCGTGTGCCGGTTCATCGGCGCTTCGTAGTAGGGATCAGAGAAAACGAGGTTCTCGGTGATGTCGCACAGGTCGACATTGTCCGAGAACAGCACGAGATCGGCCTTGCGGTCGGCCGCTTTCATGGAAAGGTCGGACCCTCGGAAGAGGGTGCGCGCCATGAACAGGCCGAGGTCTCTGCCGATCTTCGGCAGTTCCTGCCCTTCGATGAGGGCGCGGCGGAGAATGATGTGCGGCGAAAGAAACTCCATCGCAATCAGCGCCTGCGTTTCATCGAAATAATGCACGGCAGGCACGGTTCCCGGCGCGCGCTCTTCCTGGCGGGTCAGCGCGTGATATTCGAAGAAGGAGCGCTTCAGGGGAAGCGGCCAGCTATCGCCGACCAGACGGACATAGGGCAGCGCCTGCTTGATGATGAGCGTTTCGCTGCCGCCCTCGACGATGAAAACGAGATTGAGATTGCCATCTCCCACCTCGCGGACCTTCCAGTCCACCGGTGCGCCGCCGAGGCGGCCGGCAATCTCCGGAATGTTGCCAAGGCGCTCCGGCAGGGTCTCCACCGTCAGGGCCTCGAAGGCGTTCTCTTTCATCTCTCCATCTCCTCCCTTTCGCGCCTGGACCGGCGATGGATGGCGCGCGTCCTGTATCTGCCAGTGTTCCCGCACAAATTTTCTCTCCGGAAGGGAGAAGAAGCACGAGCCCAACCTGTTCATCGTGCTCCCCGATCCTGCAGAAAGGGGAAGCGTGAAAGGCGCAGACCGAGACTGGTGACCACCACCCTCTCATGCCGTCAGTTCAGGCGATACGCTACCAAGGCTCTGTCATTTGTCAATCATGTTGACAAATGCTTGTTACCTGTTAGCGTCACATTGGGAGGAGAGCATGGGCGACAACGCCATCTTTCGCATTGCCGGCCTGACAAAGGCATTTGGACCCAACGCTGTGTTGCGTGGAGTGGGGCTCGACCTGCGCGCCGGCGAGGTGACGGTTCTGATGGGTGCCAACGGTGCCGGCAAGTCGACGCTGGTCAAGGTCATGAGCGGCGTTCATCGCGCCGACCGTGGCATGATGATGCTGGGCGACAAACCCTTCTCTCCTGCCACTCCCGCAGAAGCGATGCGCGCTGGCGTGGTGACGGTGCACCAGAACATCAACGACGGTGTGGTGGGCGCGCTCGACGTGGCCAGCAATCTGGTGCTCGACCGGCTGAATGGCGCTGGTAGCGGCTTTTTCTTCAATCCACGAAAGGTGCGGCGCGAGGCGCGCGAGGTGGCCGAGCGCATGGGGCTCGGGATCGACCTCAGCGCCGAGGTGACCGACCTGCCGCTGGCCGACCGGCAGATGGTGGCCATCGCACGCGCCATGGCGCATGAGCCGCAGGTGATGATCCTCGACGAGCCGACCTCTTCGCTTTCGAGCCATGAGGCCGAACGGCTTTTTGCGCTGATCGAGCGGCTTCGGGCGCGCGGCGTCGCCATTCTCTACATTTCGCATCGCATGTCGGACATTCGCCGTCTGGCAGATCGCATCGTCAGCCTGCGCGACGGGGCCATCGTCGGGCAATTCGACGAGAAGCCGCTCGACTATGAGGGCGCGGTGAACGCCATGCTGGGCCAGAATCTCGGCCTTCACAGCATCGATGCGCGGGCTGCCGGCGCGCCGGTTTTCTCGGTCCGCGATCTGCGCATCGCACCGGGCGCGAAACCGCTTTCCATGGAACTCGGCGCTGGCGAGGTTGTGGCGGTGACGGGGCTTGTGGGCGTCGGCAAGACGCGGCTTGCCGAAACGCTGTTCGGCATTCATGCGCCGCTTGCCGGCTCCATGCAGCTCGATGGCAGGGCCTATGCACCCGGAACGCCGGCGAGCGCGGTCAGGGATGGTGTTTTCCTTGTCGCCAAGGACCGCGCTTCCACCGGCATCGTGCCGGAGTTCAATATCTATGAGAATATGAGCCTGCCGTTTCTGCCGCGCTTCTCGAACATGAGCGTGACGCGGCGGCGGGCTGAGCGGCAGACCGCGCGCGAGCAGATCGCGGACCTCAAGATCGTGTGCCGCTCCGAGCGCGACGATCTGGCAACGCTTTCAGGCGGCAATCAGCAGAAAGTGACGGTGGCGCGCTGGCTGACGCAACCTTCGCGGTTGCTCATTCTGGACGAACCGTTTCAGGGCGTGGACATTGCCGCGCGCCACGACATCGCGGCCAAGCTGCGCGAAAGTGCGGGCGACCGCGCGACACTGGTCTTTCTGACCGAACTGGACGAGGCGCTGGAGACGGCGGACCGCATCCTCGTCATGTCCGAGAACACGATTGTCGGCGAGCATCGCAATGCGACGTGGATATGGACCGGCTGTTGGCCGAAGTGGCCGGCCAGCGTCTGGAACCCGCAGGGAGCGTTTAGAGAATGGACAGCCGTACGGCGGACAAGACCCCGGTTGAAACCCCGGCTGAGGCGCTGGCGCAGCCGAAAGACGGCCGCTCGCTGCGCGAGCTGGCAATCCGCTATGGCTTTCTGAGCCTGCTGGTGGGCCTGATCGTCTTCTTCTCGCTTGCCACGCGCGGTTTCACCTCGCCGCAGGCGGCGGTGTTCATTCTGCAATCGGTTTCGATCACCGGCATTCTGGCGCTCGGCGTGACGGCGACGCTGGTGGTGGGCGGCTTCGACCTTTCCATCGGCTCCATCGCCACAAGCTCCATGATGGCGGCGGCCTATGTGATGGTGGTGCTGGAGCAGAACGCGCTCGTCGCGGTTCTGGTGTGTCTCGCCATCGGCGCGCTGGTCGGGCTGATAAATGGTCTCATCATCTGCTACATGCGCGTGCCCGATCTTTTGGCCACGCTCGGCATGATGTTTCTGCTGATCGGTCTGCAGCGCATCCCGACCGAAGGACGCTCCATCGCCACCGGCATGACGCTGCCCGACGGCTCGACGGCTGAAGCACGTTCAGCCAGGCCTTTCTGGCGCTTGGGCGGCACCGGTTCGATCTGTTTATCGAAAACCTCGTGCCGGCGTCGGTGGTGGTGCTGATCGTGCTGGCGATCCTGATCTGGTTCTTCCTCGAATACACGCGGTTTGGTCGCATGATGTATGCGGTGGGATCGAATGCGCGCGCCGCGGAATTCGCCGGTGCGCCGGTCAAGGCCTATCGCATCTGGGCCTATGTGATTTCCGGTGTCTTCGCTTCCATCGGCGGCATTCTTCTGGCGGCACGCCTTGGGCGCGGCGACATTGCATCGGGCAACAATCTGCTTCTGGATGCGGTGGCGGCGGCACTCATCGGTTTTGCGGTGCTGGGCGCGGCCAAGCCGAACGCGTTCGGAACGGCCATCGGGGCGTTGTTCGTCGGCGTGCTCCTTCAGGGGCTCACCATGATGAACGTGCCGTATTACACGCAGGATTTCGTCAAGGGCGCGGTGCTCGTCATCGCTCTGATCTTCACCTTTGCGCTTCTGGGGAGGAATGCCCGGTAGCGCCCGTTCAAGAGAAAACAGGCAGTGGAGGAGTAAGAGTATGGAAATTTCACGCAGACTTCTTGGCAAGATGGCCGCGGCACTGGCCGGCGCCACCATGCTTCTGCCGGCAGCCGCCGGCGCGCAGGACAAACCCGCGCCATTCGACAATCCGGGCGATGTGGAGATCGCGCTGGTGCGTTATCTTTCCACGGGCGATTTCTTTCAGGCCTATCTTTCGGGCGTGGAAAAGCAGGCTGAGGCGCTGGGCGTGAACCTGCGCGTGCTCGACAGCCGGCAGGACGCCGCCCTTCAGGCCGACATGGTGGATCAGGCGATTGCGCTTGGCGTCGATGGCATCATCATCCAGCACGGCCTGACCGAATCCATGAAGGAAGCCGCACAGCGCGCCGTCGATGCGGGCATCAAGGTTGTGGCCTTCGACGTGAATGTCGAGAACGATGCGATCCCTCAGATCGAGCAGTCCGACCGGGATCTGGCGCGTCTGGCGCTGGAACAGGCTATTGCCGACAATGGCGAAGCGTGGAAGGCGGGCTATGTCTATGTGGCCGGCATCGCGCCGCTCGACCGCCGCGACGAGACCTGGCGCGAGTTCAAGGAGAAATATTCGGGCATCGAGGAAGTGGCGCAGTTCGGCACGCTCGACAATCCGATCGCCAATTCGGTGGCCAACCAGGCGCGCTCGGTGGTGACGGCAAACCCGGACATTCAGGTCATGTTCGCGCCCTATGACGAATTCGCCAAGGGGGTGAAGATCGCCGTGGACGAGGCCGGTCTTTCCGAGAGTATCAAGATTTATTCGGCTGACGTTTCGACGGCTGACATTTCCGCCATGCGCGAGCCGGGCAGCGCCTGGGTGGCGACGGCGGCCACGAACCCTGCCGTTGTGGGCGAGGTTTCGGTGCGCGCGCTTGCCATGCTTCTGGCCGGTGAGGAGCCGGGCAAGAGCGTGATCGTTCCGCCGACGCTGATTACGCAGAAGGCGCTGAACGACGGCGACATCAAGAACATGGACGATCTCTCGGCGAAGATGCCGCAGTTTGCCCATGCCGATGTGGCCGTGCCGGACTGGATGCCGTTGCCTGCGCGGGACTGAGGCAGCACGGGACTGGATCGAAGAGGGCGGCTTTCGGGTCGCCCTTTTTGTTTCGCGCGGAGATGATGGTGCGTGCACTTTCCCTTGGCCCTTCGACAAGCTCAGGATGAGGGAAAGGGCAGGGATATGGGGGG
>NZ_BAMP01000130.1 GCF_000615975.1 Nitratireductor aquibiodomus NL21 = JCM 21793 | reverse complement strand
TCGGCCTCTCGAAGGATTTTGGAAAACTGCGTCTGAGCGCCACCGGATCGGTGTCGCGTCAGCAATATGGCGATGCTACGCTGATCGATGGCAGCACGCTTTCGCAGGACGAGCGCAACGCGACGCTTGCCACGCTGCGCCTGCGCACCGGATATGCCATTTCACCCGCCCTCACCCCGTTCATCGAGGGCGAGTTCGGTCGCCGGTTCTATGACGAGACACAGGACAGCGCCGGCTATGAGCGCTCGGCAACGCGCCTTGCCGCACGCGCCGGTATCATGGTCGATATCGAGGAGAAGCTCTCCGGCGAAGCGTCCGTCGGATGGATTGCCGAGGACCTTGACGACGAGCGGCTGGATACGGTTTCGGGGCTGGCGCTTGCCGCAGCCCTCAACTGGTCGCCACAGCGCGGCACCAATGTGCGGTTCGATGGCTCCACCATAATCGAAGGCACGACGGATGCGGGCGACAGCGGCTCTATCCTGTATGCCGGGACACTGCGGCTTGAACGTCAAATTCGCGCAAACCTCACCGCCGAGGCGGCTGCCGGCCTTTCCTGGCGCGACTATATGAGCGGCGGGCACGACCTGACGATGAACGGTGAAGCCGGCATGACCTGGTGGCTCAACCGCACGCTGGGCCTGACCGGCCGCGCCCGCTATGAGAAGCGCACGAGCAGCCTTCCGGGCCGTGATTACGATGCCACGAGCGTATTCATGGGCGTCCGAATGCAGCGGTAGAACGCGTTTTCGGGAATTCGCTCCAGAATTCCGGAAAAGCTGGAAAACGCCACCATTTCAGGTCGAAACGCGGCGTTTTCCCAAAATTCTGAATCAGCTGCGGCCCGAAGCCTCGACAACCCTCAGCACATGTTCGCGCAGTTCGGGGCGCTCGAGCGCGAAGGCAAGATTGGCCTCCACAAACCCCTCGGGCGAACCGCAGTCGAACGTGCGGCCGGTAAAGTGATAGCCGTGAAACGGCTGGCGCTGCATCAGCGTCAGCATCGAATCGGTAAGCTGGATTTCACCGCCCGCCCCGCGCTCCTGCTGTGCGAGAAGATCGAATATCGCCGGCTGAAGGATATAACGGCCGTTAATGTAGAAATTCGACGGTGCATCTTCCGGCTTCGGTTTCTCAACCATCGCATTGATCTCAAAACCTCCGGCGACATCGTCACCGCGTCCGACGATACCGTATTTGTGGGTCTGGGAAGGTTCGCATTCTTCCACCGAGACCACATTGCCGCCGGTCTTCTCGAACACCTCCACCATCTGCGACAGACACCCCTTCGGAGCCTGCATGATCATGTCCGGTAAAAGAAGGGCAAACGGCTCATTGCCGACCAGTTCGCGCGCACACCAGACCGCATGGCCAAGACCGAGCGGTTCCTGCTGGCGGGTGAAACTCGTCTGCCCCGGCTGCGGCTGCATACCGTGCAGGCGTTGCAGAACCTCGTTCTTGCCGCGGCGTTCCAATGTATCGTAAAGTTCCACCTGAATGTCGAAGTGATCCTCGATGACAGCCTTATTGCGTCCCGTCACGAAGATGAAGTGCTCGATACCGGCTTCGCGTGCCTCGTCGACCACATACTGAATCACCGGTTTGTCGACGACCGTCAGCATTTCCTTGGGAATTGCCTTAGTGGCCGGAAGAAAACGTGTTCCGAGACCAGCGACAGGAAATACCGCTTTGCGAAGTTTCGTCATTAGAAATAGGCCCCCGAAAAGGTTGCTAGAAAGGGATATGGCGACGCCATAGCAACGCCGGATTGATGTTTCCTGAATGAATGCGCGTATATCGTGACAAGTTCCCCGGAAGAATGATCACGGACATTAACAGCATGGTAAACGTTTTTCTAACCGGGACCTGTCATGGATGCGCTGGAGTACCTGTAACGGAGATCGTGATGTTGTTCCGCTTGCCCCCACGAAACCTCGTCGCGACATTGATCGCTTCTTTCGTGGTCGCCTACACCGTAACCCTTCAACCGGCCAGCGCCGATGCGGGCTTCCAGCGCTGGGTTCAGCAGTTCCGCGGCGTGGCTATTCAAAACGGGGTATCCGGCGCCACCTATGACCGCGCCTTCCGCGGCATCACTGCGCCCGACCCCGAAGTGCTTGAGAAAGCACGCTATCAGCCCGAGTTCCGCGCCGAGCCCTGGGAGTATTTCGACAACCGTGTGCAGGAAGACGCAATTCAGCGCGGTCGCCAGCTTGCCCGTCAGTGGAAGCCGTGGCTCGACCGCATTGAAAGCCAGTTCGGCGTAAGCCGCTACGTTCTGCTCGCCATCTGGTCGGTCGAATCGAATTATGGCGAAGTGCTCAAGAACGAACGCATCATGCGCAGCGTACCGCGTTCTCTAGCCACACTCGCCTACGCCGACAAGCGGCGCGCGAAATTCGCCCGCCAGCAATTGATCGCCGCATTGAAGATTCTCCAGACCGGCGACATCGACGTCGGCCATCTTACCGGCTCGTGGGCGGGCGCGATGGGGCACACCCAGTTCATCCCGACCAGCTATCAGGCCTACGCAGTCGATATGGACGGCAATGGCCGCCGCGACATCTGGACCTCGATCCCCGACGCGCTCGCGACGGCAGCCAATCTTCTCCGCCGCAATGGATGGCGCGCAGGCGAGACCTGGGGCTACGAGACGGCTGCCCTGCCCGGCGGACGCAAGTTTCCCGGTGGCAACATGTCACTCAGCCGCTGGCAGTCGATTGGCGTGGTGCGCGCCAATGGCAAGCCATTCCCCCGCCCAAACGACAGCGCCGAGCTGAAAGTGCCGGACGGCCGGGAGGGACCGTCCTTCCTGGTGACCAAGAATTTTCAGGTCATCAAGCGCTACAACAATTCCGACAAATACGCGCTCGCGGTCGGATTGCTCGCCGATCAGATCGCCGGATATGGCGGGCTGGTGCGTGACTGGAACCGCCCGTTCGAACGACTGAGCTATACCGAAACGGAAGAACTGCAAAAACGTCTCGGCGCGCTTGGCTATTATGACGGGCCGATCGATGGCAAGATTGGGTCAGGCTCACGTGCCGCCATTCGCGCCTTCCAGGCACGCAGCGGCATGCAGCAGGACGGCCATCCCGGCAAGGAAGTCCTGCGACGCCTGCGCGGAAACTGAACCGGGAGCACGGAACGCGGGGCATGAAGGCCAACCGGACCAAAAAATCTGACGGCAGCGGCAAGTGCATCGCGCTTGCCGTTGTCGCCTTCAGTCTGGCCATGCCTGCGGCAACTGCCATTCCTTCCACAGCAGAAGCGCAGGAATACCGGCGGGAGCAACGACGTGGCCTGTTCGATCTCCTTTTCGGAGGAGCACTGCGCCAGCGCCAGCCGGAACGCCCGGCAACGCGCCAGCGCTCTGTCCCACGAAAGCAGCAGGGCACACAACGCCGCCGCTCGGCCACCCGCAGCGCGGCCCCCCAACCTCCACCGCCGCCGGAAGTCGAAAAGCTTGAGAATGCCCGTGTCGTTCTCGTTCTCGGCGACTTCCTCGCCGGAGGTCTCGCAGAAGGGCTGAGTTCAGCCTATGCGGAATCGCCCGGCGTCCGTGTGGTGAACCGCAGCAATGGATCGTCAGGCTTCGTGCGTGACGACTATTACGACTGGAACGGCGAGATTGCGGGCATACTGGAGGAAGTATCCCCCACTGTCGTTGTCATGATGATCGGCTCCAACGACCGCCAGCAGCTCGTCGTCGACGGCAAACGCGAAGCACCACGCTCAGAAGCCTGGCTCGTGGAATACACGCAAAGAGCCGAGACTTTTGCCGCGGCGCTGGAAGAAAAGCAAATCCCGCTCATCTGGAGCGGACTGCCGTCGTTCAAATCATCAAGCATGTCTTCGGACATGCTCGCCTTCAACGACATCTACAAGACCGCGGTCGAGGCGGTCGACGGTTCGTTCGTGGATATCTGGGACGGCTTCGTGGACGAAAACGGCGGTTTTATCTTCACCGGCCCGGACATGAACGGGCAGCCGGTGCGCCTGCGCGGCAGCGATGGCATCAACCTGACACGCTCAGGAAAGCGCAAGGTGGCCTTTTACGTAGAGAAGCCACTCAACAAACTGCTCGGCGAGGCCGTGTCTCCAGATATCGGCGAGCTTGGCATGGAGAGCCTCCCGGTGCTCGTGCTGCACCCAGAGAACCCCTCACCGGTGAACCGGACCATGCCGATCTCCCTTTCCGACCCCGCGCTCGACGGCGGGCTGGAACTGATGGGCGCTGTGGTGAAACCGATCGCACGTCAGGAGCGCGGTCAAAGCGACGGGGCCACTCCGGAACCTGTTGCCCAGCCCGGTCGTGCTGACAATTTCTCCCTGCGCACGAACGCGACTCCGAAAAGCGAAACGCCGCCTGACCCTCCGGCCCAGGCGACGCCCTGATTTCAATACGCGCTGAGACGCTCAACGCGGGAGGACGGAACTTCCCATGAGGAATTCGTCAATCGCCCGTGCCGCCTGACGCCCCTCGCGGATCGCCCAGACCACCAGAGACTGACCACGGCGGACATCGCCTGCGGTGAACAGGCGGTCGACACTGGTCTTGTAGTCCCGGTCATTGGCGTTGACGTTGACCGAGTTGCGGCGATCCACATCGGTTTTCAGACGATCTCCGAATTCCGACAGAACACCCGTTTCCGCCGGACCGGAGAAGCCAATGGCAATGAAAGCGAGGTCCGCGCGAATGACGAACTCGGTCCCGGCAACCGGCTTTCTCTTCTCGTCGACCTGGCAGCACTTCACGCCGGTCAGAACACCGTCCTCGCCGATGAACTCAAGCGTTGCGACCTGAAACTCGCGCTCCGCACCTTCGGCCTGCGAGGATGAGGTGCGCATCTTCGTTGCCCAATAGGGCCAGACAGCGAGCTTGTCTTCCTTTTCCGGCGGGCGCGGACGAATGTCGAGCTGGGTGACACGCACCGCTCCCTGACGGAACGCCGTGCCCACGCAGTCGGACGCGGTGTCGCCGCCACCGACCACCACCACATGCTTGCCGCCGGCGAGGATGGGATCGGAAGCCCAGGCAACGGACTGGATGTCCTCGCCGCCCACACGCCTGTTCTGCTGAACCAGATAGGGCATTGCGTCGTGCACACCTTCGAGGTCGGCACCAGGAATACCGGCAGGACGCGGGCGCTCCGAACCGCCGCAATACAAAACGGCATCATATTCAGAAAGGAGCTCCTCGACCGGCTTGTCGACACCGACATTCACGCCGCAATGGAAGGTGACGCCCTCGCCCTGCATCTGCTCGACGCGGCGGTCGATGTAATGCTTCTCGATCTTGAAATCGGGAATGCCATAGCGCATCAGCCCGCCCGGCCTGCTCTCGCGCTCATAGACATGCACCTGATGGCCCGCACGGCCAAGCTGCTGGGCAGCCGCCATGCCCGCGGGCCCCGAACCGATGATGGCCACGGTCTTGCCGGTCTTGTGCTCGGGCGGATAGGGCCGCACGAAGCCCGACTCATAGGCCTTGTCGGCAATGGCCTGCTCGACCGTCTTGATGGCAACGGGAATGTCTTCAAGATTGAGTGTGCAGGCTTCCTCGCAGGGCGCGGGGCAAATGCGGCCCGTCCATTCGGGGAAATTGTTTGTGGAATGCAGGTTGCGGATCGCCTCGTCCCAGTCGCCATTGTAGACGAGGTCGTTCCAGTCCGGGATCTGGTTGTGAACCGGACAGCCTGTCGGCCCATGGCAATAGGGAATGCCGCAATCCATGCAGCGCGCGGCCTGTTTCTCGACTTCCTTGTCCGACATGGGCAGCGTGAATTCGCGGAAATGGCGAATACGGTCGGATGCCGGCTGATATTTGTGGACCTGCCGGTCGATTTCGAGAAAACCTGTAACCTTACCCATCGAGTAAACCCCGTTATTCTATTGTAGTGCCGAAAGTCCGAGGACTTCCTCGCACCGTGCAATCCAGCGGGTGAGCGCCCTGCGCCCGTCGAGTTCAAATCCGCCCTGAGGGGCAAGCCGCGTGTAGCCCAGAAGCGCGATGTCGGCGATGGAGAGCGCATCACCGACAAAGAAGTCACGCGTCTTCAGAGCATCATCCATGAAATCGAGCGCGGCCTCGCCCCGCTCGACCTTGTCAGGATCACGCGTCTCCACCGGCTCCCTGCGGTAGACCACATGAAAACGCGCGCCTGCCACATTGGGCTCGTGGAAATTCTGCTCCCAGAACATCCACTGATCCATTTCCGCCGCGGCGAACGCGTCATCCGGCAGGAGCGCGCTGCCCCGCGCCAGATAGCGCATGATCGCGCCGGACTGCCCGAGTGTGCGACCATCATCGAACCGCACCACCGGCACCTGCCCGAAGGGCGACATGGCGAGGAAGGCCTCGGTGCGGCTCTCGCCCGCCATGATGTCAAGCTCGCGCCAGCGATAGGCGAGTCCGAGATGATCCGCCGTGTACTTGACCTTCAGGCAATTGCCCGAGTTCTGATCACCAAAGATCTCCATCGCATTCTCTCCCAAGGACGGCGGCTATTCCGCCGCCAGCCCCAGTTTCATGCGTTCCATCTCCTCAAGCGCACGGCGGTACTCGACCGGCATCACCTTGCGGAATTTGGGCCGATAGTCCGCCCAGTTGTCCAGAATGGTGCGCGCCCGCTCAGAGCCCGTGTAGTGGAGATGGTTGGAGATGAGCTGCGCCAGACGCTCCTCATCGTGCCGGGTCATGTCGCCGGATACGTCGACACGTCCCTTATGCATGAGGTCACCGCCGTGGTGGTGCAGCTTTTCGAGGATGTCGTCTTCCTCCGGCACCGGATCCAGCTCGACCATGGCCATGTTGCAGCGCTCAGCAAAATCGCCAGCCTCGTCCAGCACATAGGCGACGCCGCCCGACATGCCGGCCGCGAAGTTGCGGCCTGTCTGGCCGAGCACGACGACAACGCCGCCGGTCATGTATTCGCAGCCATGATCGCCCACGCCTTCGACCACCGCAACGGCACCCGAATTACGAACCGCAAAACGCTCGCCCGCAACGCCCCGGAAATAACACTCGCCCTCGGTGGCGCCGTAAAGCACGGTGTTGCCGACGATGATGGACTCTTCCGCGACAATCTTCGAATCGTCCGTCGGACGAATGACGATACGCCCGCCCGAAAGGCCCTTGCCGACATAGTCGTTGGCATCGCCATGAAGCGTGAAGGTGACACCGCGTGCCAGAAACGCGCCGAAGGACTGACCAGCCGTGCCCGTGAGGCGCACATCGATCGTGTTGTCCTTCAGGCCCTTTTGGCCGTAGCGCTTGGCCACCGCGCCCGACAGCATCGCACCGGCCGATCGGTCAGTGTTGCAGATCGGGAAATCGAGCGAAACCTTTTCGCGGCTTTCAAGCGCGGGCTTTGCCGCCTCGATCAGCTTGCGGTCGAGAATGTCGTCAATCGGATGGACCTGACGTTCCGTCCAGCGCACTGCTTCGCGCGGGGCGTCGGGCTTGTAGAAGACTTTTGTAAAATCGAGACCACGCGCCTTCCAGTGCTCGATCATCGCGTTCTTCTCAAGCAGATCCGACTGGCCGATAATGTCGTCGAGACTGGTGTAGCCCATCTCGGCCAGATACTGGCGCACCTCTTCCGCGACGTAGAAGAAGTAGTTGATCACATGCTCGGGCGTGCCCTTGAAGCGCTTGCGCAGCACCGGATCCTGCGTGGCCACGCCGACGGGGCAGGTGTTGAGGTGACACTTGCGCATCATGATGCAGCCGGCGGCAATGAGCGGTGCGGTTGAGAAGCCATATTCATCGGCACCGAGCAGCGCGCCGATGATGACGTCGCGGCCGGTTTTCAGCCCGCCATCAACCTGCAGCGCGACGCGCGAACGCAGGCCGTTGAGCACCAGGGTCTGATGCGTCTCGGCAAGGCCCATTTCCCACGGGCTGCCTGCATGCTTGATGGAGGTGAGCGGGGAAGCGCCCGTGCCGCCATCATAGCCCGAAATGGTGATGTGATCGGCGCGCGCCTTGGCAACGCCGGCCGCGACCGTGCCCACGCCAACCTCGGAGACGAGCTTGACGGAGACATCCGCATCCGGGTTGACGTTTTTCAGATCGTAGATGAGCTGCGCCAGATCCTCGATGGAATAGATGTCATGATGCGGCGGCGGCGAAATGAGGCCGACGCCCGGCGTGGAGTGGCGCACCTTGGCGATGGTGGCGTCGACCTTGTGGCCGGGAAGCTGACCGCCCTCGCCGGGCTTTGCGCCCTGCGCCACCTTGATCTGCATCATATCGGAATTGACGAGATATTCCGTGGTGACGCCAAAGCGGCCACTGGCGATCTGCTTGATGGCGGAACGCTCGGGGTTCATCGTGCCGTCGGGCATGGGCATGTAGCGGTCCGGCTCCTCGCCGCCCTCGCCCGTATTGGACTTGCCACCCAGCGCATTCATGGCGCGCGCCAGAGTGGTATGCGCCTCGCGGCTGATGGAACCGAAGGACATGGCGCCGGTGGAAAACCGCTTGACGATCTCGGACGCCGGCTCGACTTCATCCAGCGGGACAGGCTTGCGACCGGCATCTCCTGCCGTCTTGACCGCGAAGAGGCCGCGAATGGACTTGGCGTCTGCCGCCTCGCCATCGACCATTTTTGCGAAATCGCGATAGGTCTCGAAGGACTTGCCGCGCACGGCATGCTGGAGGGAGGCGACGGCATCGGGCGACCAGATGTGGGATTCGCCGCGCATGCGGTAATTGTATTCGCCACCCACTTCGAGCGCGTTCTTCAGCACCGGATCGGAACCGAAGGCCGAAGCATGGCGACCTGCCGTTTCGGCAGCGATCTCCTCCAGACCGACACCTTCGATCGTGGTGGCGGTGTTGGTGAAATAGTGTTCGATGAAATCGCTTTCGAGGCCCACGGCATCGAAAATCTGCGCACCGCAATAGGACTGATAGGTGGAGATGCCCATCTTGGACATGACCTTCAGAATGCCCTTGCCGATGGCCTTGATGTAGCGGTGGACGACCTCCTGCGGGTCTACCTCCGGCGGAAACTCACCGGCCTTGTGCATGGCAAGCAGTGTGTCGAAGGCGAGATAGGGGTTGATCGCCTCGGCGCCATAGCCGGCGAGACAGCAGAAATGATGCACCTCGCGCGGCTCGCCGGATTCGACCACGAGGCCGACGGCGGTGCGCAGCCCCTTGCGGATCAGGTGATGGTGGACGGCGGCGGTGGCAAGCAGCATCGGAATGGCGATGCGGTCCGGGCCGATCTGACGGTCGGACAGGATGATGATGTTGTAACCGCCGGCA
>NZ_BAMP01000131.1 GCF_000615975.1 Nitratireductor aquibiodomus NL21 = JCM 21793 | reverse complement strand
CGCGCGCGGCCTCGTCAACGCCGGTCGGGCCGAAGAAGCCCTTCGCCGTGGCGTCGTAGCAGGCAAAGCCAGAAGCTTTCCGTTTTCCACCGCGACCAGAACATTGGCCGGCTGCGCCGCCATGGCCACGGCGCATTCGCTGGCCCAGTTGCGGCTGAAATGCTTCTCGGCGAAATCGCACACGACATGCATTTCCGGCCCGATGGCGCGGCGAATGACAATGCCCTCGGCCACGGGTTTGGCTGGCGGGAGCTTGTAGAGGGGCACGAGCATATCAGTCATGGTCTGCATCCGAATAGGCAACGAAATGGTCCGGCGCAACCTCACGATAACCCGAGATGGGACGCGCCGCACTTGCCCGCACGGCCTCCGCCTGCCGGGTGAAGGCGAGCCCGTCGCCATCGGCATCGTCGAAACGCTTCGCCGGATCGGGCACGGCAGAAATGAGAAGGCGCGAATAGGGATGACGCGGATTGCGGATGACGGCATCGGACGGACCGCGCTCCATCACCTGCCCGGCATACATCACCGCCGTTTCCTCTGCGATGTAGTGCGCAGTCGCGATGTCATGCGTGATGTAGAGGAACGCGATGTTGCGCTCTTCCTTCAACCGCCGCATCAGATCGAGCACCGATTTGCGGATCGACACGTCGAGCATGGAGGTGGGCTCGTCAGCAACGATCAACTCCGCGCCCACCGCAAGCGCGCGGGCAAAGCTGACACGCTGGCGCTGACCACCGGAAAGCTGGTGCGGGAACTTCTCCAGCGTGGTGTCGGGATCAAGCTCCACATCGGCCAGCGTCTGCCTGAGCCGCGCTTCGAGATCCGCCGTCCCGCCATGCAGCCGCAGCGGGCGTTCGAGGTGGTGGCGGATCGTGTGGGTGGGGTTGAGCGAGGAGAACGGTCCTGAAACACCATTTGCACCGCGCGCAGATAGGCGCGGTCGCCGCTGCGGGTGCGGTTCTCGAAAATGTTCTCGCCGCGAAACCGAACCGTGCCGGCGCTCGGCTCGAAATGGCGGATCACGGCGCGCCCGCAGGTGCTCTTGCCCGATCCGCTTTCGCCCACCAGCGCCAGCGCCTTGCCGGGCTCGATGGAGAAGGTGACATTGCGCAGCGCATCCACGCGGCGCACAGCACCCAGAACCGGGCGCACATGGAAGGTCTTGGAAACGCCTTCGAGCGACAGAAGCGGGGCGTTCATGCGGCTTCTCCCTCGATGCGCGGCATGGCTGCCCAGAGCCTGCGCGTGTATTCGTGCTGCGGATCGGCAACGAGGCTCTGCGCCTCGCCCTCTTCCACGATGCGCCCTTCCAGCATGATCGCAATGCGGTCGGCAAACTGTGCCATCAGCGCCAGATCATGCGTGATGAACAGCACAGAGAAGCCGAGCGTTTTGCGCAGCGCCACGATCTCCTGCAGGATCTCGCGCTGCACCACCACATCAAGCGCGGTGGTGGGCTCATCCATGACGACGAGGCGGGGCCTGAGCGTGAGCGCCATGGCAAGCACGACGCGCTGGCGCATACCGCCGGAGAGCTGGTGCGGATAGGCATCCAGCCGGTCTTCGGGGATGCCGACCATGGCGAGCATCTCGCCGGCCTTCGCGCGGGCGGCATCCCGCCCCATCTTTTCGTGGCGGGCGAGCATGTCGCGAAACTGTTCGAAAACCGTCAGCACCGGGTTGAGAGAATTCATCGCGCTCTGGAACACCATGGACGCCCCGCTCCAGCGCCACGCCTCAAGCCGGCAGCGTGAAAAGGCGAGCACATCCTCGCCCTCAAACAGTATCTTGCCGCCGCTGATGAAAGCCGGCGGGCGGTGCATCCGCATGATCGAGAAGGCGATGGTGCTCTTGCCACACCCGCTTTCGCCAGCGAGGCCGAGGATCTCGTTCTGCCCGATGTCGAGCGAGACATCGCGCACGGCGCGGAACGTGCCATTCGGCGTCAGATAGTCGACGCACAGATTCTGCACCGAAAGAAGCGGCTTTGCGGTCTCCATGCTCATGCCTCCTTCTCCGCAAGACGCGCGCGGTCGAGCTTCTTCTGCAGTTTCATGGCCTTGCCGATGGCGCCCAGCGTGCGCAGCCGCGGATTGGAAATCTCGTCGACACCGAAATTGAGCAGCGACAGGCCAACGCCGATGATGACGATGGCGACACAGGGCGCGGCCATCTCCCACCATGCGCCAACGGTGATCGCCGAGGCGTTCTTGGCATTGTAGAGCATCGTGCCCCACGAAACGGAGAGCGGATCGCCGAGCCCGAGGAACTCCAGCGTGGCCTGGGTGATGATGGTGAAGATCACGCTGCCGATGAAGTTGAAGCCGATGATCGACAGGAGGTTCGGCAGCATCTCCACCAGGATCATGCGCCATGCCGGTTCGCCGATGAGCTGGGAGGCCTGGATGAACTCGCGGTTCTTCAATGTCATGGCCTGCGCGCGCGTCACACGCGCACCCCACGCCCATGATGTGAGACCGATGATGATGGCGATGGAGAGTGGTCCGACTTGCCCCAGAAACGCGGCCAGCACCAGAAGGAGCGGCAATTGCGGCAGGACCAGAACGACATTGGTCGCGAAGTTGAGCGCCTCGTCCGTCGCGCCGCCATAATAGGCAGCGGTGAGGCCCACCACGGTGCCGATCAGCGTGACGATGAACCCGGCAAGAATGCCGACCATGAGCGAGGTGCGCGTGCCCCAAACAAGCTGTGTGTAAACATCGCGTCCCATGCGGGTGGTGCCCATCACATATTCCACGCCCGGGGGCTGATGTGGGCGGCTCACACGCTTGTTGGATCGTGGTCGGTGATGAGCGGCGCAGCCAGCGCCACCACCACGTAGAACACAACGATGAAGACGCCGAAAGCGGCCTTGCGATTGCGCAGGAAGATTTTCAGAAGATCGAGCATCACGCCCTCCTCAAGCGCGGATCGAGCACCACATAGGCGATGTCGACAACGAAGTTTGCGCTCAGCATGGCGAGCGTCATGATGAGAAGCTGGCCCTGGATGAGCGGGAAATCGCGGGCGATCACGCCCATGTAGAGCAGGTTGCCCAGCCCCGGATAGTTGAACACCACCTCGGTGATGAGCGAGCCGCCGAACACGGCGCCAAGGCTGATTGCAAAGGCGGTGATGGAGGGCAGGAAGGCGTTGCGCGCTGCATAATTGTAGCGCACGCGGGCATCCGAAAGCCCCTTTGCCTCCGCCAGATGCACGTAATCCTCGCCAAGCTGGCCGATCATGTTGTTGCGCATGGTGATGAGGTAGCCGCCCACCAGAACGATGCTGAGCGACAGGACCGGCATCAGCGCATGAAAGAACATTGATGAGAGGAACGGGCCGCTGAGCGACGGCTCAAGCGAAGGGTCAAATGCGTAGCCGGCCGGCAACCAGTTGAGCGTGACGGCAAAGACGAACAGAGCCGTGATCGCCACGACCACCGGCGGTATCGACTGCAACGCCAGCGCCAGCGGCGACACGATGCTGTCGAACCGGCTGCCGCGACGCCACGCAGCGCGTATGCCGAACAGCGTGCCCAGCGCATAGGCCACAAGCGTGGCCGTGCCGGTGAGGAACAGCGTCCACGGCAGAGCGCGGGCGAGCAGATCATAAACGGGTGTCGGATAGTATTTGACCGAGAGGCCGAAATCCCAGGTGAAGATCGAGCCCAGATATTTGAGATACTGCAGGTAGAGGGGTTCGTTGATGAAGCCGAACGTCTCCATCAGAGCCTCGCGCGCCTCCGGCGGCAGGGTGCCCTGCGCCTGAGCAAGCATCACGTCAGCTGGATTGCCCGGCATCAGGCGCGGAATGAGAAAGTTGAATGTGGCCGCCACCAGAAAGGCGACGAGATAAAACGCCAGCCTGCGCAGAATGAAGCGCATGGTCTCCCCTTTCCTCGCCGGTTCTACCGACGCTTTCTTTTCGTTTGAGCCCCGGTCAGGAGCCGTTCACCAACAGGACTGCCCCAGGGCCCTCCTTCCCGCGGACGGGAAGGAGGTGGGAGGATGCAGTCAGATCGACGATGTTCTCAATCGTCGACCGGACGCAGGGAGAGCAGGTGCAGGAGACGCTCCGGCGTCTCATCGTGGACGACAGGCTTGGCCTGGGGGTTCTCGGCGCTAAAGAAGCCCGTGAAACGCTTGGTGTTGTACTGGTACCAGAGCGGGTTGTTGAAAACGGCGATGAAGGGCATGTCGCGGCCAATCTCCATCTGGATATCGTCCATGATCGCGCGCTGTTTTTCGGCGTCCACCGTCTGGAAGAAGGATTCCAGAAGACCGTCCAGCGTCTCGTTGTAGTAACGGGTGGCGCCGAAGCGGGTCTTGCCCTGATTCTGCGAATGCAGGCCCAGATCATACTGGTAATGCGGGGTAACGCCGGTGAAGTAGGCGTTCATCGCCATATCGTAATCGCCGTTGATCAGGCTTTCCGACCAGACCGCATGTTCGGGCGTGGCGACCTGCGCCTCAATGCCGATGGAGGTCAGGCCTTCCACCGCAAGCTGCACCGTGTTGATCCAGTCGGTCCAGCCATTGGGCACGATGATGCTGAAAGAAATATCCTTGCCACTCGGCGTTTCCAGATTGCCGTCGCCGTCGGTGTCCTTGTAGCCCGCTTCCGCGAGAAGCGCCTTTGCACCCTCGACATCATAGCGGGTAAACTTGCCGAATTTGGCATCCACTTCCGGATTGTTCCAGGAGTGATAGGCCTGACCGAGACCGGACGGATACTGGTTGATGGTCGGGTAGCCGTAGCCGGCGATGTCGACCATGGCTTCACGGTCGAAGGACATGGAAACGGCGCGACGGAAATTCACGTCGCTGAACGCTTCGCGGTTGCCTTCGTTCTTGGATTCCATGTTCACGTTGAAAGCGACGAGCGAGCCGGCGGGGAACCAGTATTTGTGGTGTTCGGGATCCTTGCCGACGAAGGTCTTTTCGATGTCGGGCAGGAAGGACCCCATCCAGTCGAGCTCGCCACGCGCGGCAGCTGCCAGCGCCTGATCGTTTGTGGCGATCTGCGGGAAGCGCATGCAGTCGACCTTGAGGGTCTCCGCATCCCAGTATTTGTCATTGCGGCACTGGATGTATTCCTGTGGCGTGAAGCGACGGATTTCTGTCAGCGGACCGGTGCCGACGGGGTTCGGATTGGTGAAGGTGACCGGATCTTCGACACTGCCCCAGACATGCTCGGGAACGACCGCAAGACGGACGATGGAATAGATCGCACCGGAATTCGCGTCGTTCAGGGTGAAGCGGACCGTCCGGTCATCCACGGCTTCCGCGGATTCGACCAGCTTGCCATGACCGTAATTGTCGAGCGGCTTGTGGGCCTTCACGAGGTTCAGGCTGAATACCACATCCTCTGCGGTGAAAGGCTCACCGTCCGACCAGGTTACGCCCTCGCGCAGGGTCACGGTAACAGACTTCAGATCCTCGGAATATTCGTAGCCCGTCGCCAAACGGTAGTTCGGCTCACCGCCTTTCAGCGTGTTGAAGATGATCAGCGGCTCATAGATGAAATCGTTGACCGAAGGCAGTCGCGTGGACTGGTTGTAGGGGTTGAAGTTTTCGATCCACGCCGTGCGCTGGATCGGCAGGGCCGTGAGAACAGACTCGGCTGCGGCCGATTGCATCTGAAGAATACCGGCGGCAAGGACGAGCCCCGCCGTGAACGCGTGTTTCATGCTTTCCTCCCTCAAGAGCCGAGCGGACCGTCCGCCCTGTTCCACTGCTTTGCCGAAGGCTCCACCCTGGCGCGACACGCGCCGGCAAGAACAGCCGGCTCATTCTGCTGGACAAGACCAATCCAATGCCACCTGCTATTTCGTAAATTTCGTCAGTTTCGTTGCATTCGCGTGAGGGCGGGGCACGCGGTCTTGGCGGAACCCTCGCGTTTCGCTAGCGTGCTCTTGGAACGGCGCAGCTTTGCCGTCTCGGGAGGATTGCATGAATTGGCGCAGGGTTTTGCCGGCCGGCTTTCAGGCCCGGCTTTTATTGGTCTTGTTCGCGGTATCGATTGTGCCGCTGGCGATCAGCGCTGCCGCCTTCTACTCCCTCGTCAACGCGAATATTGCACGCGAAACCTTCGAGAAGATTGCCTTTGCACGCGATGCCAAGACCAGTGAACTGACACAGTACGTGTCTTTCGCCAAGCGGCAGGCCGAAAGCCTCGCCCAGACCAATATAGCGCGCTACTCGATTGGCGACTTTTACGGTTTCAGCTACGCCATGAGCCAGATGGCACCTGATGAGGAGCAGGCCGCGGAAGAGCTGCGCAGCCTGTTCGAGGTCGGGCCGAACGAGCCGGCGCGGACCGAAGCGCCCAGCCATGACAGGCTGCTGCGCGAAGCCCTCGCCTACGCCAATGCACACAGCCAGTTTCACGAGGAGTATCTGACCTTCGTGGAGAGCTCCGAGTTCGACAATGTCTATCTCGTCAATGCGCGCGGGCGGGTCGTCTATTCCGTCTTTAAGGACGATTATCTGGGAACTCTCCTGACCAACGGCGATTCAACGCTTTCCAGGACGCTGATGGAATTGCGCTCCGCGGCCGACGACAGGCATATCGTGTTTTACGATTTTGCGCGTGATTCGCGCACCGGTGAATTCGCCGCCTATTTCGCTGTTCGCGTGAACCTTTATCAACGCGCCAGTGGTGCGGCCATTCTGCGCCTGCCCGCCAGCAAGCTTGCCGCCCTTCTGGGTGGGCATGAAGGCGTCAATGGAACGCTCAGCCTCATCTCGTCGCGCGGCGCCGTCATCGCCTCTTCGGCTCCTGCCCTCAAGACCGGCATGAGCGCCAGCATGCCGGAGGCGATGGAAGCAAAAAGCGGTGTGACGATGCTCGAAACGGGACTGCTCGGCGCACCCGTCCTTTCGGCATGGACGCATCTTCTCCTGCCCGACGCCACCTGGCTCTTCGCCGTCGATGCAGACGCCGCATCGGCCTTCGCGGCAAGCACCAGACTGCGCAATCTCATCCTCGCGCTGGCGGCACTCGCGCTGCCGCTGATCCTGCTTCTGTCCTACTATCTCGCCCGCTCGCAGACCCGCCCCCTGAAATCCGTCACCGATGCGGCAGAGGCCGTGGCCGACGGCGCGCTCGACATGAGCCTGCCGAAATTCGACCAGCCGACGGAGTTCGCGAGGCTCTCCCATTCCGTCGCCCGCATGCGCGATGCGCTGCGCGATCAGCTTCAGCTCATCAGCCAGAAGAACCGCGAACTGAAAGTGCATATCCGCGAGATCGGCGAGAAGAATGCGGAGCTGGAACAGGCCGACCGCATGAAAGACCAGTTCCTCGCCAACACCTCGCATGAGCTGAGAACACCGCTCAACGGCATTATCGGCATCTCCGAAACACTGGCCGCAGGTGCTGCCGGTGACATCGCCCCGACGCAGCGCAACCAGCTTCAGCTCATCACCTTCTCGGCGCGCCGCCTGTCGCGCCTCGTGGACGATCTGCTCGACCTCTACCGCATCCGGCAGGGACGCATGCGGCTCGACATTCAGGGCGTCGATGTGGCCACCAGCGTGCGCCAGGTTCTGCTTCTCTCCGAGCCGCTGCTTTCCGGCGAGCCGGTGAGCCTCAGAGTGGACATTCCCGATGTGACGCCGCCGGTGATCGCCGATCCGGTGCGCTTCGAACAGATCCTCTACAATCTCATCGGCAACGCCATCAAATATGTCGATGACGGGCATATCCACGTGACCGCATGGCATGAGGGCGAAGGCGACAGCGCGACGGTTTCCATAGCCGTGGAAGACACCGGACGCGGCATCTCGCCCGAAAATCTGGAACGCATCTTCCAGCCGCTCGAACAGGCCGAAGCCGACGACGTTACGCAGAAGAAGAGCGGAACCGGCCTCGGCCTCGCCATCGCGCGCAATCTTGCGGCCCTGCTCGGCGGCACGCTGACCGCGACCAGCGAACCGGGCAAGGGTTCGCGCTTCGTGCTGCAGCTTCCCGCCGCCAGCGCCGATGCGGCCGAACAGGCGCGCGGCAAATATCCCGGCGGCCTGCACCAGACCATCAATGCGCTCGATGCCTTCGAGGCCCCCGCCTCCCAGCGCGACGACGCCAATGCGCCGACCATCGTGGTGGTGGATGACGAGCCGATCAATCTGCAGGTGCTGCGCAACGTGCTCCTGCCGCAGGGCTATCGTGTCATCTGTGCGGACAATGGGCGGGCGGGCATCGAGGCGGTGCTCGAGCACAAGCCGGACCTTCTCATTCTCGACGTGATGATGAACGATCTCTCGGGCCTCGAAGTGGCGCGCACGCTGCGCCGCCAGTTCTCGCTGATCGACCTGCCCATCATCATGGTCACGGCGCGCAGCCGCACGCGCGACATGATCGCCGGTTTCGAGGCGGGTGCGAACGACTATGTGGTGAAGCCCTTCGTAAAGGACGAGCTTCTGACGCGCATCTCGACCCTGATCGACGCCTCGCGCGCCCGCAGCCGTGCGGAGGAAAACCAGGAACTGCGCGACGAGGTGGACCGCCGCATCCAGGTCGAAGACGCACTGCGCCTTTCGCAGCGCCGCATGGCGCGTCTGCTCGACGCGCTGGAAGCCGGCCTCGTCTGCGTCAACGACAAGACGATCATCACCTATGCCAACCGGGCTGCGGAGACGATCTTCGGCCGCCCGCTCGACCGCGCCACGCCCCTGTCTCTTCTGCTGCCGTCGGACATGGCCGCGCTGCTCGACAGCCAATGCCGGGTGGATGGCGAAAGCAGTGCCACGCTGCATCTGGGCGGACGCGAATTCACCATCAACGCATTCGAGCTTGAGCCCGAGGCGGGCGCGGGCATGGCGCTCGTTCTGAGCGACGCCTCGCTGGAGGCCGAGAACCTGCTTGTTTCGGTGCGCGGAGCCATCGACAGCGCACTGCCGGTGATGGCCGGCGAAGCGCAGGTCGAGCCGGGCCCGGCATCCGATGAAGCCTATCGCGCCCTCATCGTGCAGGTGATGACGGGCAGCCTGAACCTGTGGCGCGACGTGACCGGCAAGGAGCGGATCGAGTTTGCAGAGGAGAGCGGCATCTGGCGCGTCAGTCTCGACAAGACGTCGCTGCAGACGCGTACGCTCGACAAATATCTGCTGATCGAGACGCTGCCGCTCAACCCGCGCTGGCGCGATGTGGTGCGCTCGGCCGAGTTCACCCTTGCCCGCGCG
>NZ_BAMP01000132.1 GCF_000615975.1 Nitratireductor aquibiodomus NL21 = JCM 21793 | reverse complement strand
AACGCCGTTTCGCTGAACTATCGCGGCGGCACGCTTCAGCCGGCCCGGCGAGAGAGGCGCGGGGCCTGGCGGCCCGCAGCACGGATCGAACGTCATCAGGCGTTGAGCCGCGCATCCAGAATATAGCGTGAGCCGCTAGCATCGAAATGATGGCAGCCGGTCAGGCCCGGTTTGAAATCGGGCAGGATGCGGCGCACGCATGTCTCCCGATAGTCATCCATATCCAGATGTTCGATTTCCATTATGTTGAGGCCATAACCATAAATGCCGTGCGCATTGTACTGCGCGGGCCGGTAGAGCCGGCGATGACGCGAGAAGATGCGGCCGGCATTGCGTGCCGTGGCGCTGCCCACCACCACTGGATTCGTGCGATGGGGGACGATCCGCTTCAGTTCCGGCCCGTCCACCTGGAATGCGTATAGCGCCGAGCAGTGATCCTCGAATGCGTGATGTTCTGAAAGATTGGTGAAAAGCCACCACTGGCCGCGATGTTTGAAAAGTGTGCTGTCGGCGGTTGACCATCCTTCAAAGGCCCGGGAATAGGGCTCCCAGATCAACGGAAAACTCACCGCGCGCCAGATTTCGATGCGCTTCCTCTGATGCGTCTCCGGCATGAGGAAAATCTCGTCCCCCTCGCGGAAAACGAAAGGAAACGAGAGGTGTTCGCTCCCGCCCAGCGCTATGCCGATCGGTTCAAAGCCGCTGCGGGTGATCTCGCCCACGGCGATGTGCGCTTTGGTATCGCCCAGTCCATAGTTCTCGTAGAACAGATAGGTCCGCCCCTCGTGATGAAACAGGAAGGGGTCGGCCTTGATCGCTGTGTCCGTTGGCGGAATCTCGATGGCTTCTCTGGGATCGAAATCGTCAATGGCACCGCGCCCGCTGAAAAGGGTCCAGACGGCGGTTTCCTGATGGGAGGCGCGGCGCACGCTTTTGAGCACGCGTTGCGCGATGTTTTTTGTGAGTGCCGCTGCATAGCGGCCTGTCCTGAAAACGCCGGGCGGCCTGAGCGCCTGGACGGCATCGGGGGCTTTGAGCGGCTTTGGCAGTTTGCCGGTGCCCGCGACGCGCCTGAGTTCACGCATTAAAAGCAGAACCGACTTTTCCTTGATGAAGGCGGCATTGCGCGCCGCACTGAATTTCACATTGAATTCGGCCTGCGCGATGACGCGCCTTTCCGGGTGCCGTGCCGTTTCCAGAAAGAGCGAGAGCTGGCTTGTCGGAGCACCGGCCGCCATATCGGCGATGCGTCCCAACTCGCCGAGCCCGACTGCGTGAAAACATGACTGAGCGACCAGGCGCCGAGCGGAAGGTCCCGAAGGACGGGCTCGGGCAGTTTTGCATCGCAGTGACGCAGGATCATATCGAGTTGCAGCCTGTGCCGGTCGCCATCCTCCACGGCATTATCAAGCGGGATGTTCAGTATGGTTTTTCGAGCGCGCTCGAACCGTTTTGCGCCATAGCGGGACTGTCGGGCGAAAAGCGAGCCGTCAAGCTGTGCGACTATTCTGGTCAGCATGTCGGCGTGGTTTTCTCCAGCCTGTTTCGAAACGTTCAGAAACGCGACGAGCCGGAAACGCCGGTCCGCAAGCAGCCTTTCGATGAGCTGCAATTCCCAGTTCTCGAATGGAAGGCCTGCCTGCCGCATTATGCCGATGCGCAGGGGAGGGATTGCCTGGCTTCGCTTGCCTTGCTTATCAGGAGCAGCGGTCAGCGGAGCCTCCCAGTTCAAGACGCTCGCCCAGCACGGATGAAAGCTTGTCGATCCCCATTTCGCTGAGCGAATCCTCGTGCCAGCCGCTGAGATCGAAAACCGGCGATTCATCCGGCACGAAACCACGCCATCCGAATTGAAGCCGTTTTGCGCGAGGGTGTGTGGCTTGGCTGCGGAAAAAGAGAACGGTTTCGCTGGAAAGCCCTCGCGGAGTGTAGCGCCGGGCGGCACGCACCAGGTACTGCGTAACCGCCTCGGTGATCTCCTCCTCGGCATCCATGGCCCGGGCCGGAGCGAAGCGTTCTATGAGTTTGAGCGTAAGGCTGAACTCCTTCAGATAGGTCATCAGTGACATGCGCCCGCGCAGTAGCTTGCCGGTGAAATAGACGAGACGTTTTGCCCGTTTCTCGGTGTTCCAGCGCCAGCGGGTCAGGGCCGGCTGCGAACGCACATAACCGGGTGCCCAGCTGTCGATCAGCGCAACGAAGCTCACATCATGCCCCCGGGCCCGCAGCTGGCGGGTCATCTCGGCGGCCAGGATGCCGTTGACGCAAAGCCCCACCAGTGCGACGGTTTTGGCCGTGTCGCCAAGCTGCATGGCATCCACTGCATCGCCAGCGATCTTCTCCAGCGAAAAGGCTTCTGCCTCTTCATCGATCCGCGCATTGAACATGTGGAGATTGAAGATCGAGCATGGCCGGGAAGCGACTTTGCCATCCGGTAATAGAGAAACGGATGGTTGAGCGTATAGACCGCGCAGTCACCGGTGCCTTGCCGGTAGTTCGTCGTTTCCCACTCGATTGCGACCGAAGAGGCGTCATCCTGTTTCCCGGTCTGCTTTAACCCAGCGCCGAAGATCGCGGTCGCAAAGCCCGAAAGCGTCGGTTCCCTGAAAAGGAGCGCGAGGTCGGGCTGGATGCCGAAGGTTTCGCGCACGCCGGAAAACATTCTGAGAGCCAGTAGAGAATGGCCTCCCAGCGCAAAGAAATCGTCGTCGGGGCCGACTTTCGGAACGTCGAGAACCCGCGCCCAGATCTGGCCAAGCTCGGCCTGTCTGTCTGCCGGCGGCGCAGGCTTTTCTACGGGGACCTCTACGACGTCTTGTGAGGCGGTTGGCAATTCCACTGCGCCGTCCGCCCGTCTCGGCAGGGAAAGAAGAACGCTGATTGCGGCGGGTAACTCTTCCTCTGGCAGCCGTTCTGCCAGATAGGCGTCCAGTTGCGCAGGAAGGGTTTCGAGTGGCACCATGAGCCCTGCAGTCGGCACCACGAAGGCGTGGGGCCGGCCGGCCGAGCCGTCTCGCCGGACCGCGACATCGGCGACATCCGGTTGCGCGAGAAGCAGCGCTTCCAGCCGCGATGCCGGTTTCGGCTGCGCTTCCTTCGGCAATGTGCCGGCACGAACCGGCCCCGCCATCGCGCCAATCTGCGCCTGCGGATCGTCAAGCGCGAAGGCATAGGCCTTCTGCCACAGATCGAGCAGCTCCCGCGCGGTCGCTTCGTCGAACAGATCGGTGTTGTATTCCACTGACATGCGCCAGCCGGTCGGCCGGCCGATCATGATGAAGTTGAGATCATAGATCACGCCCGGCGATTGCGACGGGGCGCTGATCAGCTCGAAATCACCATAGCGCGTATCTTCCAGAAAGGCCTTTTGCTGGTTGAAGTTCACCGAAACAAGTGGATTGCGGGAAGGATCGCGCGCAGGATTGATCAGTTCGACAAGATTGTTGAACGGCATTTTCTGGTGGTTGAGCGCCGCCCCCACCGTTGCGCTGACCCTTGAGAGGTGATCGGCGAAGCTCAACTCGTCGGCAATATCGAAACGCAGAACGAGATTGTTGATGAACACGCCGATCAGGCTCTCCAGATCTACATCCTCGCGCCCGGCGATCTGCGTCCCGAACAGCACTTCGCGTTCGCCCGAATAGTGGTGAAGTGCAGCACTGATGACCGCCGCGCCATAGCTGAACAGCGATACGTGATGCGCCCGCGCCGCCGCCTCGATCCGCTCGCCGAATTCTAGCGGCAGCGCGACGGAAAGGATCTCCCCGCGGTTGGTTTTAACGCGGCCACGGGGCCGGTCCGGCCTGATCTCGAAATAGGGCGCATCGTGCAACTGTTCGTGCCAGTAGGTCTTCTCCGCTTCGAAACCATAGCTGTTGCGGTATTCGTCCTGCCACAGCGCGAAGTCGCCATATTGCAGCGCCAGCTCCGGCAGGTGCGGCGCGCGTTTCGCGTCGATCGCCGCTGCGAGTTCTCCCACTTCGCGCCCCAGAACGCGGATCGACCAGCCGTCGAAACAGCTCTGATGCGCGGTGATGAGTATGAAACCGCGCCGGTTCTCCACCATCAGGAGCGTGACACGGAAGAGCCCCGGCTGGCCGAGGTCGAACGGGGCTGCCGCAGTCTCCTTGCTGATCGATTGGATGCGCGCCTCGCGTTGGTCTTCCGGCACGTGACGCAGGTCGATGACCGGCATACGAAACTCGACCCCGCGCACCACCTGCTGCATGGGTTGCCCGTCCGTCTCCACAAAACGGGTTCGCAGGATCTCGTGTCGCTTGATGATCTGCCGGAAAGCCTCCTCAATGCTCTCGGTCCTGAAATTCCCGCGAATCTCCCACCGCACGGCGACGTTGAGCGCGGGGTTTCCCGGATTCAGACGATCCAGGAACCAGCAACGCATCTGCGTCTGCGTGCAGGGAAATTCTCCAATGATGTCGTCCGAACCGGAGGCCATCAGGCGGTGTTCAATGTCGCTCATCCGTGTGCCTCCATGCGGCGCCGCGCGCCATGCCGGAAATCTTTCAGCGAGGGGACATGCGGCTTGATCCCGTTCACCGGCTGGCTGTCCGCTTCATCGGCGATCAGCGCCAGCTCCCCGATCGTGGGGTGTTGCAGGAGGTGCCGCGCCTCCAGCGGCAGGCCGGCATCGATCATCCGGGCTGCGATGCGGAAGATGCTGAGCGAATCCGCCCCCAGCGCGTAGATGTTCTCCTCCACCCCGATTTCGGGAATGTTGAGCACGTCGCGCCAGATGGCCGAGAGTTTCTCTTCCATGGGCGTGCGCGGCGCGGTGCGGATGATGGCCGCCTCCTGGCGCGGGATGCCCTGCTTTTCGAGCGTCTTGCGGTCGAGCTTGCCATTGGCCGTCTGGGGCAGCGCTTCGGCATTGAGCCAGAAGGCGGGCACCATGTGGCCGGGGAGATGCGCCTTCGCATGGGCACTGAGCGCCTTTGGGTCTGGCGGGTACGCCGGATCGTCCGGCACGGTGTGACACACGAGCTGCCGGTCGCCATTGCGGTTTACGGGGGCGACAACGGCGCACTGGCGCACGCCTTCTGCCTTAGAGACAACCGCCTCGATGTCGCCGAGCTCGATGCGGAAGCCGCGCAGCTTGATCTGGTTGTCGCGGCGCCCCAGAAGCTGGAGCGAGCCATCGGCCAGGCGCCGTCCCACATCGCCTGTCTTGTAGACCCGCTGCGGGACACCGCCAATCGACACATTGCGAAATGCGGCCTGCGTCTGCTCGGCATTGTCGAAATAGCCGATGGCGAGCCCGTCGCCGCCAATGTTCAGTTCACCTGTCACGCCCACGGGTGCAAGCCGGTTGCGCGCGTCCAGAATGTAGAGCTGCGTGTTGGCGATGGGCTGGCCGATGGTAATCGGCGCATCCGGATCGTCGATCCTCGCGACCGACGACCAGATCGTGGTTTCGGTCGGCCCGTACATGTTCCACAATTCGCCGCCCAGCGCACACAGGCTCTGCGCCAGCGTTGCGGGCAGCGGTTCGCCCCCACACAGCATCTTGAGCGATTTCCTCTCGCCCAGCCCCGCTTCGACAAGCATCTGCCAGAGGGTTGGTGTGGCCTGCAAAACGGTTGCGCCGCAGTCCTCGAGACGCTTGACCAGTCGGAATCCGTCCTGCACCTCGATCCTGTCGGCGATCACCACGCGGCCACCGCAGATCAGCGGCAGGTAGAGTTCCAGCGCTGCGATGTCGAAGGAAATGGTGGTGACGGCAAGCAGTGTGTCGTCTGCCACAAAGCCGGGCTCCTTCGCCATGGAGGTTAGGAAGTTGACGAGTGCGTTGTGCGGAACCTCCACGCCCTTCGGCACACCGGTCGAACCTGAAGTGAAGATGATGTAGCCGCAGCCTGCGTGCCATGAACCCGCTCCTCGAGCGGTGCCGCATCCCTGGCGGCAATCGCATCGCGCTCCTCATCGAGCATGATCGGCAGCACGTCTTCACCGGCAAGGGCGGCAATCCTGTCACTCTTGCAGATCACCGCGGAGATTTTGGCTGCCTCCATGGTCTGCCGCAGGCGTGCCTCGGGGTGATCCGGGTCGAGCGGCACATAGATGTGGTCGGCCTTCATGATCGCCAGCAGCGTCACCAGCATGTCTATGGAGCGGTCGAGCGCCACCGCGACACGGCAGCCGGGCACGAGCAGCTTTTCCTGGAGTAGCCGTGCCATCTGCCAGCTTCGCGCATCGAGTTCGCCATAGGTGATGCTTTCCTTGCCATGAGTGGCGGCAATGGCGTCGGGTGTTTCTGCCGCGCGGTCGCCAAACAGCTCGAAGGCAAAGCGCTCGTCGTCATAGGCCGCCTGCGTCTGGTTGAGCTCATAGGCAAGCCAGTCCATCTCGTCCTGCGTCATGAGTGGCAGGCGTTCGATGGGCGTGCTCATATCCTTCGCAAGAGCTTCGACAAGCGTAGCGAAATGGCCGAGCCAGCGTTCGATGGTCTCGGGATCGAACACGTCGCCATTGTAGTCGACATCGATGCGGATGCCGTCCTCGCTCTCGATCATGTTGGCGAACATGTCGAAATTCGAAAACGCCTTGGGATTGGGGACGACATCCGCGGAAAGTCCGCCAAAATCCATTCCCTTCGCCGTCCGCTCGAGGTTGAACTGGATTTCGGTCAGGGGCAGGCGGCTCGGATCGCGCTTCAGGCCAAGCTTCCGCACCAGCGTTCCATAGGTAAAGTCCTGATGCTCGAAAGCCTGAAGAACCAGCTGCTGCGTGTCCTTCAGATGCTCGGCGAAGGACCGTTCTTCATCAAGCGTCTGCCGCAGGGGCAGAAGATTGACGCAATGGCCGACCAGCGTTTCGTCATCAAGCAGGCTCTGGCCTGCCGAAGGCACGGCGATCACGATGTCGTCGCTGCCCGAAAGCCGCGCGATCATCACCTGCATGGCTGCGAGCAGGGTGGAAAACAGCGTCGCACCGTTCTTCGCGCCGGCCTTTTTAAGCCGCCTGTAGACGTCGCTGTCGATATGCGCGGTCACGGTGCCGCCGGCAAAGCTGCGCTGTTCGGGGCGCGGTCGGTCTGTCGGCATGTCCGGCAGGTCCGGCACGGTCTCGAATTGCGAGAGCCAGAACCGCTCCGTTTCTTGATTGTCTTCCGTCCGGCTCGCGCGCGTCTGCGCATAGGTGGAAAAAGCCAGTGCCGACGGCAGGTCAGGTGTGTCGCCCCGAGCAAGCGCGCTATAGGCCGTTGCCAGTTCATCGATCAGGACATTCGCCGACCAGCCGTCGCAGACGATGTGATGGGCCGTGAAGACAAGCACGTGCCGGTCGTTTGAAAGCCGAACGAGTTCTCCGCGCGCCAGCGGACCATTGACGAGATCGAACGGGGTACGCGCTTCGCGCTCGACGATCTTTGCTAGCGCTTCGCTATCCGAAACCTCCGTCAACGGCATGTCGATGCGGAAGTCGGGCGTCACCTCGAAATGCTCACCGCTGCGCGCAAAACGGATGTGAAGCGCATTGTGTCGCGCAACGATAAGATCAAACGCCTTGCAGAATGCGGCTTCATCCAGCGCGCCATCGAGCGTGAGATTGAAGGATTCGTTGAAGGAGCAGGAGGCTTCGTCACCGGCCTGGGCTGCAAGCCAGATTTCCTTCTGCGCCTCGGTCAACGGTGCCTGTTGCGGCGTCTCCTGCACGGGCTTCGCGATGGGTCGCTCGGCCCGTCCGTCATCGGCGGTCAGAATGCCGGCACCTTGAAGCGCGTCGAGCGTCTCGCCGAAGACCGTTGCAATGCGCGAAAAGTCTTCTTCCGAATGCGCGGTCGTCAGGAAACAGGGATAGCCGTCCTGGACATGCAGGCCCTGCATCCGCGCATAGGGATAAAACAGCGCGCCGAGCGGGTCGCATTGCCGAAATCTGTCACGAACCAGCTCTTGTAACCATGGATCTGTGTCGCAATCCCGCGATCCGAAAGCTGACCGTTCAGCTCCGTGACGAGCGTTTCCGTGCGGGTGGCCACCCGGTCGTAGAGTGCGCGGCCTTCACCCTTGATGTGCTCGAGCACGGCGCGTGTCGCCGCCAGCACGACAGGATGGCGCACGAATGTGCCTGCAAAGAAAGTCGGCGCGACCATTGGCACGCTGTCATCGCCATAATTCCAGTGACCGCCATCGAGCGCATCCATATACCGGCTGTCACCGGCCAGAACGCCGATCGGCATTCCGCCGCCCAGCACCTTGCCATAGGTGGCAAGGTCGCCGCGTATGCCCCACACGGCCTGCATGCCGCCGGGGTCGACGCGGAAGCCCGTCACCACCTCGTCGAACACCAGTGCGAAATCGCGTTCCGTTGCGAGCGCGCGCAGCGCACGCACGAATTCGACCGGCTGCAGCTCCGGATGGCGGCTCTGCACCGGCTCGATGATGACAGCCGCAAGCTCGTCCGCATTGGCGCGGATCCAGTCGAGGCTCTCGGGCGCGCCATAGGCAGAACCGTGATGTTCGACAGGGAATCTGCGGGAATGCCGGCGGCAATGGGCAGGGTACGATGCTGCCCCGCACGGCTGCGGCCCTTGACCAGAACCTCGTCGAACTGGCCGTGATAGTCGTTGCCGAAAACGACGATGCGGTCGCGGCCCGTCACGGTGCGGGCAACCCGCATGGCGGCCATCACGGCTTCCGATCCCGTGTTGCAGAAGGTGACGCGGCTGTGCCCGGTCAGTTCGCTAATCAGGTCCGCCACCTCGCCGGCGAGCGGTGTCTGCGGGCCAATGGCAAAGCCTCTGTCGGTCTGGGCGCGGATCGCCTCGACCACGAAATCGGGGGCGTGGCCGAAGGCAGTTTGCCCCATGCCGTTCACGAGATCGATATATTCATTGCCGTCAATGTCCCAGATGCGCGATCCCTTCGAGCGGTCGGAGACTATCGGAAAGACCAGTTCCTTCCAGTCGGCGCGAAAGCCGGAGGCCGCGCGCGGATCGGCCAGATGCGGCCGGTGTTCCTGCGTGAACGCTTTGGACCGCGCGTTCTTCTCGCAATAGCGGGCAACCAGATCGTTGATGAAGGCGCGTTTTTCCTCCGTGAGCGCCTTTTCGCCGGCCTGCGCGCCGGGCTTGTACACGCGGATGCGGCCGCCGCCGATCTCACTCTCGTCACCGCT
>NZ_BAMP01000133.1 GCF_000615975.1 Nitratireductor aquibiodomus NL21 = JCM 21793 | reverse complement strand
GCGGAGCAGGTCATCACGGTCGAACACTGGCTGAAAGAACGGATTTTTCACTTTCACGCCAAATAATTTAAGCGTGCCAAACCGCAAGCCATGAATGTTCGATCGGTGGATGAGTGATGGTCGCGTTCAATTCCCGAAAGCAGTTCGTTGCACCGGTTCAAAGCGGGTGCAAACCCCGCTCGATCTAAATGCCCGGAGAGCGCGATCGCGAGGGCTTCAGCGCGACATTCTTACAGCTCAATCAGTCTTGGATTTGCCCAAAGGTGAACGCCATCGATAGCCACATGTGGAACACCATCTGTGATCGGCGTGACTGCGGGTCGATCCATCTCCATTTTCCAACCTGCGCTAAGGAATATATCGCTCAATCGGCCCTCGATAGCTCTCGAATGTGTGCCGATCAAAACCCTGCGAACTAAGCCCGAAACTTCTTGGAAATTACCCTCCACAAAATCTACTTCCGCACCCTGAATATCAATGTGCAATAGATCAATGACCTCGCCATCGGAAACCGCGTCAAGGGTATAGCAGTCCAAAATTTGCTTTGATGGATCATTTTCAGCTTGTTGGAGTTCCTCAGTTGAAGGCGAGAATATAGCCTGACCGCCCCAAGCCGCCTCACCAGCTGTAAAGTTAGGAAAAATTGCCTTGCCCTTACCCGGCCCCGCTACACCGTTAAAAAGCTTGAAATCGATGTCCGTAAAGCCGTTTAACTCTAACGTCTTTTTGGCATTCAGCAGGTGATTTGCATCCCCTTCAATGCCCAGCAATTTCACCGACTTACCTAGGCTGCGCGCTGCCACACCGGTGTTAGCTAGCCAGCATCCCCATCCACATCCGAGTTCAATAATTCTGAAAGTATCTCCTGATTTCTTAACCGCGTGAAATGCAGACGCCCATTCTGCGATATCCGCGTGCCAATTTCCTGGTGACGGTGGGGCTTCAACGGTTCCTCGTTGCGCTTCCAAGATTGGGGGGTAGACATCAATTGGTGTTTTCAGTCCTATAAAGTTAATTGCAATATTAGGATCAGGTTCCAAATCGTTACGTGCAAATTCCTCGATAAGCTCGATCGGATTCATCCCAAAAGCATTGTAATAAAACAAAGCGCCCATCGGATTTTTGAAGGCTTCGGGTAATATAGGTGCCACTATCCGTGGTTTCGGTTGGGTGGGAATTATGTTGAATCTATCCTTGCGCCGTTTTAAAAATTCAAACATCTTCTTCTCCTCATAGGGTCAAGTTAACGGCATAAACAATTTCGTCATCGTTTCAAAACTGATTTCGATGAATGTCGTCCTGCGGATTTCGAAAAACCAACTTCCGGAAATCACGGCAGCCCTAAAACAATAAGCCGCCACACTGGCGTCCCACCTAGGAGGTTTAATATATGACACAGGGCTTGACGACAGGCACGTCAAGATTCACAGATAAATCTGTTAAAGAATTGATCTATAGGGATTATCTAGGCAAGAATGGTGCCCAGGGGCGGAATCGAACCACCGACACGCGGATTTTCAGTCCGCTGCTCTACCAACTGAGCTACCTGGGCAAACCCTGCTTCACATTGCCGGGACAGAGATTTCTGCGGGCGGTGGCGGGGTTGGTTCTCCGCCGGAAGCGCGTGGGTTATAGCACGAGATTTTCCGCTGACAAGCGCCCTTCGGTCGATTTGCAGGGACTTTTTTCAAAACCCGCGCGAACCCTCATGTTCGCCATGAAAGAAGGCGCTTTTCAAGCTTGCCGATCAGCCACGCAATGATGAGGCCGATGACGGAGAGAAGCGCCACGCCAGCGATAAGCTGGTCGAGGGCAAAAAGCGCACCGGCCATCAGGATATAGGCCCCGACGCCGAATTCAGCGCCGATCATCTCTGCCGCCACAAGCAGAACAATGGCGATGGAAGCGAGATGCGAAAGCCCGAAAGGATGGCGGGCATCGCGCCCGGCACGATGATCTTGCGCACGATGGAAAGCCACGACATGCCAAAGGACTGGCCCATGCGAATGAGATTGCGGTCGACATTGTCCACCCCGCCATAGGTGGCGATCACGGTCGGAAAGAACGTGCCGAAGAGGATGGTCGCCACCTTGGAGCCCTCTCCAATGCCGAACCAGATGATGAAGAGCGGCAGGAGCGCGATCTTGGGGACCGGAAAAAGGGCAGAGACAAGCGGCAGAAGGCCGGCGCGGGCAAGGGAGAAGAGGCCGATGAAAAGGCCGACCGCAATGCCAAGCAGGCTGCCCAGCGTCCAGCCGACAATGAGCCTGTAGAGACTGGCTCCCAGATGTTTCCAAAGCATACCCGTCTGGAAGAGATCGCCCAGCGCACCGAACGCCTCGGAAGGGGCTGGCAGGGCAATTGAGCTGATGAAGCCTGAACGCGAGCCGAGCTCCCAGACAGCGAGAATGGCGAGGAAAACGAGCGGCGCGACTGGGCCCAGCGGACGGTGGACAAAGCCCCCGCCCCGGAAGGGCACCGGTCGCTGCCCGCCTGTTTCGGAAACACCGGCACCGGCGACGGGTACATCGCGCGTGGCATCATGCGACATTGGCGATCTCCCGGTCGGCTTCGCGGGCTTCCTCACGCATGATGTCCCAGACGCGGCGCTGCAGGGTTTCGAGCTCCGCCAGCCGGTCGACACGCTCTGCAAGCGGCATGTCGATCTCGACCACGTCACGGATACGTCCCGGCCGGCGAGACAGAACGATGATGCGGCGGCCAAGCCGCACGGCCTCGTTGAGGTTGTGTGTGACGTAGCAGGCTGAAAAGCGCTCGCGGTCCATAACGCCACGAGATCGTCCATCAGGAGTTCGCGGGTCTGGCTGTCGAGCGCGGAAAGGGGTTCGTCCATCAGCATGATGGCCGGCTTGACGGCAAGCGCGCGGGCAATGGCCACCCGCTGCTTCATGCCGCCGGAGAGCTGCCGGGGCAGGGCCTTCGCGAAATCGGAAAGATTGGTGCGCGCGAGCACATCGGCGATGATGGTACGCCGTTCGGCTGCAGCGATGCCGTGATCTTCCAGAACGAGGCTGACATTGCCCTCCACGCTGCGCCAGGGAAGAAGGGCAAAATCCTGAAAGATGTAGGTCAGCGGATTGAGCGAGCCTTCCGGCTCGGGTCCGGAAAGAAGCGCCTGACCTTCATCGGGCTTTTCCAGTCCGCCGGCGATGCGCAGAAGCGTGGACTTGCCGCAGCCCGAGGGGCCGACGATGCAGACGATCTCTCCATCATCCACCGTGAGCGAGATGTCGTCGAGGACGGTCCTGCCGCCATAATGATGGGTGATGTTTCTGAGAAGAAGCTGCATCGATCCAGAAAGGCTGCCCCGGCGAGCCGGGGCGGCTTCATTGTTAGCGGGTTTCCACAAAGCTGGTGTCGACCAGCTTATCCATCGTCACGCCTTCGGGCACGAGGCCTTCGGATTTGAACCACTCAAGCTGGTCCTCCACGCTGGCGATGCTCAGCGCCGCACCTTCGTTGATGCGCATCGCGCCGGCGCGAATGCGCGGATCGGCCTTTTCGAGCGGCTGGTCGGAATAGACATATTTGTGGATCATCTCGACGATTGCGGCCGTGTCTTCCTCGCTCATGGACTTGTCGACGAGGGCGGCGTTGTAATCGCTGATCCCCTCGGAAAGGCCAGTGAGGAAGCGCTCGACCAGCTCCTTCTTTTCGGTCGCATTCTTCGTCGAGGTGAACACCGTGGTGACCTGATAATTGTCGATGTAATCAGAGACTTTGCCGATCTCCACTACTTCCGGACCCCTGGTGAGTGCGCCGGCGATGTTGGGCACGATGGACCATGCATCGATCTGACCGCTCTTGAGAGAGGCGATGATGGCCGGCACCTTCTGCAATGGCTTCACCTGGATCTCCGCACGGTCAAAGCCTTCCTTGTCGGCGATCTTGTGTGCCATGTAGTGGAAGGAGGAACCGGTGGTGGTGATGCCGTAGCTGCGGCCTTTCAGGTCGGCGGGCGTTTTCACGCCGGCATCGTATGCGGCCCTGGAGGCGAGGATCTTCTGGCCGTCGATCTCGGGCGTTTCCTGCAGGGCTCCGCCGATGATCTTGACCACGCCCTTGTCGGCAAGGCTGATCAGGCCACCGGAAATGGCTGTCATGCCGAAATCGACATCGCCCGATGCGATGGCAACCGCCATGGGCTGCGCGGCCTGGAAAGACACGAACTCGACCTCGAGATCCTGCGCTTCGAAATAGCCTTTCGCCTCGGCAATGATGCTGGGCGAATGAGATGTGAGCGACAGAATGCCGACATTGATCTTGTCTGCAGCCTGCGACGGTAGTGCAAATCCGACAAAGGCGGCGGAAAGGGCGAGTGCACCAAGCGTACGGCGGGTGATGGCAGTCATTGGGGACCTCTCAGAATATCTTCAACTGATGCTATTTGCACAGGCGGCGGACCGGAGCAAGCAAATGGGACGACAAGAAGGTCAAAAGATTTTTTGAAACTGTTTTATTTCAAAGCCTTACGGGAAGTTTGCGCGGAGTGGAGAAACCGGGCGCAAAGCGCGTTTCATGAGCGTTTGCGCTAGACTCTTCGGTTGCCATGGAAAGCATCCGTCGTCTCCCTCGTCATCCTATGGCTTGACCATAGGATCCATGCTGTTGCGGTGGACATTGGTACAGGCGTGGAAAACGAAGCGCATTCTTTGAGAGGCCGGGCTTTGCCTTCGGCGTTCTGGCATGAATCCTCGGGTTAGGCCCGAAGATGACGAAAGAGCGGGGTGGGAAGAGGGGAGAGAGGGCAAATCTTCAGGCTGGGCCTAAAGACGTGCCTCCATCTCGGAACGGATGCGCTTGGCTGCTTCCTCTTTGACCGGACCGTAGCCTCGGATCTGCATCGGCAATGCAAGGATCTCGCCCAGTTCTGCCGCGTTGCCGGCGTCGAGTTTTGCAAGCGCCTTCTCCACATGTGCCTCGTACCAGCCGATCAGGTCGCGCTCCATGCGCCGCTCCGCCGTGTAGCCGAACGGATCGAAGGCGGTGCCGCGCAGTCGCTTCATGCGGGCGAGCATGCGGAAGGGCATGCGCACCCACGGGCCGAACTGGCGCTTGAATGGTCGCCCGCGCGCATCCGTGCCGGAGGCGAGAAAGGGCGGGGCGAGATGATGGACGATGCGATAGTCACCCTCGAACTCACCGGCGATGCGCGCGGAAAAGCCCGTTTCCGTGTGCAGGCGTGCGACCTCGTATTCGTCCTTGTAGGCCATCAGCTTGAAGAGCGAGCGGGCGACGGCGCGGCTGACGGCATCGCCGCCAAGCGGAGCCTCGGCATCACGCACGCGATCCACGAGGCGACGGTAGTGCGCGGCATAGTCCGCGTTCTGATAGTCGGTCAGGAAAGCTTCGCGGCGGGTGACGATCTCGTCAAGCGTTCCATCCGTCTGCGGCTTCGGGTCGAGCAGGCCCTTCAGCGCGTCGGGCTTTTCCGCCGCCAGACGGCCGATGAGGAAGGCCCGGTGGTTCTTCTCAATGGCGACGCCATTGAGCACGATGGCCTGGGTGAGCGCGTTGAGCGAAACGGGCACGAGGCCCTTCTGCCAGGCAAAGCCGAGCATCATGACATTGGCGAACACCGTGTCGCCCATGAGCTTTTCGGAAAGACGGTTGGCGTCCATGGCAGCGAGCGCATCCTTGCCCGTCACGCCTTCGATGGCGGCAAGCCGCTGGTCGACGCGAAGGCTCGCATCACGCTTGCGCACGATGTCGCCAGTGGGCATCTCGGCGAGATTCACCACAGCGCGCATGCCGGGGCGGTAGCTGGCCGAGGCCTTGGGGGAGGACGACACGACAATGTCGCAGCCGATCAGCGCATCGGCTGCACCCCGGTCGATGCGGACCTGATGGATGGCGTCGGGAGAGGATGCCAGCCGGACATAGGAGAGCACCGGCCCGAATTTTTGCGCAAAGCCGGTGAAATCAAGGACGCTGGAGCCGCGTCCCTCCAGATGCGCGGCCATGGTGATGAGCGCGCCGACGGTGACCACGCCGGTTCCGCCCACGCCGGTGATCATCAGGTCGAAGGGGGTGTCGAGCGCCGGAAGCTCGGGATCGGCCAGATCGGCGGCAAGCTGCGCGAGATCGATCTCCATGCCGGAGCGCTTTTTGCGGGTTGCGCCTTCGATGGTGACGAAGCTCGGGCAGAAGCCGTTTACGCAGGAAAAATCCTTGTTGCAGGACGATTGGTTGATCTTGCGCTTGGTGCCGAACTCGGTTTCGAGTGGTTCGACGGAGAGGCAGTTGGATTCCACCGAGCAGTCGCCGCAGCCTTCGCAGACGAGGTCGTTGATGACGACGAATTTCTTCGGGTCTTCCATCTGGCCGCGCTTGCGGCGGCGGCGTTTTTCGGTGGCGCAGGTCTGCTCATAGATGAGGACCGAGACGCCCTTCACCACACGCAGCTCACGCTGAACCGCATCCAGTTCGCGGCGGTGGTGGATGGTGGTGCCTGCCGGCAGCTCGCCGGGCTGGAATTTTTCCGGTGTGTCGGAGACGAGCGCGATGCGCTCAACGCCCTCGGCGCGTGAGGAATGCGCAATGGCCTGAACGCTGACGGGGCCGTCCACCGGCTGACCGCCGGTCATGGCCACGGCGTCGTTGTAGAGGATCTTGAAGGTGATGTTGGCCTTTGCGGCAATCGCCTGCCGCACGGCCATGGAGCCGGAGTGATACCAGGTGCCTTCGCCGAGATTCTGGAAGACGTGGTTCTTGCCGGTAAAGAGCGAGGAGGCTGCCCAGTTCACGCCCTCGCCGCCCATCTGGATCAGCGAGGTGGTTTCGCGGTCCATCCAGCTTGCCATGAAATGGCAGCCGATGCCGGCCAGCGCCTGCGAGCCTTCCGGCACTTTGGTTGAGGTGTTGTGCGGGCAGCCGGAGCAGAAATAGGGCGTGCGGGTCGCGCCTTCCACCTGAAGCGAGATGGCTGGCGTGGCAAGGCTCTTTTCAGCGCGCTCCACAAAACCGTTGCCGGGGAAAATGCCTTCGAGCCGCCTTGCGACGATGGGCAGAAGCAGGCGCGGCGAAAGCTCGCCGGTCCACGGCACGAGGCGTTCGCCATCCTCGTCGCGCTTGCCCACCATGGCGTGCGGCTTGTGGCCGGGCCAGTCGTAGAAATATTCCTTGAACTGGCTTTCGACGATGCCGCGCTTCTCCTCGATGACGAGGACTTCCTGTTTGTCTTTCACGAAGTCGAGTGCTGCGCGGCGGGCGAGCGGCCACACCATGCCGATCTTGTAGATGTCGATGCCGAGCTGCCGGCATTCGGCCTCGCCAATGCCCAGAAGGCGCAGCGCTCCATCAGGTCGAGATGGGCCTTGCCGGTGGTGACGATGCCGAAACGGGCATCCTTCACATCATAGATGTGGCGGTCGATGGGGTTGGCTTCGGCAAACGCCAGAACGGCGTGCTTCTTCGCCTCCATGCGCTCCTCGATCTGCGGGCCGGGAAGGTCCGGCCAGCGATAGTGGAGCCCGCCGGGAGGCGGGGTGAAATCGGGCGTCTCGAATCTGCGGGGGAGTGGGATGTCGACGGAGGCTGCCGATTCCACCGTTTCGGAAATCGCCTTGAAACCGACCCACATGCCTGAGAAGCGAGACAGCGCGTAGCCATATTCGGCGAAAGCCAGATATTCCGACACGCTGGCCGGATTGAGCGTGGGCATGAACCACGACATGAAGGCGACATCCGACTGGTGCGGCATGGAGGAGGAGACGCAGCCGTGATCGTCGCCGGCGACCACCAGAACGCCGCCATGGGGCGAGGAGCCATAGGCGTTGCCATGCTTCAGCGCATCGCCCGAGCGGTCGACGCCGGGGCCCTTGCCATACCAGAGGCCAAAAACGCCTTCGACCTCGCGCTTCGGGTTGGTCTCCACCTGCTGGCTGCCGAGCACGGCGGTGGCGGCGAGATCCTCGTTGACGGCGGGGAGGAATTCGATGCGGGCGGCGTCGAGTCGGCCCTTCGCCTTCCATAACTCCAGGTCGAGCGCGCCCAGCGGCGATCCGCGATAGCCGGAGATGAAACCTGCCGTGTTGAGGCCGCTCGCGCGGTCGCGGCGCGCCTGATCGAGCACGGCGCGCACGAGCGCCTGCGTGCCGGTCATGAAGACGCGGCCCTTTTCCTGGGTGTAGCGGTCCTCGAGCTGATAGCGCGCGAGTTCGCCAGCCTTGGGTTGGACGGTCATGCAGTTCCTCCAGTGCAGACTGGAAGAATTCTAAACCGGCAGGGGTGGAATTTTGTGCCAGATTTGGCGATTGGAATTTGGTTTCTGGAAGGATTGTCCGATATATACGGGTGTATCGGAGAATTTTTCAGGAATTGGACCTATGCCCGAAAAGCTGAACGAACAGGACAAGAAGCTTCTGGATGCGCTTCAGGCCAATTGCCGGCTCTCGAACCAGGAGCTGGCGGACCGGGCGGGCATGTCTGCCTCGGCCTGCTGGCGGCGGGTGAAGGCGCTGGAGGAAGCGGGGCTGATCACGCAATATGCGGCGCTGATGGACGTGGAGAAGGCGGGGCTCGGTTTTCAGGCCATCGTGCATGTGTCGCTGACGCGGCATGATCACCGGCATGTGGACACGTTCATCGCCGAGACGCGGCGGCGGCCCGAAGTGCTCGACTGCTACTCCACGACGGGAGAGGCGGATTATCATCTGCGCGTCGTGTGCCGGGACCTGGCCGCCTATAACCGGTTTCTCGAAGATTTTCTGTTTCGCCTGCCGGGCATCGCCAATGTGCGCACCAACCTCGTTCTGAAAGATATCAAGAAAAACAGTCCTGTTCCGGTGCAGCTTAAGGCCAATTGACAATCGGCGTTCGGTCACTTCCCTTTCGGGCGCCAAATGAGGAGGAGTTCGAATGACGAATGTGGCGCTTACCGGCCTTGCGCGCGATCTGGAACAGCGGGCGTCGGAAGGCCGACCGGTGCGCATCGGCCTGATCGGCTGCGGCGAGATGGGCACGGACATCGTCACGCAGGTGGCGCGCATGAAGGGCATCGAGGTGGCGGCCATCGCCGACACCCGGCCCGAACGCGCGGCAAAGGCGGTCAAGATCGCCGGGTGCGCCGCAGAGAGCGCGGTG
>NZ_BAMP01000134.1 GCF_000615975.1 Nitratireductor aquibiodomus NL21 = JCM 21793 | reverse complement strand
CGGGTCACCCTCGCCAAATCTGCCGTCCTTCACGCTCCAGCGCTGTTCGGCAATATAGGACATGAACGCGCCGAGCGAGGCGCCGGCGCCCGGCAGAATGCCGCAGACAAAGCCGATGACAGAGCCACGCAGATTGGCCCAGCCGCCGGCCATCATGTCCCTGAAGCGCGGCAGGGCGCGGCCAAGCGGAACCATCTTGGTTTCGCCCTGATGCACGCGCTCCAGATAGACCAGCACTTCGGAAATGGCGAACAGGCCGACAATGGCAACGATGGGGTCGAACCCGTCATAGAGATGGAAGGAGCCGGCCGTGTAGCGCGCCGTGCCGGTGGCGGGGTCGAGCCCGACCGTGGCGATCATCAACCCGATGAAGGCGGCAAGCAGCGTCTTGAACGGGTTGACCGAGGTGATGCCGCCGATTGTCGCAAAGGCCATGACATAGAGCGCGAAATAATCGGCGGGGCCGAAATAGATGGCGGCCTTGGCCAGAAGCGGCGCGAAAAGCGTGAGGCCGATCGTGGCGAAGGTCGCACCGATAAAGGAGGCGACGGCGGAGATGGCAAGCGCCTCCGAAGCCTTGCCGGCGCGCGCCATGGGGTAGCCGTCGAGCGTGGTCATGATGGCCGGCTCGTCGCCGGGAATGTTGAGCATGATCGAAGAGATGCGCCCGCCATACATGCAGCCGTAATAGATGCATGACAGCATGATGAGCGCCGAGGTGGGCTCCAGTCCGAGCGAGAAGGCAAGCGGAATGAGGATGGCGACGCCGTTCACGGGGCCAAGCCCCGGCAGCGCGCCGATCAGCGTTCCCGCGAAGCAGCCGAACAGCGCCAGTGCCAGATTGGTCGGCGTGATCGCCACCGCAAATCCCTGCGCAAGGGCAGACAGCATATCCATGAAATCAGCTCACGAATTCTGGGAGAAGCGGCAGCGGAAGACCGAGCAGCTTGTCGAAGGCAAGAAACAGGAACGCGCTCATGATCGCCGCAGAAGCGATGGATTTCGGCCATGAGCTTCGCAGGATGCGCCCGAGCAGCGCGACAGCGATGAAGGTGGCGAGCGGAAAGCCGAGCACCTCCAGAAACCCCGCATAGGCAAGCAGCAGCGAGACCGCCCCCACCTGCAATAGAAGCGGCTTGCCCGTGACCCAGGCCGGCTCCTCATCCGGGCGGATGATCATCGTCAGGCTGAGGATCGCCGCGGGCACGGACAGCATGATGGGAAAGGCCGCGGGGCCAAGAGGGTCGCCGAAGCTCGCCTCATAGTCTCCCGCGGTCACGCCGTACCAGATCGAAATGGCCAGAAGAAAAAGGCCGACGATCCTGTCTGTCACTTGATGACTCCGATCTCCTGGGAAATCTTGCGCATCTGTTCGGACTGGTCCTTCACATAGGCCTCGAACTCCGCGCCGCCGCGCCACACCGGCACGAGGCCGTTGCCCTTGGCGGTCTCTTTCCAGTCGTCCGTGTCGTAGAGCTTCTGCAGGCGCTCGACCCAGGCATCATAACCTTCGTCGGAGACCTCGCCGCCCGTGTAGAAACCGCGCCAGTTGTAGCCGGTCACGTCAAGGCCCTGCTCTTTTGCCGTGGGCGAATCCGGGAAGGCGGGAACGCGCTCGTCGGAAAGGGCCGCCAGAATGCGGATGTCGCCCGATTCCACGAAACCGGCGATTTCGCCAGATCGGTGGAAACCGCCTGAACCTGCCCGCCGATCATCTGCGTGACGGCGGGGCTGCCGCCATCGAACTGCACCCAGCGGATCTGCTTGTACTCATCGCCCGAAAGGCCGGCGGCCTGCGCCAGCATGAGAAGGCGGATATGGTCCCAGCCGCCCGCACCGGAAGAGCCGGCAACCGCAAGTGCGCTCGGATCTTCCTTGAGCGCGGCGGTCAGATCGTCGAGCGTCTTGAAGTCCGAATCCTTCGGCACCACGATCACGCCCACATCGGTGCCGAGCATGGCCACCCAGCGCATCACCGAGGTATCAGCCGGATACTTGCCCTGCGCGATCTGCGTGACGCCCACGGTGGAGGTTGCCACCATCAGCTCCGCATCGTCGGCGCGCGACGACATGACCTTGGCATAGGCAACCGCGCCCACGCCGCCGGGCATGTTGGTGACCTGAACCGGTGCATCCACCAGCTTCTGGTCGAAGAGCATCTTGCCGATGGTGCGGCAGGTGAAGTCCCAGCCGCCGCCGGGATCGGCGGGCGCAATGCACTCGGCTGCCGTGGCGCCAGCCACGGAAAGCGACGTCCACAGGACAGCCGCTCCAAAAAGCTTTGAAAGTTTCTTCATCAAGTCCTCCCTCATTGAAGTCGAAATTCCAGTGTCCGAGACCGGATTGACGTCCGCTCTCAGCCTCCTTCCACAAACCCGCGCGCGCCGAAAAGGCGGCGCGAATCCTCCAGCGCCTGCAGGATCTGCCCGCGCACATCGCGTGCATGCCTGCGAATGGCGGCGGCGGCCTCCTCGGTTTTCCGCTGCCGGACAAGCGCTATGATGTCATTGTGCTCGCGGTGGGCGATGGCGCGCGCCTCCGGCGAGCTCGCCACCAGCCAGCGGGCGCGGATCGTGCGGTTGACCGCGTCCTGCACCGCATCGCGCAGGAAACGGTTGCCCGAGAGGGCTGCAAGCTGAACATGCACGTCGAGCCCGGCCTCGAACCAGTCGTCCGGCGTGAAATCGCTCAAGCCCTCATCACCGTGCGCAGAATGGCGTCCAGCTCCTCCGGCGTCGCCCGCTCGCAGGCAAGGCGGATGGCCGCATCCTCGACGATTTCGCGATATTCGAAGATTTCCTCAAGCTGCTGCAGGTCGAAGGGCGCGATGGCATAGCCACGCTCGGCCTTCACGACAAGCCCTTCACGGATCAGCTCCGCCAGCGCCTGCCGGATGGGGGTGCGCGAAACCCCATAAGTGGTTTCCAGCGATCGTTCGGACACGACCTCGCCCGGCGCAAGCTTTAGCGAGAGAACATCGCCGCGAATGCGCGAAAGCACGCGCTCGCCGAGCGGCTGTTCGGTCATCTCTTTTGCAGCCTCACCCATGACGGACGGGCACTCCTCCTGCATGTGCGGCGGTCCGGACAAGCCTCCCTGCCTTCCGGTCTGCCATTTTTGGAACGGGCATTGACCGTTCTTTGGAAGACGGTATACCAATCCGGTCTACCGATGCAATCAGGTGGGAGGAAAAATCGTGACAGCACCAGCCGGCCACCTTGTGAAAGGGTTCCCCGAACGCGTCAGCGTCGTCGAAGTAGGGCCGCGCGACGGATTGCAGTCGGAGCCGCAATTCGTGCCGACGGACAGGAAAATCGCCCTCGTCAACGGGTTGATCGATGCCGGTATCCGCCATCTGGAGGTCACGTCCTTCGTTTCGCCACGCGCCGTGCCGCAGATGCGGGATGCGGCAGAGGTTCTGGCCGGCATCGACCGCTCGAAAGGCGCGGTGCTGACCGCTCTTGTGCCCAATGCGCGCGGTGCCGACCGCGCAGCCGAGGCCGGCGTCGATGCCATGGTCGTTTTCATGTCGGCCTCGGAGAGCCACAATCTGAAGAATGTGAACCGCACCCGCGCCCAGTCTCTTGATGGATTCGCCGACATCGTGCGCATTGCAGGCGATGCCGACATTCCGGTCTATGGGGCAATTGCCACATCCTTTGGCTGTCCTTTCGAGGGCGAAGTGCCGGTCTCCTCCGTGGTGGAGATCGCCCGCGCCTATCGCGACATGGGCATCACCACGCTGTCGCTGGGAGATACGACCGGCATGGCCACGCCGCCCGTGGTGCAGGAGCGCTGCCGCGCATTGAAAGAGGCGGTTCCGGAAGCCGACATCGCGCTGCATTTCCACAACACGCGCGGCGTGGGGCTTGCCTGTGTCTATGCCGGGCTGCTCGAGGGCGTTACCCGCTATGAGGCGAGCATTGGCGGCCTTGGCGGCTGCCCCTTCGTGCCGCGCGCCACCGGCAATATCTGCACCGAGGATCTCGTCTACATGCTGAGCGAATGCGGGGTGGAAACCGGTGTCGATCTCGAAAAACTGATCGGTGTCGCGCAGGAAGCCGAAGCGATCATCGGGCGCACGCTTCCCGGTCAGGTGATGAAGGCGGGCCCGCGGCTCCAGACTGCCAGCATGGACAGCGTTGCGACCGCCAATGGCTGAGAACATGACCGAGAAAAAAGCGCCGCTTGAGGGCATTCGGGTCATCGATCTGACGCGGGTTCTTTCCGGCCCGTTCTGCACCATGATGCTGGGCGACATGGGGGCGGAGGTAATCAAGGTCGAACCCGCCAAGGGCGACCCGATCCGCGAACAGGGCACGTTGCGCGACGGGTTCTCCGCCTATTATGCAAGCTTCAACCGCAACAAGAAATCGGTCGTCATCGATCTCTATAGCGCGCGCGGCCGCGCGGTGCTGGAGCGGCTGATCTCTGGCGCTGACGTCCTCATCGACAATTTCCGTCCCGGCGTGATGGCGAAGATGGGTTTTGGCGAGGCGCGGCTGAAAGCACTCAACCCCAGGCTCGTGACCGCCAATGTGAACGGCTATGGCTCGACCGGCCCCTATGTGGACCGCCCGGCCTTCGATTTCATCGCTCAGGCGATGAGCGGTCTCATGAGCGTGAACGGTGCGGAAGGCACCGAGCCGATGCGCGTCGCGCAGCCGATCACCGATCTGGTGGCCGGCCTCTACTGTGCATTCGGCATTGTAAGCGCGCTGCGCGCGCGCGATCTCAATGGAACGGGCCAGCATGTGGAAAGCGCCATGATGAATGGCGCGATCAGCATGATGGCCTATCTGGCGTCGGAATATTTCACCACCGGGGAGCTGCCTGCCCGCACCGGCAATGACCACCCGCTGGTGGCCCCTTATGGCCTCTTCAGGGCGCGGGATGGCGAGATTGCCGTCGCACCCTCCAATGACGTGATCCTGAAGCGGTTTCTCGATGTGCTGGAGCTCGGTCACCTGATGGAGGAGCCACGCTACGACACGAACGATAAGCGCTTTGCCCGCCGCCCCGAACTCAACGAGATGATCAATCAGGCTGTCGGCCGGGACACGCAGGAAGCTTGGATTGCGCGGCTCAACGCCGCCGGCGTGCCCTGCGGCAAGGTGCAGAATCTGGCCGAGGCGCTGAACGACCCGCAGACGCGGGCGCAGGAAATGGTGATCGAGGTGGACCAGCCGAACCATGGGCCGATCCGCATGCTGGGCTTTCCGGTGAAGCTGAGAGACACGCCCTGCCGCCTGCGCCATCCCGCGCCCGAGCTGGGCGCGGACACGAGGGCGGTTCTGGAAGCGAGCGGCTTCGAGGTTGACGAGATTGAAGCGCTGGCAAAGGAAGGTGCCATCGGGGGGAATTGGATCGCGGTGCGTGGTTCGACAAGCTCACCATGAGGGCGGGGTTGGCGAATGAAAACGTTGCACCGTCTCCGCCCAGGGCTCATTGCCAGGCACAGCTTCCCTCATGGTGAGCTTGTCGAACCACGCACCGCAATAATGCAGTGGAGCATCGGAACAATCTGAAGACTGGATGCCAGCGCTCTGCCCATGACGGCAGGGGCCATTGAAAACGCCACCCTTGGATCGGCGCGAAATGCCCCCATATGCCGGGGAGTGTCCTTCCTCCCCGGAGTTCTCCCATGATCCCCTTTTCCGTTCTCGATCTGGCGCCTGTCCCTGACGGTTCGAGCGTTGCCGATGCGCTCCAGAACACGCTCGACCTTGCCCGCCATGCCGAGAGCTGGGGTTATCGCCGTTTCTGGCTTGCCGAACATCACAACATGGCGGGCATCGCCAGCGCGGCAACCTCGGTCCTGATCGGGCAGGTGGCCGCCGCCACGAAGACGATCCGCGTGGGTGCGGGCGGTGTGATGCTGCCCAACCACGCGCCGCTGATCATCGCCGAGCAGTTCGGCACGCTGGCCACGCTTTATCCCGACCGCATCGATCTGGGGCTTGGCCGCGCGCCCGGGCACCGACATGGCCACGGCCCGCGCCCTGCGGCGGGGGCTCGACGATGGCGAGGGTTTTCCGCGTGATGTGATGGAGCTGATCGCCTATCTGGGTGACGATGAGCCGGGCCAGAAGGTACGCGCCATCCCCGGGCGGGGCACGCATGTGCCGGTCTGGATCCTTGGATCGAGCCTTTATGGCGCGCAGCTCGCCGCACATCTGGGCTTGCCCTATGCCTTCGCCTCGCACTTCGCGCCTGCCGCGCTGGAACAGGCGATTGAGGTCTACCGCCAGACATTCCGCCCCTCCGAACATTTGGAAAAGCCGCATTTCATGATGGCGCTCAACGTGTTTGCCGCCGATACGGACGCGGAGGGGCAGTTGCTTAAAACGTCCATGCAGCAGGCCTTTGCCAATCTGCGCACCGGGCGACCGGGGCCCCTGCCCCGTCCCGTGGAGAATGTGGTCGAAACCTTCGACCCCGCCATCGCCGCCGGCGTGGCGCAGGCGCTTGCCTGCACGGCGGCCGGCAGCCCGCAAACCGTGCGGGAGGCATTAAGCGCATTCCTGGCGCGATACAGGCCGGACGAAATCATCATTACGGGGCAGATTCATGACCATGATGCACGGCTGAAATCCTTCCGCATTGCCGCAGAAATTCTCGCCGAGACATAAATTTATCGATGATAAAATCTCTTCCGGAAATCTGTTTTAGCCATGACCTGATCTATCAGAAATGGAATATTTGGTCGATTAGACCTTGATAGCGGCAAATTAAGACCAAACGGGTTTTCACTCCTGTTATCGTCAAATGAACAAGAGCGCGGTCAACGCGCCCTCGACGAACAACAATGGGAGAGAGACATGTCGTCCCCGCAAAAGGCTCTGCCGAGCTTACCGCTCGCGCTGACGCCGGTGCTGCTCACGCTCATCGTGCTTGGCGTCCAGCTTTTCTATTTTGATGATTTCACACCCCATGTGCCCCTTGCCATAGGTCTCGCCCTTACCGGGCTGGTCGGCATCAAACTCGGTTTCGACTGGGAGGATATCGAAAAGGGCGTGTTTCACGTCATCCACGTATCGCTGCCGTCCGTATCGGTGCTCATCACCGTCGGCATGATCATCGGTGTCTGGATTGCAAGCGGCACCGTGCCAACACTGATCTATTACGGACTGACCATTCTCTCGCCGGAGATTTTCCTTGCCGCGGCCATGCTTCTGTGCGCCGTCGTGTCGCTTTCGCTCGGCACCTCCTGGGGCACGGTCGGAACGGTTGGCCTGGCGCTGATGGGCATCGGTGCCGGCTTTGGCATTCCGGTCTACTGGACCGCGGGCGCGGTCGTTTCGGGTGCGTTCTTCGGCGACAAGGTCTCGCCGCTCTCCGACACCACCAATCTGGCACCGGCCGTGACGGGCGTCGACGTGTTCTCGCACATCAAGAACATGATGCCGACGACGATTCCTTCAATGCTGATTGCGCTGGGCATTTATCTCTTTGCCGGCTATGGATTGATCGAGTCCGGCGGTGCGTCCTTTGACAAGATAACCGCGATCACCTCATCGCTGCAGGAAAACTTCGTAATTTCGCCCTGGCTGCTTCTGCCGGCCATTCTGGTGATCGCGCTGGCCGTTAAGCGCATGCCGCCTATCCCGTCTCTCTTTGCCGGCGTTCTGGCCGGCGGGCTGACGGCGATGATCGCGCAGGGCGTGGGGCTGCATGATGTCTTCACCTATGCCAATAGCGGCTACAGGATCGACACGGGCGTGAGCGAGATCGACTCGCTGCTCAATCGCGGCGGCATCCAGTCGATGATGTGGACGATCTCGCTGGTGCTGATCGCGCTCGGCTTCGGCGGTGCGCTGGAAAAGACCGGCTGTCTTGAAACCATCATCAAGGCGATCATGATGAAGGTGAAGAGCTTTGCCGGCATCCAGACGGCTGCCGTGGGCACCTCAATGGCGACCAATCTGGTCGCGGGCGATCCCTATCTTTCCATCGCGCTGCCCGGGCGCATGTATGCGCCGGTCTATCGCGGTATGGGCTATTCCACGCTCAACCTGTCGCGGGCGATCGAGGAAGGCGGCACGCTGATTTCGCCGCTGGTTCCGTGGAACGCAGGCGGCGCCTTCGTGATCAGCGCACTGGCGCTCGGCGTCTCGGACGGACATCTGGAGAACCTGCTCTATATCCCGCTCGCCTTCGCCTGCTGGCTCTCACCGGTGATCGGTCTCGCCTATGCCTATACGGGTCTATTCTCGCCTCGGGCGAGCGAGGCGGAGATGCAGGGCTGGCATGACAGTGGCGAAACCATTGCCGACCTGAGCGACCATGGCTGGGAGACGCCGGCCATACCAAGCACGACGCCAGCAGAATAAGACGCTGCGACAGGGACAGGCCCCTTAGATGGACGCACGGCGATCCAAGGGGCCTGTTTCGCATTCAGCGGGCGGGATAGTGGAACGGTTCGCCTGCAAAGGCTTCCGCACCACGGCCGATCTCATGGATCGCGCGGATCATCCGGCCTTCGCGCTCAAGCAGCCGGTCGCCCAGCGCGACGATG
>NZ_BAMP01000135.1 GCF_000615975.1 Nitratireductor aquibiodomus NL21 = JCM 21793 | reverse complement strand
TGAACGCGTGCTGATCGCCCCACCGGACCTGCGCATCGCAGACCCACAGGTCGCGCGCGACATCTATCACGGCCAGTTCCTGCTTGCGGGCCAGCTTGTCGAGACGCGCGGTCAGTCGCCCTTCCGCGCCCCCATCAGCGACCTCCCCTGGCAGGACGCTCTGCACAGTTTTCGCTGGCTGCGCCACATGCGCGCCGCCCAGAGCGACCTCGCCTCGGCCAATGCCCGAGCTTTGGTGGAAGAATGGATGGCGCTCTACGGCAGGCGCGTCTACGGCATGCCGTGGGAGCCGGGCACCACCGCCCGGCGCCTCATCGCATGGCTTCAGCATTCCTCCGTCGTGCTGCAGGGCGCCGAGCTTCCGTTCTATCGCCAGTTCCTGAAAATGCTCGCCGTGCAGATGCGCTATCTGCGCACAAACGCCCGCGACATACCCGATGGCGAAGACCGGCTGCGCGCCCGCATCGCGCTGGCATTCTGCGCCCTGTCGCTGCCGGCACCCGCCACAGCGGTCAAGGCCGCCAGCCGCAATCTCGCCCAGGAACTCGACCGGCAGATACTCACCGACGGCGGCCATGTCTCGCGCAATCCGCGCGCAATCATGGAACTTCTGACCGACCTTCTGCCGCTCAGGCAGACCTACACCAATCAGGCGGAGCAGCCCCCGCAGGCACTCATCGACGCTGTCGAGCGCATGCTGCCGGCACTGCGCTTCTTCCGTCACCGCGATGGCTCCATCGCCCGTTTCAACGGCATGGGCATCACCCAGCACGACAGCGTCGCCGCCATCCTGCGCTACGACGATACCGGTGGCGCGCCGCTCCTGCACGCACCGCATTCAGGCTATGAGCGTCTGGCGCTGGGCGCCACCACGGTCATCGCGGACACGGCGCCGCCACCACCGGCCGACCTTTCCCATTTCGCCCATGCGGGCTGTCTCTCATTCGAGATGTCTTCGGGCCGCCACCAGTTTGTGGTCAACAGCGGCATCGACAATTACGGCGACGACAGCTATCGACCGCTTGCGCGCACCACGGCGGCACACTCCACCGTCACGCTCAACGACACGTCGCAGGCCCGCTTCAGCCTCTCCCCGAAATGGAGCAACCTGATCGGCACGCCGTTGATCGGCGGACCCCGCAAGGTCGAATGCCGGCGCGACGATGGCGCGGGCGTTCACCGCTTCACCGCCAGCCACAATGGCTATGTCTCGCGGTTCGGCCTGATACATGAGCGCGCCCTCTCCCTTTCCGAAGAAGGCGCGGTGCTTGAAGGCATCGACCGTATCGTCCGGCCCGACGGATCTCCTTCAACGGCAGTCGGCGACGATGCGGTGGCCGTGCGCTTCCACATCCATCCCGACATCGATATCTACCGCGACCCCGAAGGCCGCCACATTCTGGCGGGCGAGGCCACCGACACCTGGCTCTTCACTGTCGAGGGCATCATTCCCGTGGTTGAGGAATCGATCTTCTTCGCGGGCCTTGGCGGCCCCCGCAGGAGCCGCCAGATCGTTCTCTACACCACGGCCTCCGAGTATCCCGAGATCCGATGGCGGCTCCGCAGGACACACGCCATCAACGGCAACAGCTAGATCAGCCCAGATTGGCGTGGTGCGTGGTTCGACAAGCTCACCATGAGGAGCGGGGATGCTGCTTCAAGGGTGCTGCGGACTGGGTCGACAATCCGTGGGGCGGGTTTGCCAGCCACCACCACCCTCATGGTGAGCTTGTCGAACCACGCACCACGTCAATGCTGCAAAGCCTGCTCAAACACCCCACATGATCAGGCCAGATCAAAGCCCGGCAAACGCCACGATCTCGTCGACAATCGCCTCGTGAACTGCCGCCCGATCGGTCCCTTCGGGATCGTCACAAACCGGGTCGTCCTTTTCCGCGGCGAGCATCGCTGCCCCTTCCGCCTTGCACTCCGCAAGGAAGGTGAAATGATGCGCCGGCGCGATTGTCTTCAGCACCGCAGACGGCAGCTTTTCGGCCAGGTCGCTCCCGTCCTGCCCCACATCCGCAGCCTTGAACAGATGGGTCCGACCGAGATTGATGAGCAGCACCGGCATTTCGGTCCGGGCGATGCTTTCCGGCGTCGCCGCATAGGTCATGCCGGGGTCGATGGCGATTGCCTGTCCGATGCGATCATCGCGCAGCGCCGCGCCGAACCCTTCGGGAAGCGCCTCGAGATCGACGCCTCCCTTGGCGAAGAACACGCAGTCCTGACCTTCGTCCCCGATCCATGCGCAATAGGCAGCATAGGCATCACGGTCGAAGCGCAGCCCGGCAAGGTTCAGCGCCGTGGCGCCGCCGAGCGAAAAGCCAAGCGCGGTAATGCGCGAACGATCCACGTGATCGGCAAACGCAGGCTCATCGAGCAGCGCGTCGAGTGCAGCGCTCAAATCGGCGGCCCGCTCATCGAGCCGCAGTGAACGGCGCGGAGAAGAATCGCCCGACGTGCTGCCGGGATGGTTGACCGCCAGCACCATCGCGCCGCGCATCGCCAGCGCCGAGGAAAGCCAGGAGATGGCATCCATGTTGCCGCCAGAGCCATGCGAGAGCACGAAGAGCGGAAAACGCCCCTCCGCCACCGCGGCACCGACATAGGCCGAAGAGCCCTGAAAAACGGCATTGTCGCCCACCAGTCCGCGATAGGTCGGCGTACCCGCCCGATACCACACCGAGGCAGCCAGAACCGATGGGCGGTGATCCGCCTTCACCGTCAGCCGGTCATATCCGGCATAGGGTTCAGCCATGGCTACGCCCGTCAGGCCCATGCCGATAAGAAAAGCAGAAAGCAGTTTTTTCATATCCGTCATCCTTTCATCTGGATGACGCCAATCTGCTCAACCCGCGTTCTGCCCGCGTCCTAAAACCGGTTTCAGGTCGCACCGAACCGGTTTTCGCACGATAGGTTTCCGCGGATGTTGCCACCGTCTCGTGGCGATGCCACAACCCAGACTCTTGCAGGAAACATGCAGACGCCATCCATGCTGGTCCTTCCCATTCCAATGATCATCGCACTCGTCCTCGGTGCATTCCTGATCCGGATCGCCATTTCCGGCGAGCGCCCGCCATTTCTGATGGCGCTGCTTGCCGCCTGCGCGCTGCAAAGCCTCATCGTTTCGCTGCGCCAGCATTATGGCATCGGCGCACTTCTGCCCCTTCAGCCCATCACTGCCACTTTCGTGCCGCCGCTCACCTGGCTCGCTTTCCAGACGGCCTCGTTCCGGCCATTCTCATCGCCACGCGATCTCGTGCACTTGGCAGCACCTGCCTTCGCAGCTTTCTGCGTCGTCTTCGCGCCGGGTACGCTCGATACGGTGGTACCGGCCATCTTCGTTCTCTATGGGCTCGCCATTCTGGTGAAGCTGCACCGCAGCGGCGATGATCTGCCTCTGGCACGGCTTGAGGCCGGACGCCTGCCAGCCCGAATCTGGGGTGGCATCGGTCTCGCCCTCATCCTGTCGGCGCTCAGCGACGCGCTCATTGCGCTTGCCATCATGACCGGCCAGACCGGGCTGCCGCCAGTCATTGTCAGCGTCTTTTCGTCGGCAGCACTGCTTGCCATCGGATTGCTCAGCATTTCACCCAATGCCATGGGTGAGACGGAGGCGGAATCCCCGCCGCAAAGTCCCCACCCCAGCGAGGAAGATGCCCATCTCGTCCAGCGGCTCGATGCGCTCCTTCAGACCGACACACTCTATCTCGATCCCGCACTCACCCTTGCACGGCTTGCCCGGCGATTGCATGTACCGGCGAAGCAACTCTCCTCCGCCATCAATCTGGTCAATGGCGAAAACGTTTCGCGCTACATCAACCGGCACCGCATCCACCACGCCTGCCGCGCACTTGAAGATGGCGCCAATGTCACCGAAGCCATGCTTTCGAGCGGCTTCAACACCAAATCCAATTTCAACCGCGAGTTCCGGCGCATCACCGGCACAACGCCGCGCGAATGGCGGCCGGAAGCCGGCAATCAGAGGTAGCTGCGCATCACCGAGCCGATTGCGAAAGCCGCAAAGGCCAGCAGGATCACACCGGAAATGCGCGACACCCACCGCGACAGGCTTTCAGGCAACCGCGCGCGCGCCAGCGCCACGCCACTGCTCAGAATGAACCACCATAGAAGCGAGCCGAGAAAGACACCGGTCACCACGACCAGCGCATCGGCGGGGTGCGGCGTGTCCGCCAGCCCGAGACCGGCAAACATGGCCGCAAAGGCCAGAATGGTCATCGGATTGGTGATTGTCAGGAAGAACGTGGCAGCGGCGGTTCCGAAGAGATCGCTTGCCCGTGCCTCGGCAGCCGCCCGCAAAGGTGCCGGCGAAAAGCTCTTCCATCCGAGCCACGCCAGAAACGCGCCGCCGACAAGCTTGAGCGGCACGTCGACCACCGCAAGGGCCGCCGCAAACGCTGCAAAACCGATGGCCGCCAGCGCCGCATAGACGGCATCCGCCAGTGCCGTGCCCAGACCGCCGGCGACCCCGGCCCACAGCCCGTGCTCCAGCGTCCTGTTCACGCACAATGCGCCGATCGGCCCGAGCGGCGCCGCCACCGCCAGCCCAAGCAGCAGGCTTTTGCCGAAGAGCAGCGCGTCCAATCGTCAGCCCTTCTCGACCGGCGCGAAGGACCCTGGCTCCACCGTCGACAGGGCGACGACGGACTCGCTGCGGGCCAGAAAGCCATGTTTCTTCATGTCTTCCAGCACGCTTTCCACATCGGCGAGCGAAGGCACCCGCGCCTTGATCAGATAGGACCACGGTCCCGTCACGTGGTGGCATTCCTCCACCGCCTTGTGGGCCGCGGCAAACACCCGAAATGCCTCTTCATTGACATTCTGCACCAGCGACACCCAGATGAAGACGAGCACCGGGCAGCCCAGCGCCGCCGGATCGGCATCCACCGTGAACCGCCGGATAACACCGCTGGCTGAAAGCCGGCGAATACGCTCATTGACCGCGGATGCGGAAAGCCCCACCACGCCACCGATATCAGCCAGAGAACGGCGGGCATCCTCGGCCAGAAGGGTCACGATTTTATGGTCGATTTGATCCATGACAGTCTTCCTGCAAATCCATTCACAGGAGAATTTGCAGAAGAAAGTCAGTAAGTCAATAAAATATGCGGTAGAAATATAGAATCGCCGCAAAAATTAGCAAAACGCTTCTTGATGCACATTCGGGCTCCCTGATTGCCACAGGCGGCCGCTCTTGTCGAGTAAGCCAGTTGCCATGCGCGATATGAGACCATTGCCCCCACCGGCGGTTCGACTGGTGCTGCCTCAACGCTCCCGGCGGAACCAGAAGGCATCATCGATCCGTCCCATCCCGATGCGTTCGTAAAAGCCCACCGCTTCCGGCACAGACGCCAGCATGAGGCCAACGTCAGGGCCAAGCTGGCGACGTGTCTCGTCAATCAGGCCCTGGCCGATCCCCAGCCCCTGCGCTTTTGAGGAGACGGCAAGATCGGAAAGGTAGGCGCACCAGGAAAAGTCGGTCACGGAGCGGGCAACACCCACCAGCGGTCTACCCTCCACATTGCGGCGCGCCGTCACGATGAGACCGGCGCCGGTGATCATGCGCCGAAGCCGCGCTTCATCATCAATCGGGCGGATCGCGCCCAGCCCGGACTCACGCAGCACCCGGCCAAACTCGACGGCTTCAAGGTCCGGCTCACAGGCATAAAGGATTTCAGGTTTCTCGCTCATGCTTGGCACCAATGCCCTTTTGCGCGGCCGATGCAAGCCTGTTTCGTCGCCAAAAGCGGCAATAGCCTGCCGCCAAGCTTGATTTGCATCCCGCCTGCCGGTACGTCCCCCACATCCATCCCCAAAGCCGGAGCCGCCTCGCATGTCCGTTGCCGCCAAGAACATTCCCGCACCCGATCTCGTTCCCGTCCGCCGTGCGCTTCTGTCGGTCTCCGACAAGAGCGGCATCGTCGATTTTGCCCGCGCGCTCTCGGGCCGCAATGTCGAGATCGTCTCCACCGGCGGCACGTCCAAAACACTCTCCGGCGAAGGCATCGCCGTGCGCGACGTTTCGGAGTTGACCGGCTTTCCCGAGATCATGGACGGGCGCGTGAAGACGCTGCATCCGGGCGTCCATGGCGGCCTGCTCGGCATTCGTGATGATGCGGACCATGCGAGCGCGATGAAAGAGCATGACATCGCGCCCATCGACCTTCTGGTCATCAATCTCTACCCGTTCGAAGAGGTGCGTTTCGGCGGTGGCGATTATGCAACCACGGTCGAGAACATAGACATTGGCGGTCCGGCCATGCTGCGCGCGGCAGCCAAGAACCACGCCTATGTGGCCGTGGTCACGGAGCCGGCCGACTATGCCCGTATCGTCGAGGCGCTTGCCGAAAACGATGGCGCCCTGCCCCATCGTCTGCGTCAGGAACTCGCAGCCAAGGCCTTCGCCCGCACCGCAGCCTATGACGCGGCCATCTCCGGCTGGTTCGCTGAAACGCTCAAGGTCGACGCACCGGATTTCCGCGCCGTTGGCGGCAGGCTCCAGGAAGTGATGCGTTATGGCGAAAACCCGCACCAGAAGGCAGGTTTCTACGTCACCGGCGAAAGCCGCCCCGGCGTCGCCACCGCGACCCAGCTTCAGGGCAAACAGCTCTCCTACAACAACATCAACGACACGGACGCCGCCTTCGAACTCGTCTCCGAGTTCTCGCCGGAGCGCTCCGCCGCCGTCGCCATCATCAAGCACGCCAATCCGTGTGGCGTGGCCGAGGGCGCGACGCTGCGCGAAGCCTATGAAAAGGCGCTCGCCTGCGACCCCGTCTCCGCGTTCGGCGGCATCGTGGCGCTCAACCGCCCGCTCGACGCGGAAGCGGCCACCGAAATCGTCAAGATCTTCACCGAGGTCATCATCGCGCCCGACGCGACCGAAGAGGCCCGCGCCATCGTTGCAGCCAAGAAGAACCTGCGCCTGCTCGTCACCGGCGGACTTGCCGACCCGCGCGCGCCTGGCCTTGCCGTCAAGACCGTTGCCGGCGGCCTGCTCGTCCAGTCGCGCGACAATGGCGTTGTCGACGATCTCGATCTCAAGGTCGTGACCAAACGCGCGCCGAGCGAGAAGGAAATGGCCGATCTCGTCTTCGCCTTCCGCATCGCCAAGCATGTAAAGTCGAACGCCATCGTCTACGTTCGCGACGGCGCGACCGTGGGCGTCGGTGCCGGCCAGATGAGCCGCGTCGATTCCGCCCGCATTGCCGCCCGCAAGGCCGAAGACGCAGCCGAAGCTGCCGGCAACGCCGAGCCGCTGACCAAGGGATCCGTCGTCGCCTCCGACGCCTTCTTCCCCTTCGCCGACGGGCTTCTCTCCGCCGTTGAAGCCGGCGCCACCGCCGTCATTCAGCCGGGCGGCTCCATGCGCGACGACGAGGTCATCGCCGCCGCCGACGAGCATGGCATCGCCATGGTCATGACCGGCATGCGCCACTTCCGTCACTGACGAAAGCGCTTCGAAGCATCAGGAGCTGCCGCCTCCTGATGCCGGCTCTTCACGAAGGGCAGAAGCACCAGCCCGATGAGGAACAGAACAAGGATCGGCGTCACGCCGAGCCGCTGCGCGTCTTCGATCGAAAAGTCGAAAGCCCCCGAGGCGAAATACCCGGTGGCGATTGCGATAGCGAACGGCCCGATAAAGGTCGTCGCCTTGCCGGAAAGCGCGTAGAGCCCGAAGGCTTCCGTCACCCGCTCGCGCGATACCTGATCCACCAGCAGCGTGCGCGACGCCGCCTGTATCGACCCGCCCGCAGCGCCGATGAAAGCCCCTGCCACGAAGAAGGCAATGTCCGGGAGGCTGCTTGCCCCAGCCCCGCTGATCGGCATGAAAAGAAGCTCCTCACGCGTGGTGGAAATCACCAGCAGCGCGCACAGCGTGAGCATCAGGATGGACACGCTCACCACCAGCTTCGGCCCGAAGCGCCTGTCCATCCGCCCGCCGAGCCATGCGCCGAGTGCGCCGGTCACATTGGCCAGAATCCCGAACAGCCCGATCTGCGTGATCGACCAGGAAAGCACGCCCGCCGCATAGATACCGCCAAAGGCATAGAGCGCGTTGAGCGCATCGCGGTAGAACATGGACGACAGAAGAAAGCTGAAATAGCTGCGCTCGCCCGGCAGACGTTTCAGCGTGGCGCCGAGACGCGTCAGCCCTTCGCGGATCGCCCCCGTCGCCGCCCTGCGGCGCG
>NZ_BAMP01000136.1 GCF_000615975.1 Nitratireductor aquibiodomus NL21 = JCM 21793 | reverse complement strand
CGGCAAGACCACAATGATGAAGGCCGCCCGCGAAGCCTGGGAACTGGCCGGCTACAAAGTCGTCGGTGGCGCGCTTGCGGGCAAGGCGGCCGAGGGTCTGGAAAAGGAAGCGGGCATTCCGTCGCGCACGCTCGCCTCCTGGGAGCCCGGTTGGCAGCAGGGCCGCCGCCGTCTCGATGACAAGACCGTATTCGTTCTCGACGAGGCGGGCATGGTCTCGTCCCGGCAGATGGCGACCTTTGTCGAAGCCGTCACCAAGGCTGGCGCGAAACTGATCCTTGTCGGTGACGCCGAGCAGCTCCAACCGATCGAGGCAGGTGCGGCCTTCCGCGCGATCGTCGAACGGACCGGATATGCCGAGCTCGAAACCATCTACCGCCAAAAAGAGGCCTGGATGCGGGCGGCGTCGCTCAATCTGGCGCGCGGCCGAGTTGCAGAAGCGCTCTCCTCCTATCGCGCGAACGGCAAGCTGATCGGGCAACCGCTCAAGGCCGATGCGGTCGAAACCCTGATTACCGACTGGAACCGCGATTACGATCCGGAAAAATCGACATTGATCCTCGCGCATCTGCGCCGCGATGTGCGCCAGCTCAACGAAATGGCGCGCGCAAAGCTCGTCGAGCGGGGGCTGGTCGACGCCGGCCACGCCTTCAGGACAGAGGATGGACCCAGACAGTTTGCCGCCGGCGATCAGATCGTCTTCCTGAAAAACGAAGGCTCGCTCGGCGTCAAGAACGGCTTGATCGGCAAGGTCGTCGAGGCCGCGCCCGGCCGCATCGTTGCGACGATCGGAGACGGTGAGGGGGCGCATCGCGTCGCCGTCGATCAGCGCTTCTATCGCAATCTCGATCACGGCTATGCGACGACGATCCACAAGTCGCAGGGCGCGACCGTCGACCGTGTGAAAGTGCTCGCCTCGCTCTCGCTCGACCGGCATCTGACCTATGTCGCGATGACCCGGCATCGGGAAGATATGGCTCTCTATTTTGGCAGCCGTTCCTTCCACCTCGCCGGCGGGCTCGAGAAGCTCCTCTCCCGAAAGAACGCCAAGGAAGTCACCCTCGATTATGCAGGCGACCGCTTCTACGCCCAGGCGCTCCGCTTCGCCAACAATCGCGGTCTGCACCTCGTGCGCGTTGCCCGGACGCTGATGCGCGACCGGGTCCAGTGGACGCTCCGGCAGAAACAGAAACTCGTCGACCTCGGGCTTCGGCTTCGCGCCGCCGGTGCGCGGCTCGCCGATCAACCGCTTCATCAATCTCCGCAGTCAATCAGAAAGGCCGAGCCGATGGTCAAGGGCATTTCCAGTTTCACCATGTCGGTTACCGATGCCGCAGACGAAAAGCTGCAAGCCGATCCGGTCCTGCAGAAGCAATGGGACAATTTCTCCGACCGTATTCGGCTCGTCTACGCGGATCCCGAATCCGCCTTCAAGGCGATGCGCATGGAGGCCGTCGTGGAAGACCCGAACGTTGCGCAGCAGCGGCTCGGAGAGATCGAGCGGAACGCTGCAAGCTTCGGTGCGCTCAAGGGGAAGGAAGGACTGTGGGCAAGCCGTGCGGATCGTGAGGACCGGCGTGTCGCGGAAGTGAATGTTCCCGCTCTCCGCCGCGACCTCGAACGTTATCTCGACATGCGTGAGAGGGCGACCGCCAAGTACAGACAGGAAGAGGAGGGTCACCGCAAGCGCACCTCGATCGATATTCCGTCTCTGTCACCTGCGGCCGAACGCGCCATGGAAAAGGTCCGCGATGCAATCGACAGGAACGACCTGCCAGCGGCGCTTGGATTTGCACTGGCCGACCGCATGGTGAAGGCCGAACTCGATACCTTCAACAACGCTGTTTCGGAGCGGTTCGGGGAGCGGACTTTGCTCGGCAATGCGGCCAAGGACCCGTCGGGATCGACTTTCGACAAGGCGGCCCAGGGCATGTCGGCTGGCGACCGGGAAAAGCTCAGCACCGCATGGCCGGTAATGCGTGCCGGCCAGCAGCTGGCCGCCCATGAGCGCACCCAGCAGGCCCTGAAACAGTCCGAGGCGCTGCGCCAGACGCAAACCAAAAGCCAGGGGCTAAAGCAGTGAGCCGACGGCGCCGGATCGTCATGGTTGCCGCTCTCGCTAGCATCCCTCTGGCGCTGTTAGGCTTGGGATATGGGATGGGCTTTCGGGTCAATCTGACACCGAGCTATCCGCTTGGGCTGTGGCGGATCGAAACGCTGAACCGCGATGTCTGGGTCGGGGATCGGGTGTTCATTTGCCCGCCGCTGACCGACTCTTTTCGTCAGGCCCGCGAGCGCGAATATGTGCGGCGCGGTCTCTGCCCCGGCTGGCTTAGCCCGCTGATCAAGACCGTCGTGGCGCTGCCCGGGCAGTCGGTTGAAATCGGCACATCCGTTGCGATCGACGGTCTCGCTCTCCCGCAATCCGCAATTCAGCCGCGTGACGGATCGGGCCGCGAGCTGACGCCCTATCCTGGCGGCGTCGTGCCCCCAAACACGCTGTTTCTCTTCTCAACTTTCAGAGGTTCTTATGACTCACGATACTTTGGGCCAATACCGGCCGCCGGCGTTCTCGGGTTGGCGAAACCGGTTTTCACCTTCACGCCATAGCATGGTCACCGCGGCAATGTTCCTCGCCGCTGCAGCAGCGGTCGGCGCCATCGGATGGAGCGGCGAAGTGCTTCTCCTCCCGGTCGCGTGCCTCTTTCCCGCGCTCTGGGCGTTCGCCGCGACGCGGCTGTTCGCAGGCCTGGTTTCGATGGCTTATTTCATGGCGGCGTCGAGAGGCTTGCCGGTCGGCGTATCGATTTTCTATGCGAGCGACATCTGGGTCGGGCTTGGTCTCTGGTTTGCTGCGTCGCTGCTGTTCGTCACGGTGCATACGGTCCTTTGGTCGCCGAAGCCTGGGTGGCATCGGCCGCTGCGATATCTGGCAGCGTGGGCGCTGATGAGCGTGCCGCCACTCGGGATCGTCGGGTGGGCCAGTCCGATCACGGCAGCCGGCGTCCTGTTGCCCGGTTGGGGCTGGGCAGGACTGGCGGCCACAACCGCCGGCCTCTCGGCGATGACCACACGAGCCTGGCCGCTCGCCGGTGTCGCAATCGGCGTGACATTGGCACTATCCGCAACCACCCGGACCGATCCCGAACCGCCGGACGGGTGGGTCGGAATTGACACGACCTTCGATTACCAGGTTGCCGGCGAACATGCCGATTACGCTGAGCATACGGCCACAATCGCGCTTGTCAGACGCGCCGTGGAGAATGGGGCCAGCACAGTTGTTCTTCCCGAAAGCGCGCTCGGGATCTGGACGCCGACAACCGAGCGCCTCTGGACCCGAAACCTCGCCGACCTCGATGTCGTCGTCGCCGGCGGCGCCGTTGTCATCAACGAGAGCGGCTATGACAATGTCATGATCGAGCTGACGGGCGAGGGGGCGAGGATGCTCTATCGGGAGCGGATGCCGGTGCCGGTTTCGATGTGGCGGCCCTGGGCATCTGGCGGCGCTTCGGCGCAGTTCTTCGGCAATCCCACCGGCAGTTTTGCTGGGACGTCGATCGCACCCTTGATCTGCTATGAGCAGCTCATCGTGTGGCCGATCCTTCAGTCCGTGTTGTTTGGGCCGGATGTCATCGTGGCGACAGGCAATGGCTGGTGGACCGGCGATACCAACATCGTCCCAATCCAGAAAGCGAGCGCCAGGGCGTGGGCGTCGCTGTTTGGTTTGCCGCTCGTAACTGCATACAACTATTGAGGGGGAGCGATAGTTGATTTCTTGGGTGCGATTGCGAACCTGAAGATCGCAGGTTCAAATCCTACCCCCGCGACCTAAATCACCAAAGCACTCACCTTCTCGGTATCCTCCAAGCCCCACGCAATTCATGCCGGGTTTTTCTTACGTTCAGAGCTTCAAACAGGATGCCAGAGGTCCTACGAGCGGCATGGTTCGATCTGGCTGGATGCTGTTAGCGAGCGCGCATGGACACCGGTGTTGGAGCTGGTGCCAACCGATTGACGCTGATGCTCGCCAACAGACCACTGCGCCATCTGGTTCTGCTTTCGACGAGAGGCGTTTGGCGTTCAGGCCGTCGCCCAGTTGATCGGGATATTGATCGACAGGAGAGAAGCGTTCTGTTTGGCATAATAGGCTTCGCTGTCGCCATAGTCGCCGATGGAGGTATTGCGGGGCACCATTGCCTTGAAGGCCATCACGTAGAAGACGTTGAACCGGTACATCGGCCCTATATTCGCGAGGCATTCATCCTGCCCCGGCCCGGAACTCGTTCCTCGATCGGCACACATCGGCCGCGACTTGGCCGCGACTGGACACGTGCAGCTTAAGACATTGCATCAGTGGACGACCTGCCTGCGACGCGCGTAAAATATATACTTGAACCGGTGGCCGGGGTATGAGGATGACATCGAGGTTGTCCTGTCTCGCGACGGGTCTGGCACACGACCGTTCGGGTAGACGAGGTACAGGATGGCGAAGGAAAAGTCGGATACGCTTCACGGCCGGATCCTCGACGAGTTTTCACGCAAGATCGTGGACGGGACCTGGCCACCGGGCTTTTCTCTTCCGAAAGAGACGGTACTGGCCGAGCAGTACGGCGTGTCGCGCATGACCATGAACAAGGTTCTGACGCGGTTGGCCTCGGACGGATTCGTGATACGCCGCAAGCGCAGCGGCACCGTCGTCGCGCAGCCCCGGGCGGAATCGGCCGTGGTCGCGATCAACAATATCGGTGACGAAGTCGCTGCACTTGGACGGCGCTACAGGTGGTCTCTCCTGTCGAACGAACGGCGGGCAAGCAACGCACATGACCGCCGCATTTTCAGTCTCCGGGAAGATGAAGGGCGCGACGATTGCCTGTTCCTGCAGGGGTTGCACTATTCCGACGGCGAGCCGTTTTGCCTCGAAACCCGCGTCATTAACGGCGCCATGGCGCCCGATGCTATGTATGTGGACTTCGAGAAAGAAGTACCGGGTTCATGGCTTCTCAACACCATGCCATGGACCAAGGCGCGCCATCACGTGCGGGCGATCAACGTGTCGGGTCGGGATGCGAAGCTGCTGGAATTGCCGGTCGGGGCGGCCTGTCTCGAAGTCCAACGCAGGACGCAGATCGAGGCCAACTGGGTGACCTGCGCGCGCCTGCTATACCCCGGCGAAGCCCATCAGTTGATCGCTGAATTCGATTCGAAGGTCGGGTCGTAGACCGATCAGCCGGGGCGTTTGACGGTCAGAACTAGGGCGTCGCGAGGCACCACATAGTTGACGAGGGCCGGCAATTCGAGAAGATCGTATGTCGCAAGGCCAAGGGCCGGCAGCGGTTTCAGCGCAAAGAGGTAGCTGGCAAGCTGGTCATCGGTTTCAACCGTCTCCCCGCCCTGAAGCACGGCACCTTGTAGTGGCGTGCGGACCATCAGGTTCAGATCGAGCAGCGATTCTCCCAGGAGTTCGGCGACACAGGCGTCGTCGCCTGGAAAAGCGTGCGGACCGTTGCCAGGGCGCGCATCGATGATGCGGCCATCGTCGAAGTGCAGGCGGATCGCGCCGCCTTCAATCGCCGTAAGAACGCGAACTATACCCGGGAAGCGGGAAAACGGACCCGATTGGCTGACTTTTGCCGTGCTGATCCGCCAGTCGAAGTCGTCGAAACCGGCGCCGGATGGAACGCAGATGATTTCTGCGGTCTCTCCGCCGCCGTTCTTCCAGGGGGTGAAGCGGCGCTCGACCTCCCGATGGATGCGACTCACGATCCCAGGATCCGCGGCAGGCGCAGTCGGTGTTCGCGTGCGCAGTCGATGGCGTCCTGGTAGCCGGCATCGGCGTGGCGCCAGACGCCGGACGCGGGATCGTTCCACAACACGCGCTCGAGGCGCTTTGCAGCTTCCGGCGTTCCATCCGCACATATCACCACGCGGCATGCTGCGAAAAGCCCATGCCGACGCCACCGCCGTGGTGGATCGACACCCAAGTCGCGCCGGAGGCGGTGTTGGTCAAGGCATTCAGAAGCGGCCAGTCAGAGACGGCGTCGGAGCCGTCACGCATGGCTTCGGTCTCTCGGTTTGGCGAGGCCACCGAGCCCGAATCGAGGTGGTCGCGGCCGATCACCACGGGCGCCTTGAGTTCGCCGTTGGCGACCATCTCGTTGAACTTGAGGCCAGCGCGATGACGGTCGCCGAGGCCGATCCAGCAGATGCGCGCCGGCAGGCCCTGAAAGGCGATTCGTTCCCGCGCCATGTTAAGCCAGCGGTGCAGGTGCTCGTTCTCGGGGAACAAATCCTTCATCGCCTGGTCGGTCTTGTAGATATCTTCCGGGTCGCCGGAAAGTGCTGCCCAGCGGAACGGGCCGATGCCCTTGCAGAAGAGCGGGCGGATATAGGCCGGGACGAAGCCCGGGAAAGCGAAGGCGTTTTCCAGCCCTTCCTCCTGTGCCACCTGGCGGATGTTGTTACCGTAGTCGAGCGTCGGGACACCGGCGTTCCAGAAGCCGACCATGGCGGCGACTTGGTCCTTCATCGACGCGCGGGCGGCGCGATTGACCGCCTGCGGATCGCTCTCCTGCCTGGCGCGCCACTCGGCAACGCTCCAGCCCTTCGGCAGATAGCCATGGAACGGGTCGTGGGCGGACGTCTGGTCGGTGACGATGTCGGGACGGCCGTTGGGCAGGTTTTCTCCCACCTGCATGCGGCGCAGGATTTCGGGGAACACATCGGCGGCGTTGCCGATCAGCGCCACGGATTTCGCCTCGCCCGCTTTTGTCCAGCGGTCGATCATCGCGAGCGCCTCGTCGAGGTCGCGGGTCTTCTCGTCGCAATAGCGGGTGCGGATGCGGAAGTCGGCGCGGGTCTCGTCGCATTCGACCGCAAGGCAGCAGGCACCGGCCATGACGGCCGCCAGCGGCTGGGCGCCACCCATTCCGCCGAGGCCGCCTGTCAGGATCCACTTGCCGGTCAGATCGCCCTCGTAATGCTGGCGGCCGGCTTCGGCGAAGGTCTCGTAAGTGCCCTGCACGATGCCCTGCGCACCGATATAGATCCACGAACCGGCCGTCATCTGGCCGTACATCATCAGGCCCTTCTTATCGAGCTCGTTGAAGTGGTCCCAGTTGGCCCAGTTGGGGACGAGGTTCGAGTTAGCGATGAGGACGCGCGGTGCATCGGCATGGGTGCGGACGATGGCAATTGGCTTGCCCGATTGCACGAGCAGCGTCTCGTCGGCTTCGAGATCCTTCAGCGAATTGACGATGGCATCGAAGTCTTCCCAGCTGCGCGCGGCGCGGCCGATGCCGCCATAGACCACGAGCTCGTGCGGGTTCTCGGCCACATCCGGGTGCAGATTATTCATCAGCATGCGAAGTGGCGCTTCGGTGAGCCAGCTTTTCGCATTTAGCTCGGTTCCGGTCGGCGGGTAGACGTCGCGCTGGTTGTGACGAGTGTCGGTCATCCGTTGTGTCCTTTCAGTGTTGGTTCCCGCGCCCGGCGGCCTCGGCCGCGGCGAGCATGATGCCGGTAAGAATGTCTGTGAGCTCTTTGCGCAGGCTGGCGCTCTTCTCTGCGTCGAGATCGAAGGGCGGCTCTTCTGTGGCCAGATGCGAGGATTGCGCCAGTTCCATCTGGATGGCGTGAACCCCGTCGGCGGGACGTCCGTAATGGCGGGTCGTCCAACCACCGCGGAAGCGGCCGTTGAGGACATGGGTCCGGCCGGTCGCCGAGGCTGTGCGGAACGCGGCCTGTTCGATCAGCGGATCACAGGTGCGGCCTTCGTCGGTGCCGATGTTGAAGTCCGGCAGGACGCCCTTGAACAGCCAGGGAATGACCGAGCGGATCGAGTGACAGTCATAGAGCACGGCATAGCCGTGGATCGCCTTGACGCGCGCGAGCTCGGCGGCGAGCGCGGCAT
>NZ_BAMP01000137.1 GCF_000615975.1 Nitratireductor aquibiodomus NL21 = JCM 21793 | reverse complement strand
CAGCCGCCCGTCAGCGCCGCGCTGCAGGGGGAGGATCGCCTCTGCACCCGCCTCGCCCATCAATCCCGTGCCGCCTGCCATCGGAAAATAGGTTGGCGAGGAGACAACCCCGCCATCGGCAAACGGCACCACGCCGCCCTTGGCGAAAGGCAGGATGCCGCCCACAACGCCTGAAAATAGCGACGAACCCAGCGCCGCCAAAGGCTGCAGCGCCTGCGAAAGCGCCATGCTCGCCAGGTTCATGCCGATGTTGCGCAGCACATCTTCAAACGATTTTCCGCTGACAACCGCACTTTTCAGCGCACCGGTCATCTGTCGGCCGAAGCCGTCCGCCAGTTTTTCCAGTTCGCCCAGCGCCTCCGCGAACGGCTTGGTATCCGCGCGGATCTCAAACGTCATGTCTTCCAAGGATTTGCCTCCGCTCAGTCTCAGATTTGGTGATCGGGAAACCGTTCCATCAGCTGATCGAGATCATTACGTGCCGGCACACCGACAGCGCTGCCGAACACGGCCTCCAGCGCGCAATTGAGTTCGCGCGGCGTCATGGACCAGAACGCAACCGGTGAAAGCCGCAGCACCCCAAAGGCAAACCCCATGACCTCACTCCAGGGAAAGGGTCTCGCGCGGGGTGCTGCGGCGTTCAAGGGTTTTGCGGCGGTTCCTCCGAGCCACCGAAGGTTGCCATCAGAAGCGCGCTTACAATGCGGGCAAAGCCGGCCGCCCCCTCGTCGCATCGCATCGCCCGCACGTCTTCCTCGCTCACGGCGTGGCCGCCGCCGCGAAGACCGACCGCGATCACCCGCAGCATGTCCCGTGCCGAAAGGCGTCCACTCGAAAACCGTGTTGCAAGTTCCCCCAGATCGTCCGCGGCAAAGGCGTCTTCGAGCTCGGCCAGCGCACCCAGCGTCAGGCAAAGCGTGTAGTCCCGGCCGTCGATCCGCGCGGCCACCTCGCCGCGCCTGCGGTTCACGCTGCTCATGGGACCTCCGCAAAGCTCACGGCACCGGCCGATTCCAGCGCAATCTCGAAGGTCACCTCGCCGTCGTGATTGCCACCATATTCAAGAGCGGTGATCTGGAACGAGCCGGACACCACGCCGAAATCCGGGATCGCCAGTTGCCAGCCGGCGATCTCACCGGCGAAGAACCGGCTGCGAATCGCGGCATCCGAAGCCCCGTCCTTGAATATCCCCGATCCGCTTATGGCTGCACGCTGGACGCCGCTGCCGGCCAGCAGTTCGCGCCACCGGCCTGCTGAATCCGCGTCGGTCACGTCCACTGTCTCGCTGTTGAAGGCGAGACGCTTGGCGCGCAGCCCCGCAACGGTCGTGAATGCCCCTGCTCCGCTCGTGTCGAGCTTCAGGAGCAGATCCTTGCCCTTCTTTGCACCCATATTTGTTCTCCAGGGATGTGTTGGTGTGTCAGACCGGCTCGATCACGGCGCGAAAGCGCATCAGCCGTGATAGGCGATAAGGTCTTCATCGAAGCGGATTTCACTGCCCTCGCGGCGCAGGTTGACCAGTTGATGCCCCGCAACCGGCAGGGACGACCCCTTCAGCACAGTGTCGATCCGGTCCATCAGTTGCAGCGCTTCGCGCCGCCCCTTGCCGTTCGACCAGACATTGACCGTGAAAAAATGCTCGCTGCCCTCTTCAGTATCCGTGCTCCAGTCATGAGCACTGGCCGGTCCGAACGTGACATAGGGATAGGCCGTGCGGGCCGGCGCCAGATCGTAGAGTTTCGCGCCGCCCAGCGCACCCGTCAGCGCCACATCTGCCGCCAGCGCACCGAACACCGCCTTTTGCAGTTCAAACGCGGCGTCGAGCATCATCACGCTCCTGCGCTTCCAACCTGGCCTTCTCCTTCAGGCGTGAGGCGCGACGCGCCTCTTCCCCCGCCTCTGCGGCCCTGTGCGCCAGCCGGCGCAGCGCGCGGGTCAGTCCCTCGCCAGTCAGTTTCATGCTCATCTTCATGTCTGCTTCTCCTTGGCGAGACAGACCAGGTAACGCCCGGTCTCGTCGGGATCGTGCGCCGTCAGGATGGTGAAAGCCCGTGTTGCGCGCACAAGCCGCATGCCGCCGCCCACGCCGGGTCGAAACCGCAGCGTGATGCGATGCGTCACCTCTTCATGGCGCTGCCCCGCGCCGAAAGGTGCCGACGCCCGCACCGGCTCGATGAAACCGAAGACCGTCGCCGTCTCGCTCCAGCTTTCGGTGTGCCCGCCCGCCCCGTCCGGAACGAGTGCCGCATGCTGCAGGCTGAGTTCCGTGCGAAACGCACCGGGATCGATAAACTGCACCCGCATCACAGCCTCGGCTTCCGATAGCCCTCGACGAGCCGCTGATAGCCAGCCGGCAGTGAAACCGGTTGATCTTCCGCCCCAAACGAAGCGCGGAATTCGAACCAGTGCGCCACAAGAAGAAGGATGGCGCGCCGCAGAAGGTCCGGCACATCCGTCCCCGCCTCGCCATAGCCGGCCCTGAAATCAATCTCGATGCCGTTCAGCCGCTGGCCCGGAAGCGGCCGCGATGCAATCGCCAGCCGCGCCGGTTGCGCATGCGCATCGAGTTGACAGGTAGCGGGATCGACAATCGAGGCCGCACCATCGGCATCGAACACCGTCACCGAAAGCACTTCGCGCACCGGCGTCCGGTTCAGATAAAGCACATCGCCCTGCGGCCAGTCGTCCAGCGTCAGCCGCCAGGACTGATCGATCAGCGCCTGTCCGGTTGTCTTCTCCACTTCCTGGCGGGCGGCACGGATCAACCCTTCGATGAGCGCATCCTCGCTCAGATGCCCGATCCGCAGATGCGCCTTGGCCTCGGCAAGCGTCACCGGCTCGACCAGCGGATCGACCGTTCGAAATAGCGTCATGCGTGAAACTCCCGTTGAAAAAACGGCCCCGGAACTGCTTCCGGGGCCGCATCGGCATGGTCGTCGAGGGAGGGCTAAACCGTGCCGAATTTCAAAAGCTTGACCGCATCGAAATCCTGAATGCCGCCGCCCACACGCTTGGTCGTGTAGAACAGCACATAGGGTTTGGCCGAATACGGATCGCGCAGCACGCGAACGCCGGCGCGGTCCACCACCAGGTAGAAGCGGCGGAAATCGCCGAACGCGATGGGTGTCGTGTCGGCGCCGATGTCGGGCATGTCCTCGGCCTCCACCAGTGGGAAGCCCATCAACATGGCGCGGCTGCCCGGCGTGGCCGGCGGCTGCCACATATAGTTGCCGTCCGCGTCCTTCAGCTTGCGCAGCGTCGCCTGCGTCTTGCGGTTCATCACCCAGCTGGCGCTCTGGCGATAGCCCGCCTTCAGCGCATAGACCAGATCGATCAGCACATCCGAGGAGTCCGTTGCCGGCAGCGCGCCTGCGGCGCCGGTCACATTATAACCGACATTGCCCCAGCTCCAGGTGGCATTCGCCACCCGAGCATAGCTCAGGAAGCCCTTCGGCTTGTTGATCCCGTCACCGTTGACGAAAGCCGCGCCCTCCTGCTCTGCGAAAGCGGTTTCCACCTCGCTGGCGATCCACTGGTCGAGATCGACCACCGCATCGTCGAGCAGCATCGCCGTTGCCGCCGGCATGGCGTAGAGCTCGGCCGTGGGAAACTGCAGTTCGTCCAGCGTTCCCGTCGCCGTTTCCGGGCGCGCCGCCGTCTCTGCCACCCAGCCCACCGCCGGGCCGGTCACCGCAAACGGCTTTTTCAGAACCGCACTCGAAACCTGCCGCACCGAGGCGATGGAGCGGATCGGCGAGAGTTCCGCCAGCCGCGCGCCGATGGCTGCCTCCGTTTCATCCGGCACCAGATAGCCACCATCCGGCGCCGAGCATAGGACATCGCCTTTTCTTCAAGCGAGCGCATGCCGCGCTCGTCGCCCGAACGCATATAGGCGTCAAACGCCTGTTTGCGCTCCAGATCCTGAAGTGGCGCGCCGCCACGCCCCAGCATAGGCCGCGTCTTCTTCAGAACCAGCGTGTCCAGCGCCTGTTTCTGCTCGTCGAGCGCCTGCGAAATGCGCTCCACCTTGTCCACCGTCACCACATCGGCGCTGCGTGTCTCAAGCTGTTTCAGCTTCTCGTTGTTGGCTTCCTTGAAGGTCTCGAACGCGTTCATGAATTCATGGAAAGCGCCCGTCACATCGCCCTCGTCCAGCGCCGACTTCACCTCCGGCGCGCGTTTTGCCTGTCCTGCCGTCATGTCTTCATCCTCAATCGTTGAACATGCGGGCCGCGCGGCGGATCACCGCCGCCAGCCCGTCATCAAAGCCCCGCGCGGCGTCCCGCTCGCGTTTCAAAGCGCCAAAGCCCTTGGCGATCACCACCCGGGCCTCGCGCCGCGTCAGGCCGGCATCCCGCGTCAGCCAACGCTCGAAGTCGCGCGCCGTGGGCAACGGCGCGCCCCTTCCCTCCGTCTTCACCTCGTCCACACGCGCCTCCGGCAGCATGGGAAAGGTGACCACGGAAATCTCCCAGAGATCCGCTTCCACAATGCGGCGTACGCCGGTCTTCGCCTCCGTCTTCGCCTTTACGGTGCGAAAGCCAATGGAAAGCCCGTCGAGCGCCCGGTCGCGCATCAGCTCCCAGACCTCCCGCGCCCTGGCGACACCAAGCGCCAACCTTCCCCGCACCAGAAGGCCGCGTGCGTCTTCGCGCAGTTCCTCCCAGGTGCCGATGGCTGGTTCGGGTCGTGCTGGAAAAGCATGCGCACCCCGGCCGCCCCGCGCTTTTCGAGCGAGCGCGCAAACGCGCCCCGCTCCACCGCGTCACGGCCAAGGTCGACCTTCCCGAACAGGCTCGCATAGCCAGAGAACGTTCCATCCGCCTCGACCGTCTCGATATCGAGCCCGGCATATTTGCGCTCATCGGGCATCGGCGCGATCTTTGCCTGCATGCTCTAGCGTCCTTTCTCATTGTGAAAAGTGTCGGCACGGCCATGCGGCAGCGGCGCAATCGGGCGCGCCTGAAAATACCGCAGCGCAAGCCCAATGGCGCTCCAGGCGCAAAGGCTTGCCACAGCCGCTCCCATCAGCATGGTTTCGGCCGCCCCCAGCCGTTCCGCCAGCTCCAGAATTTCGGCGAGCTTCAGCCCCGTCGCCCCGCCGAAAACCATTCCGCACACCACACCGACAGCAAAGCGGATCGCCGCATCGCGCCGGTGATTGGGCAGGATATAGGCAAGCGAAATCGCGGAGCCGGCCACAGCGCCAGCCCCCTTTGCGAACCATATCCAGCCCGCATGGGTCATGTCGGTCATGGGAAAAATCCTCGTTCGGGATCTTGTTCAAATATCCGGGCTCAAATGCCCGGCCGTCTACGCAGCATCGAAACGCCAGGCGCCCCTCATGGTGCGCCTGACGCGTGGATCGTCAAACAGGCGTTCCAGCAGTCTTCTTTCGCAGCAAAGCAGGCGCTCCCGGCGCTCACGCTTGGCGACAGCCTTCGCCAGATATCGATACAGTTCCGCCTCACTGCCGGTATCCGGGTTGCGGTAGATCACACCATTTCCACTTTTGGCATTGCGCTCAAATCTGTACCCGTTCCGAAAGAGCTCTTTCAGCAACCGCCTGCGTCCCCAGAGAGGATTAAAATGGGGAATCGCCCCGCGGGTCAGCTCGTGAAATCGTTCACGCGCCTGTCGAGCAACAGCTTCGAAATGAAGTATTTCACCGTGTATGGTGGACGTGGCGCTTGTCGATCCACGCGCTCCCAGCCGAGAGAAAGACAACCCGTCATCACACCGATTGCGGGTTCTACCGGTCTTCCGGAATCTCCACTTGCAGCAACTGCCCGGCCAGCCGATCGACCCTCTTTCGATTCGGCACCAGCTCAGGAAGCATGCGCTCCGCAGCAAGCAGATGATACTTCAGGTCCTCCGCCGAAACGCCATCTTCCAGCAAGCCGTAAAAAGTCCACATCTGATCGGTGTAGGTGCGGTCGAGCTTTGTAAGATTTTCCACCAGTTCCGGCTTCCACTCCGCCAGAAGAATGCACAGGATGCGGTCCAGCGTCTGGCTGCGCGCGGTCCACCATTCAGTCCCGCGTTCATATTCGAGCTTCTGGCCGATAAGAGCACCCGCCTCCCCGATGACGACCTGCGGAATGTTCATTCTGCCAAAATCGCCCTTGCTGCAGGTCCAGTAGCCGTCATCGGCAAGGACAAACCAGCTCTCCATGGAACGCAGAAACTCCACAGTTTCAGCCTCCGACATGGGAGGACACCTGCCAGGTTTCACCGTATCCCACGAGAACTGCGCAAGACCTTTCCGGTGCAGAGACCTAACCGCCTCACAAAACTCAACCAGATCACTACGGGAAGGTGGCTCGAACACCGTATTGATCAGGGTAAAAATGTTCTGTTCCCAACTTTCCTCCAATGTGGCAAGCAAACGGTTGCAGACTTCATCGATCGTGGTCACTGAAAGTTGCCTCACTGGCCATCGGGAATAGGAACGTGTCGTCCCTCGCGACGATTTGGGACTTTATACCTATAGTAGTATTGCATCAACCATTTACCGGGATCCGTGTTCCTTAGCGGTGGCTCTCTATTGGGACGCCTCATGATACGGACTTCAGTGTCTTGGGCGTAGTTCCTGTAGATAACACCTTGCCCGGTATCCGCAGGTCCTTTGTATCGGTATCCCGCGTTGCGCAACTCTTCCAATAAGCGCGTTCGCCCCCACAATGGATCGAACTCCGGAATTGCACCCCGGGTCAATTCACCAAAACGCTTCCGCGCTGCCGTCGCCACAGCCTCCAAATCCCTGATTTCACTATTTATTCCCGGTCCCCTCAGCCGTTCCCCGAAACTCCATCGAGGGTCGAGCCTGCGTACCTTGTAGAGTTCGGTGCGCGCCTGCATCGTAGCAATCTCGAGACGCGTGATCTGCGCGAGCGATGCACCCGGATAGCGCCGGCGCATTCGCGCAATACGCGATGCCCGCCCGCTTGCCGGCACCACAACGGACCCACCCCCGTCCGTCCACCGCCCTCCACCGGGATTTCCCGCCGGAACGCGCGGCTGAAGGCGCCATCTGGGGTTGTGTTTCAGTGCCCGTTCCAGCCGCCCTGCAGCAGCCAGCAGCCGGACCCATGCCGCCTCCCCGCGCATTCGGGCGGCAAGCATTTCCGTATCCACCATAAAGCGCCTCACTCGCCGCGCGGGCCATAGCCCACGGCCCGGCGTTTTTCCTCGTCGCTCAGGAAGTCGGCTGCGCCCACCCGGCTCCACAGCGCCTCGCGCTCGGCGGCCAGCCCCTCGATGCCATCCGCGTCGTACCAAAGCCGCACGCCAGCGCCGAACACCGGCTGGAGCCAGGCGGAAAACTCCTTCGCCACCCGCCCCACAAGCGGCAGCACGGTCAGGCGGTAAAAGGCCCGGTTCGCCTCCTGATAATTGGCATAGGTGTTGTCGCCGGGAATGCCGAGCAGCATGGGCGGCACGCCGATCGCCAGCGCGATGTCGCGGGCGGCGCCATTCTTCGCCGCCATGAAATCCATGTCGCGCGGCGAAAGGCTCATCGCCTTCCAGTCGAGCCCGCCTTCCAGAAGCAGCGGCCGCCCGGCGCGGGCGGCACCCGCGTAACCCTGTTCCAGTTCCACCTTCAGCCGGTCGAACTGGTCGTCGGAAAGGTTCCCGCCCTCCTTCGGCGCATAGACCAGCGCGCCCGAAGGCCGCGCGGAATTGTCGAGCAGCGCCTTGTTCCAGCGCGCCGCCTGATTGTGCGTGTCGAGCGCCATCAGCGCCGCGCCCAGCGGCGCGAAACCATAGTGATCGTCGAGCGGATGAAAAAGCGTGAGTTGCAGCGCCGCCCCCACCTCCAGCGGCACGCGCTCGCGCGCCTTGCCCTCGCGATAG
>NZ_BAMP01000138.1 GCF_000615975.1 Nitratireductor aquibiodomus NL21 = JCM 21793 | reverse complement strand
CGCGCCGCGCCGCCGAGACCATCGAGCTCGTGGCGCTGCGCGGTGGCACGGGCCGGCCTGACATCGCCACGCTCGATGCGCTCTTTGAAGCACGCTGGGAAGCGATTGAACGCGACACGCGCAAACCCTTCTGGTTCCCGCGCGTCAACAATGCTGCACTGGCCGAAGCGCACGCCGTGCTCGGTGCTCTGGTCGAGGCGCTGCGCCCATTGGCCGCCCTGCGCGGGCAATCTGGCATCGGCATGCCTGAAATGGCGCGCGCAACGGTGGAAGTACTGGAAGCACTGGGCCGTTCCGAAGACGGCAGTCTGACAAATTACTATGACGGCGAGCGCGGACAGGCCATGGCTGCCTTCCTGCGCGGTCTGGTGGGTTCGCAAACCACCCTGCCCTTCGATGCGGGCGAATGGCCGGCGGTCTTTGCCGCGCTCATCGCCACCGAGGTGGTCAAACCCACCATGGGTGCAGACAGGCGCGTGGCCATCTGGGGCGCGCTCGAAGCGCGGCTTCTGCATGTCGACACGATGGTTCTGGGCGGCATGAACGAGGGCACCTGGCCTGCCATTCCCTCCTCCGACCGCTTCATGTCGCGCCTGATGAAGGCCGAGCTTTCGCTGGAGCCGCCGGAGCGCCGCATCGGCCAGGCCGCGCATGATTTCATGATGGCGATGGGCACAAAGAATGTGGTGCTGACGCGCGCCGCCCGCGCCGGCGATGCGCCGGCTGTCGCTTCGCGCTGGCTGCAGCGCCTCACGGCATTTGCCGGCAAAGATGTCGCCGAAACCATGCGCGCCCGCGGCCGGGAGCTGATCGCATGGGCACGCCTTCTGGACGACAGGCCGGACGAAGATTTCGCCCCCCGGCCCGAGCCTGCGCCGCCGGTCGAGGCGCGTCCCACGCGCTTCTCCATCACCGAGATCGAGACGTTGCGGCGCGACCCCTATGCCGTCTATGCCAAACGCATTCTGGCGCTTGTCGCGCTCGACCCGCTGATCCGCGATCCGGGTGCCGCCGAACGCGGCAATCTCTTCCACGATGTTCTAGAGCGCTTCATCAAGGAGGTGGAAGACCCGACGGCCCCCGACGCGCTCGACAGGCTGATCGCCATTGGCCGCGAGCTTTTTGCCGAAGCCGGTCTCCCGCAGGATGTGGCAACGGTCTGGTGGCCGCGCTTCGAGCGCACGGCGGCTTCTGTCATCGAGTGGGAGCGCGGTCGCGCCGAGGGCATCGCAAGGCGCCATGCAGAAATTCGCGCCTCGGCCACCGAGGTGGCGAAGCTCGGGCTCACCCTTTCAGGCCGGGCCGACCGCATCGACATCCGCGCCGATGGCAGCGCCGAAATCCTCGACTACAAGACCGGCGCCTCGCCGTCGCGCCGGCAGGCGCACACGCTTCTCTCGCCACAGCTTGCGCTGGAAGCGGCGCTGCTTCAGCGCGGTGCCTTCGCCGATATCGGTCCCGCCGAGCCCGGCGACCTCGCCTATGTGCGGCTCAAGGCCAATGGCGAGGTGGTGCCTGAATCCATCCTGCGCATGAAGGACAGCGACAAGACCGCGCCCGGCATGGCCGAAGAGGCATGGGAACGGCTGGGTCAACTTCTCGCCCATTATCACAAGCCCGAGACGGGCTATCGCTCGCGTGTCCTGCCCTTCCGCGAGGGCGATGTGGATGGCGATTACGACCATCTGGCGCGCGTGCTCGAATGGTCTGCCGGCGGCGATGCGGGCGAAGGCGGAGGGGACGAATGAAAAAGTTTCCCGTGATCCCCGAGGACACGGTCAAGGCGCAGTCGCTTGCAGCCGACCCCGCCACATCGGCCTGGGTCTCGGCCAATGCCGGCTCCGGCAAGACCCACGTCCTTGCCCAGCGCGTGATCCGGCTTCTCTTGCAGGGTGCCGATCCTTCGAAAATCCTCTGCCTCACCTACACGCGCGCTGCCGCCGCCAACATGGCCAACCGCGTGTTCCGCGATCTCGCCGGCTGGAGCCTCCTGCCCGACGAAGCGCTGTCCGATGTGATCGCAAGGATGGAGGGCAAGGCGCCCAACCGTGAAAAGCTTGCTCGCGCGCGGCGGCTTTTCGCCCGCGCGCTGGAAACGCCGGGCGGTCTGAAAATCCAGACGATCCACGCCTTCTGCGAGGCGATCCTGCACCAGTTCCCGCTGGAGGCAAACATCGCCGGCCATTTCGAGCTGCTCGACACGCAAATGGAGGAGGCGCTTCTTGCCGAGGCGCGGCGCGATCTCCTCTCCGGTGCCGCCGGCGAGGATGGCGCGCTGGCCGAAGCCTTTGCCGAGGTGCTGGAGCGCGGCGGCGAGAGCGGCTTGCAGGAGCTTCTGTCCGAGATCATCGCCCGCCGCGACGGCTTGCGCGCCTTTATCGATGGGATCGGCAACGACCCGGTGCCCTACAGCGCCCTTTTCGAGGAATTCGATTTCGCAGCCGGTGACACGGCAGCATCGATTGCCGCCTCCATCTGGCCGCTTCCGGGCTTCGATGCCGGCGCGTTTCGTGCCTTCGTGGCCGAGGCGGAGGCCGTCGACGCCAAAACGGTTCTGAAGAGCATCGTGCCCGATGCCAGCCGCGCCTTCGAGGAGGCGGACCCGCTGCGCCGGCTCGACCATCTGCGCAAGGGCTTTTTGAAGGCCGATGGCGGCGTCTATGGCGAGACCACGTTCAAAAAGGCGCTGCGCACTGCCCTGCCCGACATTGTAGAGCGCTATGGCGAGGCGGCGGAGGCAATCAGCAATGCCGCCGACCGCGTGGCGCTCTTCCGCATGCTGGAGGCAACGCGTGCGGCCCTTGTCATCGCCGATGGCATGATCGCCCGCTATGAGCGTCTGAAACGCGCGCGCGGCTTTCTCGATTTCAACGATCTCATCATGCGCACCATCCGGCTTCTGGACCGTACCGATGCCGGGCCATGGGTTCAGTACAAGCTCGACAAGGGCATCGACCATGTGTTGATCGACGAGGCGCAGGACACGAGCCCCGAGCAGTGGCAGATCGTGCGCCTTTTGGCGGAAGAGTTCTTTGCCGGCGAAAGTGCGCGCGAGGGCCTCCTGCGCACCATCTTCGCGGTGGGCGATGAAAAGCAGTCCATCTATTCGTTTCAGGGTGCGGAGCCCGCAGCCTTCGGCGAGAGCGGCCGCGCGTTTGAGAAAAAGGTGCGCCAGGTCGAGCGCCGTTTCGAGCGGCTGCGCCTGCGCTATTCCTTCCGCTCCACCGAGGATGTGCTGCGCGCCGCCGATCTCGTGTTCTCGAAAGCCGGTGTGGCGCAGGGGCTGACGCATGATCCCGAGCCGATTGAGCATCTGGCCGTTCGCGCGGGCCAGCCCGGCTATGTGGAGGTCTGGTCGCCCATCGCGCCGGTCGCCGTCGATGAGCCGGAAGACTGGACGGAAGCCATCGACCACGCTTCGGCACCCGCCGTGCGGCTGGCCGAAACCATCGCGCAAACCGTCGAGGACTGGATCCGCAATGGCGAGATCATCGAAGGCACGGGCAAACGCCTCACGGCGGGCGATGTTCTGGTGCTCGTGCGCAAGCGCGACCGGTTCGTGCACGCGCTCTCGCGTAGCCTGAAAAACCGCCACATCGACGTGGCCGGCGCGGACCGCCTGCGGCTCACAGCACACATCGCCGTGCAGGATCTGATCGCGCTTGGCCGCTTCCTTCTCCAGCCGCATGACGACCTCTCGCTGGCAGCAGTGCTGAAAAGCCCCCTCTTCGGCATGGATGAGGAACGCCTCTTCCGTCTGGCCTGGAACCGCGGGCGCGCCGTGCCGCTGTTCGATGCCATGCGCGCGCAGGCGCTGGAAGATCCGGCAATGGCCGGCATGGTCGAGACCCTGCAGAACTGGCAGAACGATGCGGCGTTCAAGCCGGCTTTCGAGTTTTATGCGAGCCTTCTCACGGGCACCCGCGAGCGGGAGGGCGCGCGTCGGCTTTTCGTTGCCCGGCTCGGCCATGAGGCAAACGACATTCTCGACGAGTTCCTGTCCTTTGCGCTGGCCGGCGAGCGCGCGGGGCTGAACGGGCTCGAAGCGCTGCTTTCGGCGCTTGAAGGGCAGGCGCCGGAAATCAAGCGCGAGATGGACCAGACGCGCGACGAGCTGCGCATCATGACGGTGCACGCCGCCAAAGGGCTCGAAGCGCCGGTGGTGTTTCTGGTCGATCCGGGCAGCGCGCCCTTCGTCTCGCAGCATCTGCAAGCTCATGCCCTTCGCGCCGCGCGGCGAAGGTTGGCAGGGCAAGGGTTTCCTCTGGCGCGCCGGCAAGGATGTTTCCAACACGGTGGCCTCCACGTTCGAAGCCGATGCAAAGATCAAGGCGGAGGAAGAATACCGCCGCCTACTCTATGTGGGCATGACGCGGGCCGAGGACCGGCTCATCGTCTGCGGCTATCATGGCCAGCGCGAGCCTCAGGAACTGACCTGGCTCAATGTCGTGCGCGCCGCGCTTTCCGGGGCCGACCGGGTGGAGGAACGGGCGAGCCCCGCCATCTGCGCACCGGTCTATCGCTATCGTGTGAGCGATGCTCCGGCGGTGAAGCCTGAGGCGGAGAAACCTGCTGGAGACCGCGCCCGAAACCACGCTTCCCGAGGCTCTTCTCACGCCGCCGCCCATGCCGGTCGACCTGCCGCGCCCGCTCTCGCCGTCGCGTGCTGGCGCTCTGATCGAAGCTGATTACGAGCCGGTCCCCTCTCCCCTCTCCCCGGTTCTCGACGAGGCGCGCAAGCCGGGCTTTGCCATCCAGCGCGGTCTGGCGGTTCACAAGCTTTTGCAATTGTTGCCCGAATGCCCGCAGGAAGAGCGTGAGGCCGCAACGGGCCGCTATCTCGATCGTGTGGGCGGCACTTGGAGCAGCGAAGAGCGGCAGGCTGTCTGGCGTTCGGTGCGCGCGATCCTTGAGGACACGCGCTTCGCGCCCATCTTCGCGCCCGGGTCCCGCGCCGAAGTTTCCGTCATGGGCGAGCTCGCGCTTGGCAAACGCCGCCACGCCGTCTCCGGCAAGATCGACCGCCTGGCCGTCACCGATGATGCGGTTCTGATCGTCGATTACAAGACCAACCGCCCCGCGCCAAAATCGCTGGAAGAAGCACCCGCAGCCTATGTGGCGCAGCTTGCGCTCTATGCGGAGCTTCTGAAACCGCTTTATCCCGGGCGCAGGGTCGAGGCTGCGCTTCTGTTCACGGAAACGCCGGTGCTGCTGCCGGTTCCCGCCGAACGTCTGGCAGACGCGCTTGAACGACTCACGCGGGCGTGACACAACAACGCTTGACGCGTGCCCGCGCGACCCCCACATCTAGTGGAACAGATTTGCCGATAAGGAGAATTCCCATGGCCACCGTGAAGGCGGACAAGAACAATTTCCAGTCCGACGTGCTGCAGGCGTCCGAGCCCGTGGTTGTCGACTTCTGGGCCGAGTGGTGCGGCCCGTGCAAGATGATCGCGCCCGCGCTGGACGAGATCGCTGCCGAGCTTGGTGGCAAGGTCAAGATCGCCAAGGTGAACATTGACGAGAACCCGGAACTCGCCGCGCAGTATGGCGTTCGCTCGATCCCGACGCTCATGATGTTCAAGGGCGGCGAAGTGGCCGACATGAAGGTCGGCGCCGCACCCAAGACGGCGCTTTCGGCCTGGATCAACGGTGCCGTTGCCTAAAACGCCGTCTGCACAGACATGAAAAACCCGGCCTCGCGCCGGGTTTTTTGTTGGCCGGATTGCATCGACGTCGTGCGTGGTTCGCCCTTCGGCAGGCTCAGGAAGCTCACCATGAGGGATGTAGAGCGTTGCAGAATTGCCGGTCTCTACGGTGTTACGGCTGGTTTTGCAGTCATACACCCTCCCTCATGGTGAGCTTGTCGAACCACGCACCACGGTACTGCATTTGGTCCTGAGCCCGGCGGGCTTACCCCCACACAAGCAGCGCGATCAGCCCGACACTGCCCACGAGCAGCCGCCACCAGCCAAACAGCGCATAGCCGCGCCGCGATACGTAGCCAAGCAGCCAGCGCACGACCATAAGCGCGGCAAAAAAGGCGGCGATGAAGCCGATGGCGATGATCTTCACATCCGCTGCCGTGAGGAGATCGTAATTCTTGTAGAGATCATAGGCGAAGGCGCCGGTCATGGTCGGCATGGCGAGGAAGAAGGAAAACTCCGCCGCCGAGCGCTTGTCCGCGCCCATCAGGAGCCCGCCAACGATCGTCGCGCCCGAGCGCGAGGTGCCGGGGATCATCGATAGGCACTGGAACAGTCCGATCCCGAGATACATGGAAAGCGGAAATTTCGTGATGTCGTGATAGCGCGGTTTCGTTGCCCGGCGATCCACCCACAAGAGCACGAAGCCGCCCAGAATGAGCATCACGCAGATCAGAAGCGGTGTTTCAAAGAACACGTTCTTGATGATTTTGTAAGCCAGCACGCCGATCACGGCAGCCGGCAAAAAAGCGATCAGAATGCCGATCACGAAACGCTGCGTTGCCGGGTCGCGGGGCAGATCGATCAGCATCTGCCAGAGGCGCGCGGCATAGACGCTGAGGATCGCCAGAATGGCGCCGAGCTGAATCAGCACCTCAAAGGCCTTGCCGGTGGATTCGAAACCGAGGAAATGGCCGGCGAGCAGGATGTGCCCGGTCGAGGAGACAGGTATGAATTCCGTCAGGCCTTCGAGCACGCCAAGAAGAAGGGCCCCCACGATGGTCTGATCCGTCATGTTTGCTCCTCAATCAAGGCTTGCTTGTCAGCAGATACGTCTCCCCCTATAGCTGAGGGAAGAACTCGCAGAATCAGGTAATCGAAGGATTACCGTCACGGCCATGAAATGGCCAGAGCCTTCCTCTAGAAGCAGACGCATGCTGACGCTCTTTCACCATCCCCTCTATGCTTCCTGCCGTTTCGTGCGGCTTTCCTTTGGCGAATATGGCGAGGAACTCGCCCTGATTGAGGAGCGCCCCTGGGCGCGCCGCGAGGAGTTTCTCACGCTCAATCCGGCGGGCACGATCCCCGTCCTGCTTGCCGAGGGCGACCATCCCATTGTCGGTGCAACCGTTATCGCGGAATATCTCGATGAGACGCGTGGCGCACTGAAGCGCGACAAGCGCCTGATGGCCGAGGATTCCGTCGACCGCGCGGAAATTCGCCGGCTTGTCGAATGGTATCTGCTCAAGGCCGATGCCGATGTTACCCGGCATCTGGTGCGCGAGAGGGCCCTGAAGCCGCAGATGGCGGGGTCGGAAGGTGGCGGTTCGCCGGATTCGGCAGCCATCCGCGCCGCGCGAACCAATGTGCGCCAGCACATGAAATACACGAACTGGCTTGCCGGCACTCGCGACTGGATGGCCGGCAAAAGGCTTTCCTATGCGGATCTCGCTGCCGCGGCCACGCTCTCGGTGCTCGACTATCTGGGCGAGATCGAGTGGCGCGACTATCCGGCAGCGCGCGACTGGTACACCCGCATGAAATCGCGCCCCTCTTTCCGCTCCATTCTGGCTGACCGCGTGCGGGGGCTTTCCCCCGTCTCTCACTACGCGGATCTGGATTTCTGATGAAAAGCGCGCAGGCCGACAGGCTTCGCGCGTTCGTCGAAAAGGAGGCGCGCGCGCTGGGCTTCGATGCCGTGGCCGTGGCCTCGGCG
>NZ_BAMP01000139.1 GCF_000615975.1 Nitratireductor aquibiodomus NL21 = JCM 21793 | reverse complement strand
CGATCACCGCCGTCATGCATTCGGGCCTGCGCGTGCTCGACCCGATCATCACCACTGCCCACATCACCCGAAACCACGGCTATATGGTCTATGACGTTCTGGTGGCTGTGGATGAAAACTTTGCGCCGCAGCCGCAGATGGCCGACTGGACCATTTCCGACGACAATCTCACCTACACGTTCACGCTGCGCGACGGGCTGAAATTCCATGACGGCGTGCCGGTGACGGCAGCCGATGCCGTGGCCTCGCTCCAGCGCTGGGGCAAGCGGGACTCGGGCGGTCAGCTTATTTTCGACGTGACCGAGAGCCTTGAGGCCACCGACGACAAGACCATCGTCTGGAAGCTGAAAAGCCCGTTCCCGGCGCTGCTCGACACGGTGGGCAAACAGTCGGCCGTGCCGCCCTTCATCATGCCCGAGCGCGTGGCCAGCGGCTCCGCCGACGAGGCGATCACCGACTATACGGGCTCCGGTCCCTTCGTGTTCGTGGCGGATGAGTATCAGCCGGGCGTTTCCGTCACCTATCGCAAGTTCGAGGATTACGTTCCGCGCGACGGCGAGGCGAGCTGGATGGCCGGCGGCAAGAACGTCAAGGTCGATGAGGTGAAGTGGGTCACCATGCCCGACGCCCAGACCGCGATCAACGCGCTGCTTTCGGGTGAAATCGACTATATCGAGCAGGTTCAGATCGACCTCCTGCCGCTGCTTGAAACCAGCGAGGACGTGACGGTCGAGACGCGCGACGACCTGGGTTACCAGACGATCGGGCGCATGAACTTCAAGCACCCGCCCTTCGACAATCCAAAAATCCGCCAGGCGGCGCAGATGGCGCTCAGCCAGGAAGCGGTGCTCGCCACGCTGATCGGCAATCCGGACTACTACAAGGTGTGCGGCGCGATCTTCGGCTGCGGCACGCCGCTGGGCGACGAGACCGGATCCGACACACTCACCTCGGGCGGCGACATCGCGGGTGCGAAGAAGCTGCTTGAAGAGGCCGGCTACGACAATACGCCGATTGTGTTGATGCAGCCGACCGATGTGGTGAGCCTGACGGCACAGCCCGTGGTGGCCGCGCAGGCCATGCGCGAGGCCGGCTTCAATGTCGACATGCAGGCGATGGACTGGCAGACGCTCGTCACCCGCCGCGCCAGCCAGTCGAAACCTTCCGAAGGCGGCTGGAACATCTTCTTCACCAACTGGATGGTGCCGGAAATCAATTCGCCACTCATCAGCCCCATGCTGAATGGTCGTGGCGATGCCGCATGGTTCGGCTGGCCGGAAGACGAAAAGATCGAGGAACTGCGCGCCGCCTTCATCGCCGCCGACACGCCGGAAAAGCAGAAGGACGTGGCCGTGGAAATCCAGAAGCACACGCTGGAGAACGTTCTCTACGTGCCGCTTGGCCAGTACATCATGCCGCAGGCCCGCAACAACAGGCTGACCGGCATGATCCCGTCGCCGGTTCCGGTGTTCTGGAACATCGAAAAGGCGGAGTGATCGCCTGAGAGCCCGCCCCGCCTGGTTGCCGGGCGGGGTAACCTCCGGGGCATTCGGGCTCTTGCCCGGCGCGTTTCCTTCCATCTCCCTGATCGGGATCGCGCGCCCCGCTTTTTATGAAACGCGCGTGTCAAAGGACATCACGTTCCGATGCTAGGCTACATCACCCGGCGCATTCTGGCCGTCATACCGGTCATGATCATCGTCGCCATCTTCGTTTTCCTGCTGCTCAGGCTGACCACGGGCGACCCGGCGGCGATCATCGCCGGCGATATGGCAACGCCAGACCAGCTCGAGCGCATCCGCACATCGCTCGGTCTGGCCGATCCGTTGCACGAACAGTTCATCACATGGGTGGGACTGCTTTTGCAGGGTGAACTTGGAACGTCGCTCATCTCCAGCACGCCTGTCACCCAGATGATCGGGCAACGCATCTGGCCGACGGTCAACATCGCCGTGCTGACGATCCTGCTTTCGGTGCTGATCGCCGTGCCCATGGGTGTGCTCGCCGCCTGGCGGCACCGCACCTGGGTCGATTATGCGGTGATGACCTTCTCGGTTCTGGGCTTTTCCATTCCTGTCTTTGTGATCGGCTACATCTTCATCAAGATCTTCTCGATCGAGCTGCGCTGGTTCCCCGTTCAGCTATGTCGCGCCATCGGAAGATTTTGGGAAATTCCTCTCCCGCGCCATTCTGCCATGCCTGACGCTTGCCACCATCTATGTGGCGCTGATCGCCCGCATGACACGCGCCTCCATGCTCGAGGTGCTGGGCGAGGATTACATCCGCACCGCGCGCGCCAAGGGGGTGAAGGAAACGGTGGTTCTTTTCCGCCATGCGCTCTCCAACGCCGCCGTGCCGATCATGACGATCATCGGCACCGGTTTTGCGCTTCTGATCGGCGGCGTGGTGGTGACGGAAAGCGTGTTCAACATTCCCGGCATCGGCCGCCTGACCGTCGATGCCATTCTGGCGCGCGACTATCCCGTCATCCAGGGCATGATCCTTCTGACGAGCGGTCTCTACGTTCTGATCAACCTGCTTATCGACCTTTCCTACACATTCTTCGATCCGAGGATCCGCTACTGATGGCCGCTTCCCCGCAACCTGCATCCCGCATGCAATGGCTCTTCGGCGCCATTGCCCTGCCGCGCGGCTGGCGTCTCGGTGCCGGGCCGATCATCGCCGCCATCGTGCTTGCCATCATTGTCGTGCTTTCGGTGCTCGCACCGCTGATCGTGCCGCATGATCCCATGGCCATCGACGCCCTCCAGCGCCTCAAGGGACCGAGCGAAACCTATCCGCTCGGCACCGACGCCTATGGGCGGGACGTGCTTTCGCGCGTCGTCACCGGTGGACGTGTGTCGCTTTTCATAGGCATCTCGGCAGCGATTGTCAGCGTGATGATCGGCCTCCTGATCGGCCTCGTCTCCGGCTTTTTCCGGATGGCGGATGCCATCATCATGCGCATCATGGACAGCCTGATGGCCATCCCCTCCATCCTGCTTGCCATTGCGCTGGTCGCGCTCAACGGACCAAGCATCTGGTCGGTGATGGGCGCGATCACCATTCCCGAAATCCCGCGTGTTGTCCGGCTGGTGCGCTCGGTGGTGCTCTCGGCGCGTGAGGAACCTTATGTGGAGGCCGCCATCGCGCTCGGTTCCTCCATGCCGAAAATCCTGTGGCAGCATCTCATGCCGAACACGCTGGCGCCGCTCATCGTGCAGGGCACCTATATCTGCGCGTCTGCCATCCTCACCGAAGCGATCCTTTCCTTTCTTGGAGCGGGCGTTTCGACGGAAATTCCGACATGGGGCAACATCATGGCCGAGGGGCGCGTGTACTTCCAGCTCAAGCCGTCGCTGATCTTCTGGCCGGGGCTCATGCTCTCGCTCTGCATCCTGTCGATCAACCTTCTGGGCGACACCGCGCGCGACATGCTGGACCCGCGCCTCAAGAAGCGGGAGGGGTGAAATGACAGTGCTGTTGTATACCCAGCTTACGAACAGTCCCGCCGCAATGGGCCAGTGCATCTCGTTGTGTTGTCTCGCAAACGGCGTCATCCCGGAAGCCCGAAGGGCTGTCCGGGACCCATTGGAAGAACATCGTGGAGCGCGGCCCGGCTCCGGTTCGAATGCGAACTGGCATCACCCGCACCTTCTGCAGAGATCGGCCGTGCCTCTCAATGGGTCCCGGCTCTTCCTTCGGTCGGCCGGGATGACGGAAACGGGAGGTGACTCCCGACAGTGCTCCAAGCATCACATCCCGGAGCACGCAATATGAAATTCAAGACCCGCAATTTCGACGATGTGCCGAGCGTTCTGGAAATCGAAAACCTGACCGTGCGCCTGGCCGGTAACGAAAAGGCAGCGCCCGTGCTCGACCGGGTGTCTCTCACGATCAGGCAGGGCGAAACGGTTTGCCTTGTCGGAGAATCCGGCTCGGGTAAATCCGTGACATCGCTCTCCGTGATGGGGCTTCTGCCGCGTGGCGCACTGGAGGCGACCGGCGGACGGATCGGCCTGGAGGGCAAGAACCTCCTCGACCTCGGCCCCCAGGCCATGCGCGACATGCGCGCCCGGAAGATTTCCATGATCTTTCAGGAACCGATGACCGCGCTCAACCCGGTGATCCGCGTCGGCGAGCAGATCGAGGAAGTGCTCAACACGCACACCAAACTCTCCACCAAGGAGAAAAAGGCGCGCGTGCTCGACATCATGAACCAGGTGCATCTGCCCGATGTCGAACGCATTTACCGATCCTATCCGCACCAGCTTTCCGGCGGCCAGCGCCAGCGCATCATGATCGCCATGGCGCTCATTCTCGAGCCGCAGCTTCTGATCGCCGACGAGCCGACGACCGCGCTCGACGTAACGACGCAGCAGCAGATTTTGAGCCTGATCGCCGAACTGCAGGAAAAGCATGGAACCGCCGTACTCTTCATCACGCACGACATGGGTGTGGTGGCGGAGATTGCCGATACGGTCCACGTCATGAAACTCGGACGGATTGTGGAGCAAGCGCCTGTCGAGGAGCTGCTGCGCCGGCCAAGGGAAGAGTATACACGCGAGCTCCTTCAGGCCGTGCCGAGCCTGACCCCGCGTGCCGCGCGCGACACGCCGGAAGGCGAGCCCGTGCTCTCGGTCAACAGCCTGCAGAAGGTCTATGGCGCGCACGGGGTCTTCAAGCGCACAGAGCCGACGAAAGCGGCAACCGATGTGAACTTCACCATTCCGCGCGGGCGCACGCTGGGCATTGTCGGAGAAAGCGGCTCCGGAAAATCCACCGTCGCGCGCTGCATCATGCGGCTCATTGATCCGACCGAGGGCGAGATCCGCGTGGCCGACCAGGAGATCGCCACGCTTTCTCGCCGGGCGCTCCGGCCGTTGCGCCGCCATATCCAGATCGTGTTTCAGGACCCGTTCCGCTCGCTGAACCCGCGCTGGACGATCGGGCGGAGCCTTGTCGAGGGACCGCTGAACATGGGGACGGACAGAAAGGCCGCGCTTTCGCGCGCCCGCGAACTCCTGAAGCTGGTCGGCCTGCCCGACGATGCGGTGGACCGCTATCCGCACCAGTTTTCAGGCGGTCAGCGCCAGCGTGTTGCGATTGCTCGCGCCATCGCCATGGAGCCCGATGTTCTGGTGGCGGATGAAGCGGTGTCCGCACTCGATGTTTCGGTGCAGGCGCAGGTGCTCGACCTGCTCGACGAGCTTCAGCAGAAACTCGGCATCGCCATTCTGTTCATCACCCACGATTTGCGGGTGGCAGCGCAGATTTGCGACGAGGTGGTGGTTATGCAGCACGGCCGCGTGGTCGAGCATGACAGTGCGGCCAATGTGCTTTCCGCGCCGAGACACGCCTATACGCGCGCGCTGATCGACGCCGCGCCGGGGCGCCAGTGGGATTTCGCCAATTTCCGTGAGCTGGAAAGTGTGTGAGGCGCGTTTCGTGACCAGCGCCTCCGCTCGCCCCTCACCCTTACTCTCTCCCCGCACGCGGGGAGAGGGGGACGTCAGCGCATTTACCTGCTTTCGAACGACTGTGTGCCCGCTTCCCCACCGCGTCCTTCTCCCCGCAGGCGGGGAGAAGGTGCCGGCAGGCGGATGAGGGGCGTGCGCCTTACCCGTCAGTTACCATCCAACACCGGAGACCATCATGCCCGTACTACCCAAAATCGCCGACTACGCGGATGAACTCACGGAGATCCGCCGCGATTTCCACCAGCACCCGGAAATCGGCTTCGAGGAAGTGCGCACCTCGGGCATCGTGGCCGAGCTCCTGAAAAAATGGGGCGTGGATGAAGTTCATACCGGGCTTGGCAAGACCGGAGTGATCGGCGTCATCAAGGGGAAGAAAGAAGGCAGCCGCTCGGTCGGTGTGCGGGCCGATATGGACGCACTGCCCATGGATGAATTGACCAATCTGCCTACGCCTCGAAGAACCCCGGCGCGTTTCATGGCTGCGGGCATGACAGCCACACGACCATGCTTCTGGGGGCCGCGCGCTATCTGGCGGAGACGCGGGACTTCGCGGGCCGCGCCATCATGATCTTCCAGCCGGCGGAAGAGGGGCTGGGCGGCGCGCGCGCCATGTTGGCCGACGGGCTGTTCGACAAGTTTCCGTGTGACGAAGTCTATGGCATGCACAACAACCCGCTTGCGGAGCCGAACAAGTTTGGCGTCAAGCCGGGGCCGGCCATGGCAGGCGCGACCTTCTTCGACATCACCATCAATGGTGTCGGCAGCCATGGCGCGATGCCGCACCATGCGCGCGATCCGATCGTGATTGCCACAGCGCTGGTGCAGAACCTGCAATCGATCGTCAGCCGCAATGTGCAGCCGACGCAGCCGGCGGTGCTTTCGGTGACGCAGATCCATTCCGGCTCGGCCTATAATGTGGTGCCAGACAAGGCAGTGATCTCCGGCACGATCCGCTATTTCTCCGACGAGGTACGCGACCTGATCCACGACCGGTTGGCAAAGCTCTGCGCCGGCTTTGCGGCGAGCTATGAGGTGGAGATCGTGCCGGACCTGCGGCCCGTCTTCGACGTTCTGATGAACGATGCCGACCTTTCGGAGGCCTATCGCGAGGTGGCGGCAGAGATCGTCGGCGAGGAGAATGCGACCATCACCAAAGAGCTGGTCACCGGAAGCGAGGATTTCGCCGATATGCTGAAGGCTGTTCCCGGCGCCTATTGCACGCTTGGCACAAGGGCTCGATCCCGGTGCACAATCCCGGCTTCATTCTCGACGACGACATGCTGCCCGTGGGCGCGAGCATCATGGCGCGGATCGTCGAAAAGCGCCTTCCGCTCTGAGGCGAACACGCTCCAACCCATTGTTTTGCGCAATTCCGGACGGAAAACCGGTTTCCACTTTTCCTGGAATTGCTCCAGTTCAGGACACACATCATGAACATCAAAGACCTGCCCTTCGACACCGAAACGATGCTGGCCGGGCTCAAGCCGTGGATTCTCTGCGAAAGCCCCACATTCGACGCGGCCGCAGTGGACCGCATGATGGATCTTGCGGCCTACGAGCTCGCCGCGATCGGCGCGGAGATCGAGCGCATTCCGGGCCGGATGGGCTTTGGCGGCTCCGTGCGGGCGCGCTTTCCGCACATGGATTTCGGCAAGCCGGGCGTTCTCATCTCCGGCCATCTCGACACGGTGCATCCCATCGGCACGCTGGAGAAGAACCCGTGGCGCATCGAGGACGGGCGCTGCTATGGCCCCGGCATTCAGGACATGAAGGGCGGCAATTATGTAAGCCTTGAGGCGATCCGCCAGTTGATCCGCGCCGGCATCGAGACGCCGCTGCCGATCACCGTTCTGTTCACGCCCGACGAGGAGGTGGGGACGCTTCAACGCGCGAGCTGATCGAGATGGAAGCGCGCAAGAACAAGGTGGTGCTGGTGCCCGAACCCGCGCGCCCCGACGGCGGCGCGGTGACGGGCCGCTATGCCATTGCGCGCTTCAACGTGAAAACGGCGGGCCGGCCGAGCAT
>NZ_BAMP01000140.1 GCF_000615975.1 Nitratireductor aquibiodomus NL21 = JCM 21793 | reverse complement strand
CTGCCTGCGGCTTCGGATCGGGCTCACGCGGCGGTGTTGGCCGGGGCGTAGGCAGCGGAACCGGAGCGGTCTGCGTGCCAACGCACTGGCCGTTGCGGAAGGTGGTGCCTTCCGGACAGACACAGCGCCCGTCATTGTTGAGAACGAGACCCGGCGAACATTGCTGGTCCTCATCCTCATCCGCCAGAACCGTGAAGTCGTGGCAGTCATAGGCACGGCCATCTCCTGTTGTTTCCGGCGCACCGGAGAGCGAGGGCGCGGTGCGCACATCCGCTCCACGGTCGATCACCGCAGCGCAGTTGCGTCCCGATGCACCATTGCCCACTTCGTTGGCGAGGCCGCCATCTTCCGGCAGCTCGACAACGACCTCATGCGTGCGGCTCTCGCCACTGGCAAGGGTGAGGTCGGCTTCGCAGGCGAAGGGAAGCTCGGTCGGTTCGGGCGAACAGCCGAAAGGCGGGTTCACCGAAACGATCCGGGCCGGAACGCCGCCAAACCCTTCGACCCGAAGCGCATCGCCGATGCGAACCGGACCTGAGATCGATGACGGACCTTCGTTGCGGATGGTGATCTGGAACGTGCAGGGCTGACCAAGCAGGCACTCTGCATCACCGGTCTTCTCGACCGAGATCCGGGTGCCGCCCTGAGCACAGGCCTCGCCGATGGGATAGACGATGTCGTCTCCCGGAGCCGGGCCGAAGGAACCGCGTGCGCAGTTCTCGAAACGCTCATTGGGTGAGACATTGACCGTCACATCGAAGTGCCGCGCGGTTCCGGGTGTCATGACGGCGCCGGGAATCTCGCAGGTGAGATTTGCCGCAGGCACCGCGCCGCACGACCATTCCGGACCGTCAGGTGTGACAGACTGGACCTCGACCGGTGCACCACTGCCGATGATCTCGGCTGCGTCGTTGACGCGAACCGGGCCGACGGGTGCTGCCGTTCCGGCATTGCTGACCGTGATCCGGCAGGCCACACCTTCGGCGAGCGAGACGGTGGGCTCACAGGTCTTCTGGATGCGCATTTGCGGCTGGCCGCCCGGGATGCCCGGTATGGTCGCCGTTGCACAGGCCTCGTTGTTGGCGAGATTGGTTTCGCCTTCAAGCGCGGTCACCTTCGCACAGTTCTCCACCTCGTTTGTCGGATAGTCGCCAACGATTGTGGTCACGAGAATGTCCGTCGATGCGCCCGGCACGAGGTTCAGGCCCGGATGATCGCACTGGAACGTGTTGCCGGCGAGCGGCGCGCACGACCAGGGCGGCGAGGGGCTGAACGATGCCGAAGCGACATCACCGGCCGGGAACGTGTCCACGAAGCTGACGGGACCGTTGATCGGTGTGGCACCGGCATTGAGGATGGTCACGACGTAGGTGCAGAGACCGTCCGGCGTGCAGACCGTGGGTTCCGCCCGCTTGCGCACGGCGATATCCGGAATGTCGTTCTCCGGCGGCGTGCAGGCCGGATCGCCCGGCAGGCAGATCGCGATTGTGGCGCAGGCCTTGTCGTTGGTCGGATCGCCGAACGGATCCTTGCCGCTGGCCGTGTAGTCATATTCGGCGCAGTTGCGGATCGCGCTCCAGCTCCATGCCGGTCCCGGCTGGAAGCCGAGTTTCAGCTCCACGAACTCGCCCGGATTGAGGGTCGTTTCGGGGTGCTCGCACGACATGGGGCTCATCATCGGCACGCAGGTCCATGGCGCATTTGGCCCTGAGACCACCGTTGCATTGCCGGGCGTCGTTACCTCATCCAGCACGATCTTGCCGGTGTAAGGGGCGTCACCCGCATTGGAGATGCGAATGGTGAAATCGCACGAACCGTCGATCTCGCATTCGGCCTCATCGGCGCGCTTTTCGACCTTGATGTCGGGTTCGCCTTCATCGTCGGGCGGACATTCGAGGTCTTCAGGGATTTCAATGTCGACCACCTGTGAACAGCACAGCCCAACGCCCTCGGCCGGACCCGCATAGGTCTCGATGCCGGTGACGATCAGATGCACCGTATCGCCGGGCAGTGCACCGGTGATTTCCCATTCCAGCGTCCCGCCGCCGGCCGGTACGGGCTGGCTCGGCGGATCGATGGTGATGCCGGGTGTGGTGGAGGTCACGGTGACGACATTGCCTGCCATCTCCGGGCCGACATCCATGCGATAGATATAGGCACCGCCGCCGGGCAGGCAGTCCACCTCGCCGGTCTCGACCGAGAAACAGGCTTCTTCCGGCCCGTCGCCGGGCGGCGGGGGAGGTGGCGGCGGATCGCAGTCCGTTACATCGATGGTGATGGCGGTCGGGTCGCCCGTCTTCCAGTCACCGTCGTCCGGCAGGGCGGGATCGTGCGACGGAATGGTGGCGACAAGCCCGCCGGTTGCCGTGCGGATCACGGCCACATTGGCCTGATTGTCGACATTGGTTGCGGCAGGGAACGCCGCCTGGTCGATCTTTGCCTTGATGGTGATGTCGATGGCGCGCTCGGTCAGACTGCCGTCGCCGTCGAGATCGGCGGCGGAAAGGTGGAAGTCCGACTGGGTGAGCGTGTCATCAAGGGTTGTGCTTGTGCTGACCACATGGGGTGGAACGGCTCCACCGCCGACACCGATGATGTCGCCGCTGAAAGTGGCGTCGACAATCGACAGATTGGCGGGAAGTTGATCGGTAAACTCGAAGGTTACATTGGTGAGAAACGCGTCGAGGCCCGGGTGGGCGATCATGTCAGGTGTGCCGCGCACGCCGAGGCGCAGGCGGTATTCCACATAATCGCAATTGAGCTGTGTTCCACGCTTTTCAAGGAAAGGCGTCAGATCAGGCTCGACCTCGGGCACTTCCGGTTCAAGTTCAATGCGTGGGCCTTCGGCGTCGCCCGGCGTTTCGAGAACCTCAAGCTCCTCGATCGTCCGGTCCTGTGCTCTGGCCTGATTGATGCCGGAAAGCGGTATGAGCGCGGTGGAGAGCGCCATGCCCGCCACCAGCAGCCAGCGCGGCGAGCGCGCTTTTTCTGCAAGGGGTTTCATGATCGTCTCCATGACGTTGTCGACCGTGGTCCGGTCGGTGGGAAAAGTGAACATGATCATCTCTCCCTCCTCACGGCGCACAGGATTCAAGCGGCGTTTCAAGCGGCAACGTCACCTTGCAACAGGGGAAGTAGCCACCCGCCTCGGCGTCGGACTGCTTATAGAAGCACAGGCCGAGATCGACGGTTTCGCCCGGGATGTGGCCGTTGATGCCGAGAGTGAACGGCGTGGCCAGGCTGGGGACCGTCTGCTTGGACGGGGAAACGCCAACGCCGGGCGTCAGCGATTTCGCGGAAAGCGAATCGCCACCGATGCCGGCGCGGTCATGGATGTAGAGATCGGCTTCAAGCCCTGCAGGCGTACAGAAATACGCAGCCGTCTCCAGCTCGATACAGGGCGGGAGATCGTTGGGCGGCGGGAAGCCGGGCGGCCAGCCGGGGACGGGAATGTCGCCCGGATAGGGGATCGGCTCGTAGTAGCCGGCGCGGCCCTCACAGGGACGCCAGACCTCCACGTCGCCGACATGTCCCTTGACCTCCGGGTCTTCGAAGAAACCGTCGTAATCGGCAAACCACGAGCCGAAGGGCGGTTCGTTTTTTGGCCGCACGAGCGTGCTTCTCGTAAGCTGTACGCCATGAACGGCAAGCGGCCCGCCTTCGATGAGCTGGTCTTCAAGGGCAGGGTTGTCGCGCAGCCTGTCGCCGGTTTTCACCAGCGTGGCGGTGCAGGCATTGCGATTGAAGAAGCCTTCGGCGTCATAGCCATATTGCAGGTCGATGCCGCCGGCTCCCTGTCGGTATGGTTCGGGAAAACCGACTGCATATTCCTGCGGTGCCGGCACCCAGATGCTTTCGGTTTCGGGATCGTCGGGGCTTTCGCGCCAGTAGCGCAGCACCGACGCCTCGCCGCTGTCAGCGAAGCTTGAGTAGTCATAGCGGTTTTCGACCTCGCCCCGCTGGGCAAGGTACATGAAGCCGCGCGTGTCGAAGGCGATGTCGGTGACCGGAAGGTCTTCGTCCGCCTCCACCGTCAGCTCCCAGCGCGGGTCGCCGGCGAAGGTGCCGTCGCGGGCGATGCCCACGGACCAGATTTCCGCTTCCTCCCCAACGGAATAGTAGAGGCGTCCGCCATGCATGGCGAGGCCATGGACGCTGCGCTCTTCCTGCGTGTAGCCCCAGCTTTTGGGCTCTTCCGCGTCGAAAGCAGCACCCTGTATGTCCATCACGGCGCCATCGTCAGCCACGGGATCGAGCCCGCGTGCCGGCCTGCCGTCGACACCATGATCGAACGTGTCGATGAGATTGCCGTCGATGTCGATGCGGTGAATGAGACCGCTGTCTAGATCGGAAGCGAAGAACTGGCGGTGTGACCGGTCAAAGGCGATGTTGCCGATGCCGGGTCCGCTGTTGGTGTCGATATTGGCAAACAGGGTCACGGCACCGGTGATACCGTCGATTCTCCAGATCGAACCGGGGCCGCCGCCATTCTTCTCGCCGAATTGCCCATCCATGAAGCGTGCGCCGCTTCGCCGCGGCGCTGTCGTTCGGGCCGCCCGTCCTCGTCTTCGTCTTCCGTGACGATCTGGAGGCCGTGCAGGGACGTGGCCGCCGCATAGAGGTTCGGCACGATGGCCGTGGTCTCTTCGCGCTTGCCGTCATCATAAGCAAGGCCGAACACCTGGCCGATTTCGGAGGCCGGCACTTCGAAGGGCGGCGGGGTAAAGACCACCTGCCCGCTGGGCGGGGCACCCAGCCAGGTCATGTCGAAGATGCGCAGCGAAGCGCGTTCGATATCGATGAAGGTTTCGTCCACCGGATCGACGCCGGGCAGAAGCCCTTCCTCGAAACCGGGGATGAGCGTGCCGGGAAAACCGGTCATGGCCATGAAGCCCGGCTGGATGATCGCATTTTCCTGCGCGCTCGCGGGTGCTGAACTGGATAAGCCCGCCGTGACGGCAAGAGCCATTGCGGCGCAGCTTGAGAGAAAACGCCTGGCGCCCGTTCTGGCAGCGAAACGAGCGCCTTCGCTCGAACGCGCCGGGAAATGCCGGTTGTGCCCCATAACTTGCCTCCCGAAACCGTTTCGGAAGGCTGCCGGATGGGCGTCTTTTGCGCGCCCGGTCCCCTTTGTTCCGGTGTATCCCCCCGAAGCGAGTTCATTTCAACCCCGTCATCGAAGAGCCTACGCCTCGGCTTACGCAAGGTCAACAAAGCCGCCCCGGCTATGCGCCGCGGCGGCTTCAACGACCGTTTGCAGTCGATATGCCGTGTCATCAGAACACTCCTTTCCGGGTGCGCACCATGCGTACCCTGCAGGGTTTGTCTGACGAGGCTGTGAAAAGGTTCACACTGAAGAGCGCCGTAAAGCCGATAGAGGGAGGCAATTCTGTTTCCACCGAACCGCAAATGGACTAGCTTTTCAGAAACTGGGGGAAGCGATGAACCGAAACGTCCCGTCGCGCGACACATTGTCGAAGGGCCGGTCATGAGTGGTGCGGATCAGACATCTGATGCCGTGCTCGTGGCCAGAACGGCGCGCGGCGACAGGGCGGCGCTCCGGCTCTTGTTCATGCGGCATCACACGCGGGTCTTCCGTTTCGTGATGCGCCAGACGGGATCGGAAACCATGGCAGACGAGATTGCGAATGAAGTGTTTCTGGAGGTGTGGCGCCAGGCGCCGCGGTTCGAGGCGCGCTCTCAGGTCTCCACCTGGCTGCTTGGCATCGCCCGTTTCAAGGCGCTTTCGGCTTTGCGCAAGCGCCGGGAAAGCGCGCTGGATGACGGGCAGGCGGAGGCGATTGCCGATAGCGCCGACACGCCCGAGGTTGCAACGATGAAGGATGACAAGGCGGCGGCGCTGCGCTCATTCGTCAACGCGCTGTCCGAGGAGCATCGCACTGTGGTGGATTTGGCATATTATCACGGCAAATCGGTGTCCGAGATTGGCGAAATCCTTTCCGTGCCAGTTGCCACCGTGAAAACCCGGATGTTTTACGCTCGCAAGAAGCTTGGAGAAGCCTTGCAGGCGGCAGGATATGATCGAGGCTGGCCATGAGCGAGAACGCACAATCAAACCGCCGCGACCGGCTTGAGGCGCTGCTGCCGTTCTTTCTGAACGGCACGCTTTCGGGCGCGGAACTGCGCGAGGTCGAGGAATGGCTCGCATCCGACCCGCAGGCCATGGCCTCGCTTGCCGAAGCCGAAGGTGAGTATTCGGCGACCGTTGCCGACAATGAGGCGGTCCACCCGCCGGCCGATGCGCTGGCGCGTTTTTCGGAGGCGCTGGCCGAAGAGGCGGGGCCGGAAAGGGCTGCCAGACCCTCGCTGCGTAAGAGACTGGCCGGCTTTCTGCCTTCATTGCCGGTGCAGGCTGCCTGGGTGGCCGCCGGGCTCGCGCTCGCCATTCTCGTGGGCCAGACGGTCTGGCTCAATCTTTCGCAGAGCGAGCAATATTCCGTGGCCGGTACGGATCGCGAGGATGCACCCTTCGCCTTCGTGACATTTGCGGCGGATGCCTCCATGGCCGATGTCTCGGCACTGCTGGAGGAAAGCGATGCCGAGATCGCCGCCGGACCGCTGCCGGGTGGGCTCTACCGTGTTCTTGTGCCCGCCGAGACGGCGGAGCAATACGACGCAATTGTTGCCGGGCTCGAAAAGGCTGAATTCGTGGAAACCGTCGTCATCGGACGCAGACCGGGCGATGACTAGGTTCGTTTCGCGCATCCTGGCGGGTATCGCCATCACAGCCCCACTGGCAATGGCAGCGCACGCCCAGACCACCGCACCAGCCGAGGCTGGGGGCGGTGAAACGCAGGCTCGCGCAGCTCCGGCGAACGGCACGTGGTCTATCTGCCGCAGATGCTGGCGGAGCTTTTTGGCCCGGGGACGGGCGGGGCTGCGCCGGCGCAGCCCGCGCATCCGGGGATGCGCCTTCGACAGATGGCAATGCTTCAGGCAGCGGAGTT
>NZ_BAMP01000141.1 GCF_000615975.1 Nitratireductor aquibiodomus NL21 = JCM 21793 | reverse complement strand
CTCGCGCCCGCCCGGCCACCACGCCTTTGCCGATGCCGCAGGCGGCTTCTGCTTCTTCAACAATTCGGCAATCGCCGCGCAGCATCTTCGGAAACAGGCCGCCCGCGTCGCCATTCTTGATGTCGACCTGCACCACGGCAATGGCACGCAGGGCATTTTCTATGCCCGGCCCGACGTGCTCACCGTCTCCATCCATGCCGACCCGGTGCGCTTCTACCCCTTCTTCTGGGGACACGCCGACGAGCGCGGCGAAGGACCGGGCCTTGGCTACAATCTCAACCTGCCGCTGCCGCGCAAATCCGGCGATGAAGCCTTTCTGGAAGCGCTTCAGCCTGCGTTCCGCCTCATCCGCGCCTTTGCGCCGGACGCGCTGGTCGTGGCGCTCGGCCTCGACGCGTTCGAGGGCGACCCCTTCGGCGGACTGTCCGTCAGCACGCCGGGCTTCGCCCGCATGGCGGAGGCGATCTCCAGCCTCGGCCTGCCGAGCGTCATCGTGCAGGAAGGCGGCTATCTCTGCGATGCGCTATCAGACAATCTGACGGCATTCCTCACCGGCTACGCGTCGCAATAGCGAAAAAAGCACTCTGCTGGCCCTCGCATAGGCGGCATGGCGGACTTCCGTTTCGGTTCACGCTAATATGATTGGGATCACGCAGGAGCGATACCTACATCAGGCTCCGCGGGCGTGGAGTTTCCCTTCCATTGCCCGATATGAACACAGAACGAACAATCAGGAAGCCGGAGCTGCCAATGAACTACAAGAAGACCGACGAAGCCTTGGCCCGCCTCACCCCGGAGCAGTATCACGTGACGCAGAAGAGCGGCACGGAGCGACCCGGAACGGGCGCGTACCTGAACAACAAGGAACCGGGAATCTATGTCGACATCGTTTCCGGTGAACCGCTCTTTGCAAGCAGCGACAAATATGAGTCCGGCTGCGGCTGGCCGAGCTTCACAAAACCCATCGTGCCCGCCAATGTGAACGAATTGCGGGATACGTCCCACGGGATGATCCGTACGGAAGTGCGTTCCACGCATGGCGACAGCATCTCGGGCATGTCTTTGAAGACGGACCGAGAGACCGCGGCGGCCTGCGCTACTGCATCAATTCAGCGGCGCTGCGCTTTGTTCATCGTGATGCGATGGAGGCCGAAGGCTACGGTGACTATCTGGACCAGGTGGAGGATGTAAAATGACGGAACGCGCTGTTTTGGCCGGTGGCTGTTTCTGGGGCATGCAGGACCTTATCCGCAGGCTGCCCGGCGTCATCAGCACCCGTGTCGGTTATACCGGAGGCGACGTGCCGAACGCCACATATCGCAACCATGGAACCCATGCGGAGGGGATCGAGATTGTCTTCGATCCCGAGAAAATGAGCTATCGCCGCTTGCTGGAGTTCTTCTTCCAGATCCACGACCCGACAACGGTGAACCGCCAGGGCAACGATGTCGGCATGTCGTACCGCTCGGCGATCTATTATGAAAACGACGGGCAAAAGCGCGTGGCGGAAGAGACGATCGCCGATGTGAATGCATCGGGTCTCTGGCCGGGCCAGGTGGTTACGGAACTTGAGCCGGTCGGTGACTTCTGGGAAGCCGAGCCCGAGCATCAGGACTATCTGGAGCGCTATCCTAACGGCTATACATGCCACTTTCCGCGGCCAGGCTGGGTTTTGCCCAGACGCGACGCGGCCGAATAGCTTTCACACAGGCCAGCCCTCAAGGCAAAAATCACTCGCTCCTCCGGTGCTCGCCGGGGGAGCGTTCCTATCTGCTGCGGTTTTCGTCATCATTGTCCGCAGCGAGATTGAAAGCCATCACCGATGTTCCGTGAACCAGATGGTGCATGCCGAGCAGGCCTCGACAACCAACCGGATGCTGGAAAAACCCAGCTCTTCAAACAGGTGTCAAAGGCGGCGCAAAATCGGCCGATCGGGGGCTGGATGTCCTTTCGCTTGCTTCAGCGTTCCCCTCTAACCGTGAGAGCGCAATTGCCTTGGTGTCAAACCGCAATGTCTTTTCAAGGACGCAGTCAGATGGCTTTGGCTTGAGAAGCCACAGAATAACGCAATCTCTGCTATTGGCATATCGCTCTCCAGAAGCAGGCGCTGAGCATGATCAAGTCTGCGTTTGATCAGATACTGGTGCGGCCGCTCGCCAAATGTGTTTGTGAAGGCAACGATAAAGTGTCCCTGTGACAATCCGCACTCACCCGCCAGGTCGGCGATGCTGAGCTTCTGCCTGAAGTTCTCCGACAGGAATTCACGGATTCTGTGCTCATTTCGGCTTGAGAGCTTGCCTCCTCCCCGGCTTCTGGCAGGCGCAGAATCCCCGTATTTGCGCAGCATATGAATGCCGAACACCGTGATGAGTGAGTCAACGTAAAGCTCATTGACGCCGACACCACTGGTCAGTTCATCCCGAAACATCTGCGCCACCTGCAGCGCCCACCGGTCTGGCGATACAGCGGGTGTGAACCTGATGTCCGCGATGCCGCCTCTACATTCCTGCTCAGCGAGCGCTGTAAGCCTGCCTGGCGGAATGACAACGGCAACGGTCTCGCGGGAAACCGGCCAGATCGTCCTTCCCTGCCCTCCAGCCGGCGCCACCCCGACAGCTCCGGCAGGAACGTTGATTTCCTCAAGGCGATCACTGTCGATGGTTGTGAAAACTCCGGCAACAGGGCGCAGAAAGACTGTAGCATAGTGACTTTCGGCCGAAATGGACAGTTCACCTGCTCCTCGAACGGAATGCGTAACGCCTCCGTTTGGTGCTGCAACCCACCTGCGTTCCTGCAAATCGGGGATGAAGGAAAAGAGCGCATCCGAACTGTCGAAGGACATTTTCGAGGAAGCGCGTTCGGCGAGGAGTTTGTCACGTATGTTCAAGTCGATGTCTGCTTCAAAGCTGGGAGACCAGACACCTTCCTCCACACTCAGATGGCCCTGCGTGCTCCCCCAAATCATGGCTTGAAGCGAGCTTAACCGCCGGGACGACCGGAGACGACCAACCGTAGGGTGAATTATGCCTCTCCGGCTTTACCAGACCGACAGTGAAAGCACTGTTCAGGGAAACAGGATGGCCCAGTCTGGTGCCCCCTTTCTCAGAACTTTCCAACGACATTGAGAAACACGCCCTGATCGTCGAGCGTAAGGTCTCTCAGATCATCGGAGAAGCGGCCGAAATTGTAACCGACGCCAACTTTGAAATTGTTTCCGACATGGCGGTATAGCGCCGTCAGCGCTCCGAGATCCGTGGTGTTGGCCTCGGGCATGTGTAGCACCCTGCCCTCAAGCAGGAGATCCCACTTCTTGATCACGTGCAGATCAGCTCGCAGGATTCCCAGATGCGCCGAAGAGCGCTGCCAATGTTGCTCAAACCCCGTACCCGAGCCGCTGGCAGTGCGGTATTTCACCTCGCCATAACGGAAGCCGTACTTGCCGCCGATGGACAGCCAGGGCACCAGATCGTAGGTGACGTCGGCAGACAGAATGTGGCTGCGCTGGGCCGGTGCATAAGCATCTCCCGTCGCCCCGCTGACAAGCTGGTTGTTGCCGGGCATGTCGTAGAGCCAGGTATACTTGAAAAGCGCGTTGAGGCGGTCGTGATCGACGGGCCGATAGGCATAGCCGAGCGACGCCTCCACGTAATCGGTATCCTTGAAGGAGGTCACCGTCGAGCGCGTATCGGAGATCACGGCATCGAGATTAGCCATCAAGCGCCAGTTTTCGCTTGTCTTCCAGGAGACCCCGGCCGCAAACAGATAGGTGTTCTGGTCCCGCGTGCCGTCTTCAGAATCCTCGATGCGCACCTCGCCGCGCACGCGGGCGGTGACACCCGCTTCCTCATCCTTGTAGGCGATGGCCAGTGATGGCGCATAGCGATCAAAATCAGAGCGTTGCAGCCCCGTTGCCGGATCGATTGTGTCATCGCGCACCCGACCGGCCTCGAACCCGGCATCCACCGTCCACACATCGTCGGGGGTGTAGATCACACCATAGGTCTGGGTCAGCGCGCGTCGGCGGCCAAACATGTCATAGCTGCTTTCGGCATAGGCCGACGCCACATCGTCCACACGCCGGCGCATGCCGGCCACGATCGCCCCGCCGTCGGAACCGACAAGATCATGGTTGCGGTCGAGATCGAACGCACGGTCGGGATCGAGCCTGTAGCCGATGTAGTAATGTTCATTATCGTTGGGATCGTAGTTGATGGCGGCTAGCCCGCCGAGCCCGTGCGTTCCGTAGGAAACCTCACCGGTAACGCCCACCGCTTCCGTCAGCTGCACCTCTGCACCGACACCGATGCGGTCGTTGCGGTCTATGTCACCCGATCGTTCCACTGTCGCCTGCCCGAACACATAGACAAGATGCTCGTCGTCAAAGCGATAATCGACACGGACACCGGCATCGAGGCGGGAACCGTCATACCCACGTTTTCCGGCCGTGATGGCGCGCGGCGACATCAGCTCGGTGTAGGAAACCCCGAAGGAGACCTTCCAGTATTCATCCACCTGCCAGGCAATGCTGGATGTGCCGTCGCGCTTGATCTGGCCGTCGTCGTCGCTGAAATCATCATAGGCGAGTTTCAGCCCCACGCGGTCACTCAAGGCGAGATCGGCGTGCGCGCCCCATATCCGTTTGTCGACATTCACCTGATCGTAAAGCGTGGAGAAGCCGGCCTGTTTCTCTTCATAGTAGCCGCCGAGCGTTCCCTTCATGCCGGCGCTTTCGATGTCTTCCAGATCGACCTGGCCGCGCACGCGCCAGGCCATGGCCGAACGGTCGCGGCTGCCTGCCGTGCCGTAATCGCTTGAGCTCAGACCGCCATCGGTCGAACGCGAGAGGCCGAAACCGGGGCCTTTGGAGTGCGCCACCTCCGCTTCGAGAAACGTGGTTTCGGTGTGACGCAGCTCGATGTCCGCGCCAAGCGCCTGCTGATCGGCGAGCCCGGTCGTCTCGTTCATGCCGGTCACGCCGATGCGCACTTTGTCGTTCAGCCAGTGCTGGGCACGACCACCATAGACGTATCCGTCCACGTCTCCGGCCACCGGTTCGAATTCGTATTGCGCCGTCAGATAAACCTTGTTTCCGCCGAGTGCGCCATTGCGCACCGGCGCATCGGTGCCTGTGGAGGAAGAGAGTGGGCGATGCAGGATAATGACGCCCTGCAGGTAATCGATGCGGTAGTCCTGACCGTATTGCAGCGCGCGGCGCTCGACGATGCGGCCGGTAACCGCATCGCGGATTTCGACGGTGACCGTTTCCGAGCCCTCGACAATGTCCTGGCGTTTCAGGAAATAGGCTGAGCCGCCCGTGGCGAGAAACTCCTCGCGCTGCGGCAGCGTGTCGGGTTGGGCGGCGTAGAGTGTGACCTCCGTGCTGCGCTCCCCGAAAGACGTGCTGTCTTCCGAACGGTACACCGCATTGGCGCCATAAAGGCCGCGCTCGGCGCGTAAGAACTCCGTGCCGGTGATGCTGGTCTTGTAATTGCCCCACATGACATGGCTGTCGCCACGCTCGAGCCTGATATAGAATTTCCCTTTGGTCGGCGCGTCTTCCACAAAGGTCGAATCGTCGCCATAGACCGGATAGTAATCGTCTGGATCGAGACGTCGCAGAAGCTGGCGCGGATCCTTGCCATCGAGGTCGCGGAACATGTTTTCTATGTCGTCCTCACCGGTGTCGGCGGCCGCTGTCAGCAGATACTCACCCTTGATCTTGCCTTTCAGATAGAAGGCCAGCCGTCCTTTCGAATAGACGTCATCATACTCGCCGGGCCGTACAGTCTCGATATTGTCATCTCCCGTGCGCCTGCCGATGGTGAGGTCGGCCAGCGCCACGTAAAACCACTCATTGTCGGGAATGTTGATCTCGCGGGCGAAATGCAGCCCGCCGCTCTTCGACACCCCTTCTACGGAAACCTCCACATCGTGATCGCCCGGAGGGAGGATGCGATTAACGACGAAAGCACGGTCTGGATCGACCGGCATGGTCTCGTCAAACGCCTCGACACGATACCCGGGTGGAACATTGCGGCCGTAAACGGTGACCACGCCGCCGCGCACGGGAATGTTGCGCACGGCAGTGCGGTCTTCGCCGGTTCCGGGCGCCGCAGCCGCTGTGCCGGCCTCTGGCCTCATTGTTTTTTCGCTGCGCGAGAGTGGAAGCGCTTCCGTTTCGTCATACCGGCCGCTTCGGTCATAGACCCTCAGCACATAGCTGAAATCGCGCTCTTCTTCGGCCGTTGGCATCGTCCATTGCGCTTCACCGTTGACCTCGACAGGAATCATGGCGAAAGGCTTCGTTCGCGCCCGGCCAGCATCCACCTCCTGAATGCGAATCTCGGCCCGATCGATGAAGCCCGGATAGTTGGTCGATGCAAGAAACCGTACGGTCTCGCCAGCACGGTACCGGCTGCGCCGCGAAACCGTCGCAACATTGAGCAATGGCTTGGCCTCGAGCCCGTCAAACTTGATCTGAATGTCCACACCATGCAGGCCGACATCCGCCTGACGCTGCCGGTCGACCGGCCTGGATTGCGCAGATTGCCGGCCGGCAGTGGGCATGGGCTTCTGCCGCGGCGCCGCGCTTTCTTCAACCGTCTCGCCGTCAACGCTGATGGAGAAGGGTATGCTTCCCTCATCGGTGAGCGTCTCGCGTTCCGTATTCTCCCCGACCGGCAGATTGCGCACCACCGGCCGGTCGTCGGCAACTGCACCATCCGGCATTGCTGCCGATGCGATCAGTGCCG
>NZ_BAMP01000142.1 GCF_000615975.1 Nitratireductor aquibiodomus NL21 = JCM 21793 | reverse complement strand
CAAGCAGTGCGATGATGGCGAGTGCGATGGTGCCGACAATGAACAGGAAGGCTGCGGCGGCGATGGCCGGGCTGATGTTCTCGCGGATCGTGGCGAACATCTGCCGCGCCAACGTGCGCTGGTTGGGGCCTGCCAAGAAAAGCGTGAGAACCACCTCGTCCAGCGATGTGGCGAAGGCCAAGACAGCGCCGGACAGGATGCCGGGCATGGCGAGCGGCAGGGTCACGCGCCGGAACACGGTGACCGGGGATGCGCCGAGGCTGGCCGCCGCCAGTTCCACACGCCGGTCGATGCCGCCGAGGCCGCCGATCACGCTCACCACCACGAAGGGGATGGCGACGATGGTGTGGGCGACGATGACGCCGAAATAGCTCGACGCGATGCCGAACTGCACGAACAGCACCTGCATGCCCACGCCCATGACCACGGCGGGAACCACCATGGGCAGAAGGAAGAGGGTGCGCACCGTGCCCTTGAAGGGCAGGTTCCAGTTGCGCAGGCCAAGGGCGGCGAGCGTGCCCAGAACGGTGGCGAGCACGGTCGTGCCGCCGCCGATGACAAGGCTGTTGAAGATCGCCCGACGCCAGGCGGCGGCGGTGAACAGCTCGTCGAACCAGCGCAACGAGAATTCCGGGATCGGATAGGTGAGGAACTGGCTGGAGGTGAAGGCCAGCGGCAGGATGGCAACCAGCGGCGCAAGCAGGAAGATCACTGCCAGCGTGCCAAATGTGAGCCGGGCGCTCTTCAACAGCATGTCAGTTTCTCCTTTCTTCGGCCGCCGACAGTCGACCGTAGACCGCATAAAGCAGGAGGGTGACGACAAGCAGCACGATGCCGAGCGCTCCGGCCATGCCCCAGTTGGCCGAACCGGTTGCGTAGAATGCGATGACGGAACTGATCATCTGGTCGCCCGCGCCGCCGATGAGCGCCGGCGTGATGTAGTAGCCGATGGCGGTCATGAACACGAGCAGCGAGCCGGAGGCGACGCCACGCAGGCTGAGCGGCAGAAGCACCCGCACGAAAGCGCGCAGCGGATTTGCGCCGAGCGAGGCGGCTGCCGGCATCAGGTTGCCCGGGATCGAGATCAGGACGCTGTAGATCGGCAGCACCATGAGCGGCAGAAGCACATGGGTCATGGCGATCACGACGCCGGTGCGGTTGAAGATCAGGGCCAGCGGTTCGCTGGAGATGCCAAGCCCGGTGATGACCGCGTTTATCAGGCCGTTGTCCTGCAGGATGATGAACCAGGCGGCGGTGCGCACCAGAAGCGAGGTCCACAGCGGCAGCAGAACCGCGCCGAGCAGGAGCTGGCGTTTCCACCCTTCCGTGGAGGCGATCAGCATGGCGTAGGGAAAGCCGATGGCCAGGCAGGCGAGCGTGACGAGCGCGCCGATCCAGAAGGTTCGGATCATGATGTCGCGGTTGGCGGAGGCCTCCTCGGGCATGGCGACAATATTGCCGGAAACATCGCGCTCCAGATCGACGGCGGCGAGCAGATAGCGGTCTGTGGTCGGTGAAAGTGCGCCGGTGATGGCCTGCCAGAAACGGGGATCGTCCCAGCGTTCGTCGATCTCGGAAAGCGGTGGCGCGTCATCCTTGCGCAGGGCGCGGGTGGTGCGCGACATGAGCGTGCGGAAGCCGGGCTGGGCGCTGTTGAGACGGCGCGTCATGTCGCCCACGGCCTGCCGGTCATCGGCGGCGCGAAGGTCGGCGGCGAGCGCTTCCTTCATTTCTGCCGTGGGTGGCGTTTCCGGATCCCAGTTGGCCGCGACCTTTGCTGTCTGCGGGAGGATGCGCAGGACAGCGGTGTCGGAGACGGCCTGTGACATCATCGTGCCAAGCGGCCACAGGAAGAAAACCGCGATGAAGAGGAAGAGCGGCGCGACCAGCGCGATCGCGCTCAGATGCCCTTTTCCGCCCGTGCCGCTCATGAGCGGATCACCCAGCAGTCGTCCGGCTGGAAGCGGGCGGTGACATCCGCGCCGGGCGCATGCTGCTCGGCCTTGCGGTCCAGATGGATGACGAAATCATGCGCCTGTTCGTCGAGCTGGATGCGCAGGTGATTGCCCTGATAGACGCTGTCGGCAACTTTTGCCGCAAACTGGTTGTCGCCGCCATGCAGCGCGTCGAGGCGAATGCGTTCCGGGCGGATGGAAACGAGCACGTTTTCGCCCGGCGTGTAATTGTCGGAGGCCGAGGCCGTCAGTTCCGCGCCATTGGAGAGGCGCACGCGCAGACCGTCTGCGGACCTGCCCGCGACCGTGCCTTCCAGAAGATTGGTCTCGCCGATGAAATTGGCGACGAAGCGGGTCTGCGGATGGTCGTAGATCTCGCGCGGGGTGCCGATCTGCTCGATCTTGCCCTTGTTGAAGACGGCGATCCGGTCGGACATGGTGAGTGCTTCCGACTGGTCGTGCGTGACGAACACGATGGTCAGGCCGAGCCGGTTGTGCAGCGCGCGGATGTCGAGCTGCATCTGCTCGCGCAGATTTTTGTCGAGCGCGCCAAGCGGTTCGTCCATCAGCACAACGCGGGGCTCGAAAACGAGGGCGCGGGCGAGCGCCACGCGCTGCTGCTGGCCGCCGGAAAGCTGGGCCGGCCACCGGTCTGAAAGTGCGCTGAGCTGCACCATGTCGAGCGCTCTGGCGACGCGTTCGGCGATTTCGGCCTTGCCGACGCCGCGCATCTGGAGCGGGAAGGCGATGTTGTCGCCGACACTCATATGCGGGAAGAGTGCGTAATTCTGGAAGACGACGCCCATGTCGCGCTTGTAGGTGGGGGTCGTGTCCACCACCGCGCCATCGACCAGAATGCGGCCTTTGGTCGGGCGCTCGAAGCCGGCGAGCATCATCAAAAGCGTGGTCTTGCCGGAGCCGGACGGTCCAAGAAGGCTGACGAACTCGCCTTTTGCGATATCCAGTTCCAGATCGTCGACCACGCATAACGACCCAAAGCACTTGGTCACATGGTCAAATCGAATGCGTAATTCGCTCAAGAGCCTCTCCCCCGGCTGGCTTGATGTCGCGCTGTCGGAAACGATGGATCGTTTCGATGAGAGCAGCACCGGTCAGGGGATGGACGCCTTGCCCGGTGCGGCTCTCGACTAGTTCTTATTGAGCCAGCCAGGCGTTGAAACGCCCGGTCAGGGCTTCTGAATTGTCGATCCAGAAATCGACATCGAGCGCGATTGCGTCGGTGAGGTTTTCCTCGGTGGTCGGCAGCTCTGCCTTCTGGTCGTCGCTCACCATTTTGGCGGCTTCGTTGTTGGGCAGGCCGTAGGCCACATATTCCGGCAGCTTCTTCTGGTTTTCCGGTTCGCTGGCGAAGGCGATGAAATCCATGCCCGCATCGCGGTTCTCGGCGTCCTTCAGGATCACCCAGCTGTCGACCGCATAGATGCTGCCGGGCCAGACGACCTTGAAGTTGCGGCCCTCGGTGCGGTTGATGCCGGTAATGCGGCCATTATAGGCGGACGCATGGCAACTTCGCCAGAGGCCAGGAACTGGAGCGGCTGCGCGCCGGCTTCCCACCAGACCACATCGTCGCGGATTTCTTCGAGCTTGGCGAAGGCGCGGTCGATGCCCTCGGGCGTGGCGAGCACGTCGTAGATCTCGTCCTTGTCGACGCCGTCGGCAAGGAGCGCGAACTCCAGCGTGTATTTCGGGCCCTTGCGCAGCGAGCGCTTGCCGGGGAACTTTTCGGTGTCCCAGAAATCGGCCCAGGAGGCCGGGCCGCCATCGGGCAGCTTGTCGGCGTCATAGGCGATTGCCGTGGACCAGACGATTGCGCCGACGCCGCAATCATGCACGGCGCTTTCCAGGAACTTGTCCTCGCCGCCGAGCCTGTCCCAGTCGATATATTCGAAGAGACCGTCGCCGCAGCCCAGCTCAAGCTCCTCGGCTTCGACCTGAACGACATCCCAGTTGGGCGCGCCGGCCTTCACCTTGGCCTGAAGAACGCCATAGCCGCCGTTCCATGCCTCATCGAGAAGCGGTTTGCCGGCCTTTTCGGCAAACGGCTTGAAGTAGATCTCGCGCTGGGCGTCCTGATAGGTGCCGCCCCACGAGACGACCGTGAGGTCGCGTGCGTTTGCGGTGGTGGCGGAGAAACCCGCCACCGCAGCAAGCGCGGTCATTGCAAGCCAGTTCTTCATCTTCATAAGCATTCTCCTCCCATTGTGCTTTTCCGATTATGTGCTGGCGGTGCCCGTTATGCCGGCATTGCCTCTCTGGGCAGTTCGGCGAGCGCCTTGTCGAGGCCGGTCTTGAAGCGAGCGAGCAGGTCGTCGACCTCGCTTTCGGAGATGATGAGCGGCGGGCAGAAGGCGACGGCATCGGCCATGGCGCGGCTGATGAGGCCGGCTTCCTGGAGATGCGCGTTGACCAGTGCGCCAAGCGCGCCGGGTGTCTCGAGCGCCGTCTTGTTTGCCTTGTCGGTGACGAGCTCGACGGCAGCGATGAGGCCGACGCCACGCACTTCGCCAACCAGCGGATGATCGGCCAGTGCGGCAAGTCCGTTGCGCAGGCGGTCGCCCATGCGTGCGGCATTGCCCACCAGATCGCGCTCCTCGATGATCTTGAGGTTTTCAAGCGCAACGGCTGCGACAACCGGATGGCCGCTTGCCGTGTAGCCATGGCCGAGCGTGCCGATGCGGCCGCTTTCTTCCATGATCGGCTCGAACACCCGGTCGTTGATCATCAGGGCCGAAGCCGGCAGGTAGGACGACGAAAGCTGCTTGGACATGACCATGATGTCCGGCTTGATGTCGTAGGTGGTGGAGCCGAACATGGTGCCCGTGCGGCCGAAGCCGCAGATCACTTCGTCGGCGACCAGCAGGATGTCGTACTTGTTCAGAACGGCCTGCACCTTTTCCCAGTAAGTGGCCGGCGGGACGACCACGCCGCCGGCGCCCTGCACCGGCTCGCCGAAGAAGGCGGCAATCGTTTCCGGGCCTTCAGCCAGGATCGTGTCTTCCAGTTCCTTGGCGAGGCGGGTTGCGAATTCTTCCTCGCTTTCGCCCGGCATTGCTTCACGCCAGTGGTGCGGGGCGGTCATGCGCAGCACGTTCGGCACGATCAGGTCGAAGGACTTGTGGTTTGCCGGCAGGCTGGTGAGGCATGCGCCGGCGATGGTCACGCCGTGATAGGCGCGGTTGCGGACGATGATCTTCTTCTTTTCCGGCTTTCCGAGTGCGTTGGAGCGATACCAGATCAGCTTCAACGCCGTGTCGATGGCTTCCGAGCCGGAATTGGTGAAGAACGCCTTGCTCATCGGCACCGGGGCCATGCCGATCAGCTTTTCGGAAAGCTCGATCACCGGTCCGTGCGATTTGTGCGTGAAGGTGTGATAGTAGGGCAGCTTCTCCATCTGCTCGGTCGCGGCCTTCACAAGGCGCTTCTCGTTGAAGCCGAGCGCGACGCTCCACAGGCCGGCCATGCCCTCGATGTACTGTTTGCCATTGTTGTCGTAGACATGGACGCCTTCGCCGCGATCGATGATCAGCGGCCCGGCCTCGAGGTGTTTTTTCGCATTCGTGTAAGGATGCAGGTGATAGGCGATATCGCGCGCTTCGGGTGAATTGGGCTTGTCGGTCATCGGCTTGTCCTGCGTGGAAATGAAGGTATTGTTGCGGGATGAGGCTGTCTCATCGCCTCTCTCCTCTTTCTCTAGCGGTAGCACTCATTTTGCGGCTAGGCAATTCTCTGTTCTATATTTTGAGCGCTCATTCTCATTGCGACTTCGAAGTTACTGAAAATTATGCCCATCTGCGCATTGTGAAATTTCCTAGAGGCTAATATCTTGAGCGGATAGCAGCGTGTTTGCACGGTTCTGGCCCTGCGAGCGCGATGATGGAAACCAGAACGGGCAAAGGGTGCGGCGAAGGATTGATGGACGATTTCGACATTGGCTCCCGTCTGAAGGCCATGCGTACGGCCGGCAATCTCTCGCAGCGGCAGCTCGCCGAGCAGGCGGGCGTGCCCCATGCACAGATTTCCAACATCGAGAAGAACAAGATCAGCCCGTCCATCTCCACTCTGCGTAAAGTGCTGGGCGGCATGGGCGTCAGCATGGCGGATTTCTTCGAGCCTGAGCGGGAGGACAATCCCGGCCCCTTTTTCGGCAGGGATGAGCTTATCGATCTCACTTCGCGGGTGGCGATAAATGCAAACGCGCCGGAGAGCGGGCTTCTGGTTCTCAGGCAGATCGGCGACGCGCGCCTGCACAATCTCCAGATCCTGCACGAGGTCTATGAACCGGGGGCGGATACGGGCGAGACCATGCTGCAACACGCCTCAAGCGAGGGCGGCTATGTGGTGGAAGGCGAGCTGGCGCTGACCGTGGGTGACGAAATGCGCGTTCTGAAGGCGGGTGAGGCCTATCTGTTCGACAGCCGCCAGCCGCACCGTTTCCAGAATCTCTCCGACAGGCGCACAATCGTCGTTTCCGCCTGCACGCCGCCTTATCTTTGATGGTCCGTCTTCAACAGGCTGGACCAACGCAAGGCACTCATGGCCCTGTTCGCGCGGGGCGCTGCTTCTAAACTCCAGCAATGACGTTTTCGGGAACCCGAACCACCCGGAAACGGTTGGCTCGTAGAACGAGGATTTCCAATGGCCGGTCTTTTGATCTCGAGACGCAATCTTCTTCTTGGCGCGGGCGGTGTGCTGGCGACTTCCGGCCTGCCGCTGCG
>NZ_BAMP01000143.1 GCF_000615975.1 Nitratireductor aquibiodomus NL21 = JCM 21793 | reverse complement strand
GCTCGACGAGCCGGCCGCCTCGCTCGACCTTGCCAATCAGGACCTTCTGCTCGGCGTCCTCATGCGCCTGCGGCAGGCGCGCGGCCATACGATCGTCTTTACGACCCACCATCCGCAGCACGGCCTGTTCCTCGCGGACCGGGCGCTGATGATGCATGCCGGAGACGAGGTCCGTTATGGCCAAGCCTCCGCGATGATGACGGACGGGGAACTCGCCCGTCTCTATGGCGTGCCGTTTGCCCGCCATACCCCCGGCCTCGGCCGGCCCGATGTCGTTTCCCCGATCTTCGGGGCGGCGGCCCTTCCATGATAACCGCAAGACAGGAGCCAATCTTGGACACGATCACCTATCTCGAAAACGGCGAAACCTTCACCGTCAGCTTTGCCGAACTACTGAACTATCACGGCACCACCTTTCCGGGCGGCGTGGCGCATGGCCTGAAAGTGATGCAACGCGCCTTTCCGCTGCTCGACGAGGGTCGGCCGATCGAGCGCCGCGAGGTGCGCATCGATACGGCGTTTCCCGGCCCCGGCGGCCGCGACGCCATCGAATTCGTCACGCGCGCCCTGACGGACGACCGCTACACGGTTGACCGGTCGCTCGGTTGGGATGGCATCGAGGAAAGCCCCAAGGGCAAATACTACTTCCGCTTCACCTATCGGGGTACCGTCGTTGAGGTGACGATCCGTCCCGGCCATGTCCGCCCCGAGTTTATCACGCTGGCTCGCAAGGAGGACAGGACAGCCGAAGACGAGATACAGCTTGCCGCGTTGAAGCGCGAAATGGGTGATCGTCTGGTGCCACTCTCTCCCGAGGATGTCTATGACGCCAAGGTCAGCCGTGCCTGAGCACTGTTCCACCGAGGGCGGGCGTCGTGAATGGATGGGTGTGCTTGCCCGCGCGCCCATCGATCTCCTGAGATCGGCCTTCGACGGCAGCCGGCAGCGCCACTTGGCGCGCCGGCTTGTCGGACCCGAGGTCGGCCTTCTCCAGTTGCGTGCGAAAGCACCCGTAACGGGAACGCCCTTCCATCTCGGCGAGGCGACCATGACGCGCTGTGTCGTGGAGATCGATGGTCGGCGCGGTTATGCCGTGGTGCTTGGCCGCGATCCGGAGCGGGCGGAGCTTGCCGCCTTCTTCGACGCGCTGCTGCAAGATCCGCAGTCCCGCGCCTTGCTCGCATCGGAACTGCTGCAGCCGGCCGAAGACGCCATCATGCGCGGCGATGCCGCAAGGCCGAGGAGGCGCAGAAGACGACGGCGCATTTCTTCACCGCGGCGAGACAAGGAAGTGCACCGTGAAAATCGAGATAGACCAGCGAGGCGCGGACCGCATCCACGAGGACCAGCGCGCATTCCGCCGGCTTCTGGAAGCCTTTTCCTACCCCGGCAAAGTCGTCGTCCTTGCTGAAGGCCAGGCGGCGCACGCGGTCGTCCTGTCAACGTTGGCCGACACCACGACACCGCTCTGGATCGACGAAAGCTTCGCGGATATCCGGGATCGCGCCGTCGCGGCACGGTGGCCGATGGCGGATCGAGCCTCCTGCACCTTTGCGCTCTGTCGTGGCGAGATGCTGGATCGGATCGATGTCTTTCCGAAGGGGACCCCGGCCGACCCGCATCTTTCCGCCACCGTCATTGCGGAGGTCACGGGCCTTTCGGGTGGCGCGGCGCTCAACCTTTCGGGGCCGGGAATCGGACCCGGGGCCCGCACCTTCGCCCCCCTTGGCCTGCCGGCGGCGTTTCTTGCGCAATGGACGTGCAACAACGCTGCCTATCCGCTCGGCATCGACCTCATCCTAACGGCGGGAGATCGCTGCGCCTGCCTTCCCCGCAGCGTGAGGCTGGAGATATCCGATGTACGTTCCCGTTAAGGGCGGCGAGGCTGCCATCGCCGCAAGCCTCGACGTATTGGCGCGCAGCGTCGGGGAGATTCCATCGTGCCGGAACTCACGGTCGCCCAGATAAGTGAGCAGATGCGGGGTGCGGTGGACAGGGTGATGACCGAAGGCGCGCTCTACGACCGGGACCTTGCCGCCCTGGCGCTGAAACAGGCGCAGGGCGACGTAGCGGAGGCGACGTTTCTGCTGCGCGCCCATCGTGCGACCTTGCGGCGCATGGGCCATAGCGCGCCCATCGATTTTTCCGCCATCCGTCACGACCGGCATATTTCCGCCACCGTAAAGGAATTGCCGGGCGGCCAGATCCTCGGCGCAACCTACGACTATACCCACCGGCTGCTCGATTTCTCTCTCATGGAAGAGGCAGCTTCTTCTCCACTTCCCGAGGAGGCTGTGAGCACTTCATGCGCGCCTCCCTCATCCCGATGCTGCGATCGCCTTGCCGGGGAGGGCCGGGAGCCGGAGGAAGCGCCGGTCGACATCACGCGGGTGCCGCTGCGCCCTCCCTACGGCGCATCCGAAACGCTCGGCCATCTGGTGCGCGGCGAAGAAGGCTTCCTGACGGGCATTGCCTATACGCGCCTTCGCACCGCCGGCGCATCCCATCCCTATGTCGAGGAGCTTTCCGCCGGGGAGGTCGAGGTTTTCGTCGAACTGGAGGATATCGGTCTCACCGTCTCCGTCGGCGATATCGAGGTGACGGCCTGCCGCATGGTGGCCCCGGTACTCGACGGGCGGCAATCGCATCTGTCTGCGGGCTTCGGCGTTGCCTTCGGCGCAAACGAGCGCAAGGCGGTGGCGATGGCGACGGTCGATCAGGCTCTGAAATCCGGGCTCGATCCGGACTTAGTGCTGGGGCATGGCGACGGGGTCGAGGCGAGCGGCTACGTCTCGCATCTCAAGCTGCCGCATTACTCCGATTTCCAGGCCGATCTCGAAACGATCCGGAGGCTTGCCGGCGATGACTGAGACCTTCGCCTACCTCGATGAAGACAGCAAACGCTCCGTCCGTCGCACCATTCTGAAAGCACTGGCCGTTCCCGGTTACCAGGTGCCCTTCATTGCGCCGGAAATGCCGATCGCCTATGGCTGGGGCGTTGGCGGCATGGTCGTGACGGCAAGCCTCATCGGTGAGGATGACCGCCTGAAGGTGACCGACCACGGCTCCGACGAGACCGTGAATGCCGTCAATATCCGCGCCTTCTTCACGCGCACCGCCTTCGTTGCCACCACGACCCTGACCCGCGAGGCGACGCTGATCCAGGTCCGCCAGCGCGTGCCCGAGGCGATGCTCGCGGAAGGACAGGTCGTCGTTTACCAGGTGCCGCGGCCGGACCCGCTGCGAGCCTTCGTCAGTTCAGCCGGAGAGGCGGCGCGCATGCACGCTGCCGCTGATTACGGCCGGGTCTATACGCGACTCTTCGAGGAGAGGACGGGAAGCGGCAGTATCGCCCAGCCTGGCTACGACTATCCTGCCATGGTGGTAGGCCGCTATCTGATGTCGCCTTCTCCTATCCCCAAGCGCGACAATGCCCGCCTCGACAATTCGCCGGCCATCCAGATATTCGGCGCGGCGCGCGAACGCCGGCTCTATGCCCTGCCGCCCTATACGCGCGTGGAAAGCATCGCCTTCGAGGACGTTCCCTTTGACCCCGGCTATCCCTCGGACGGACGGCGCTGCGTGATATGCGGCTGTACCACGAGCCATCTCGACCACCTTCTCCTCAAGGACGACGGAACGAGCGAATGGGTCTGTTCGGACACGGAATGCTGTGCCGAGCGCATGGAGGAAGCCGCCAGTGCCTGATCTGCCGCAGCCCCTCCTGACGCTTGATGGTATCTCCTTTGGCGGGCGCATCGTGCGAGGTGCTTCGCTTTCGCTCTATCCAGGCGAGGTTCTTTGTCTCGTTGGAAAATCCGGCGCGGGAAAGTCGACGCTGCTGCGCACGGCCGCCGGATGCCTGCCTCCGACGAAGGGTCGGGTCCTGCTCTCGGTCGATGACAGGGCGTCGCTGTCTCTCTACGATCTGCCCGAACAGGCCCTCGTCCCACTCCGCCGGCGGCGGTTCGGCTTCGTCGCACAGGACGCCCGCGAGACGCTCGACCTGGCCGCGAGCGCCGCCGCCAACATCGCCCAGACGCTCTTCGACAATGGCGAACGCCACTTCGGCCGGGCCTTGGAGGCAGCACGGCACTGGTTTGCGGCACTGGACCTTGATGAAGCGCGGATGCGTGACCTGCCGGGTGTGTTTTCAGGCGGCATGCAGCAGCGGCTGCAAATCGCTCGCGCGCTCGTGCACGAGCCGGACATCCTGTTCCTAGACGAACCGACGACGGGCCTCGACACGTCCGCCCAGGCGCGGCTCCTGAGGCTCTTGTCCGAACTCCAGCGCCGGACGGGCGTGGCGATGCTGCTCGTGACCCACGACTTGCGCATAGCCCGACTCCTCGCGCACCGCGTCATCGTTCTGCACGAGGGGCGGATCGTCGAGGAAGCGCCGCCGGACCGATTGGTTACCGATCCCTGCCATCCAGCAAGTCGCGATCTCGTCGCGTCGATGATTTGAGTATTCGAATGACGATTCTGTGTGTTGAAGGCCTTGCGAAACGTTATGGCGACCGGACAATCGGCCCGGCGACCTTCACGCTGACGGCGGGCGAGGTGGGACTGGTCGTCGGCGGCTCGGGCTCGGGAAAATCGACGCTGCTGGACCTTATCTACGGTACGCGCGTGGCGAGCGCGGGCACGGCGATCCTGGATACCGGCGGGTGGCGGCGCGATCTTCTCACCCTTTCCGTGGTGGAACTGATCTCGATCAGGCGTTCAACCATTGGCTATTGCACGCAGTTTCTGACAGCTATTCCGGGCAAGTCCGGACGCGACCTTGCCCGAGAGACGGCCGCGCCCGGCACTTGCCTCACCGAAATAGAAGGGCTCTTTGAGCAGTTGGCGCTGCCGCCACATATATGGGACCTGCCTGCCGTGACCTGGTCCGGTGGAGAGAAGCAACGTCTCAACATCGCGCTCGCCGCCTTGCGGCGACCGCGGATACTTCTACTCGATGAGCCTTCGCCTCGCTCGATCGACCGCTGCACCCCATCATTTGGTCCTTCCTGTCTGACTTGGCGAAAGCGGGCACCGCGTTGCTCATCGGCGTGCACCAAACCGAGGACGGCATCCCAACGGCAAGGACAGCGGTCTCACTGGATCCAACAAAAGCCGAACTACCTCCTAAACACAAGCCGTTCCACCTTGCCTTCACTTCGGAGACTCAGGATGCTACGTAATACGTATTTTACTATCAAAAAGAACGGGTTGTCCGAGCTGGCGCGAAACGCGCATGCGAAATCTCAAAGGCCCTCCTTCGGCGCGGGCACAGTAATGTTGCACTTCTGATCCTTGGCCGTCTGCCTGGCCTTCTCCAAGCACGCGGAAATCTCCCCGCCGCTGGCCTCATAGAACCCGGCCCCCCATTGCATCTTTTTGACGCCGATAGGATCCACAGAGTTGATCATGGCATATGCCGCGTTGATGCGGTCGTTACCCATGACAAGGCTTGCAACATGGCTGTCTGCCGAGAAAGGCAAAAAGCGCGGCAAGAACGCCAGCAGGAACGCCCCGGCTATGATGCCGATCCCGCCCGCCATCCACATGCGGAAATCCTGATCCTTCCGATGAAAGGCGCTCTTGTTATGGGAGGCAAGCACGCTGCTGATGCGCTCGAGGTCGGACGCCTGGCGCTCGAGCTGCTGCACGGCGGTCCTCACCAGGCCCTCGCCGCTGCGCTCGAGCACGGCCGCATAGTGCTGCGCGCCCTGCCGGAGAATGGGCGACTGCTCGACGCCATGCACCCGCTCTCCAACGTGGGCGAGCTGCTGCACGATCTGCGCCAATTCCGGCTTGTAGTCCTGCGCCGGCCCCTGCCGGTCAAATTCCTCAAAGGCCGCTTCGACGCCCTTGCGGATAGTGGTCATTTCCCGCTTGAGGTCGGCGGCGAGATTTTCGACCGTTTCCCGTAGCGCGTCGAAGGCGGCGGCCGGGTCGCCGGCATCCTGCGGCCCAAATTCGTCCCTGTCGTCGTCCATTTCCGTCATGCTCTCTCCTGCCTACATTTCCATGCCAATGCCCCGGCTGAGGCGCTGGCCGCGTGACATTTCATCCTGAAGGGCGCGGGAAATGCTCTGCTCGTGGCGCAGCTCATGTCTGATACCAAGCTCCTTGCTGCGACCGCGTACGATGGATTCCGCCTGCGGATCGCGCTCAAGGCTCTTGGCAAGCCCGCTCATCTGGCTTTCGACCTTGCCGCGCGCCTCGTCGTGCTGCCAACCGCGAAGTTCCTGACGCTGGCCCTGTAGCTCCTGCCAGCGGTTCACGAACCGCTCGGCCCTGACATTCGGGTCTTGCAGGGCGGCATTTTCGCGCTTCATGCCTTCAATGACCTGGCCGACACGCTCCCGGCCGGAAAGCTCGGTCATGGCGCGCGCCGTCGCCGGATCGTTTTGCAAGGTCGAGCGCATCAAATCGTTCATGCCGTCCTGCACCTGGTCGAGTTGCTGCCCGGCCACTCGGATTTCCTGCCGCTGCATGTCGAGGACCGGCAGACCCTCGCGCCGGTGCTGGTCGATCGACTGATAGGCGCGCGCATAACGGTCAACGGCCGCCTCAAGCGGCGACTGCCGCCGCGCCCGCTA
>NZ_BAMP01000144.1 GCF_000615975.1 Nitratireductor aquibiodomus NL21 = JCM 21793 | reverse complement strand
CGCGCCGCCAGGGCGAAGCCGACCAGCGCCCCGACGGGCTGCGCCCGGATGCGGCAGATACCGACGAATAGCTATCCGCATGCAGCAATCCCTGCCTTGCGCCGCGAGCGGCCATGTTTTAGGACCATTTGAAACGAATATGTCTTGCAACAACTGCTTCGCGGTCTTGCGTCCGGCGCCTGCCGCAGCAGAGCCAACCTTTACGATACCGCAAGGCAATCGGCGCATTCTGGCAAGTCGGGGACAATCCGAAAAGACGGACGACATCGGGAACTGCGCCCGGAAAGTGAGAACGGATGGATCGCATACGCATAACCGGTGGCAACGTGCTCAACGGCACGCTTCCCATCTCCGGCGCAAAGAACGCCGCCCTGCCGCTGATGATCGCGTCGCTGATGACCGACGACACACTGACACTCGACAACGTACCGCACCTGGCGGATGTGGAGAGCCTGATCCGCATCCTTGGTAATCACGGTGTCGACTACTCGGTCAATGGCCGCCGCGAAAACCAGCAGAAGGGTTATTCGCGGACGATCCATTTCACCGCGCGCAGCATTGTCGATACCGTCGCGCCCTATGAACTCGTTTCGAAAATGCGTGCGAGCTTCTGGGTCATCGGCCCGCTTCTGGCGCGCATGGGTGAGGCGCGTGTTTCGCTGCCGGGCGGCTGCGCCATCGGCACACGCCCCGTCGACCTCTTCATCGACGGCCTGCGCGCGCTGGGTGCCGAAATCGAGATCGAGCAGGGCTATGTGCACGCAAAGGCCAAAAACGGCCTCATCGGCAACCGCTATGTGTTCCCGAAGGTTTCCGTCGGTGCAACGCATGTGCTGATGATGGCCGCCGCGCTCGCAAAGGGTGAGACCGTTCTGGAAAACGCGGCGCGCGAGCCGGAGGTCGTCAACCTGGCCGAATGCCTCAATGCCATGGGCGCAAAAATTTCCGGCGCCGGCACCGACACGATCAGGATCGATGGCGTGACGAGCCTTTCAGGCGCGCGGCACCGGGTCATCCCCGATCGGATCGAAACCGGCACCTATGCGATGGCTGTGGCCATGACCGGCGGCGACGTGATGCTGGAAGGGGCGCAGGCCGATCTTCTGGAATCAGCGCTTGGGACGCTGGAGCAGACCGGCGCCGAGATCACCCGCGCCAACACCGGCATTCGCGTGCGCCGCAATGGCGGCGGCATCAATCCGGTCGACATCACAACCCAGCCCTTTCCCGGCTTCCCCACCGACCTGCAGGCGCAGTTCATGGGGCTGATGACCATGGCCACGGGGCGTTCGCACATTACCGAAACCATCTTCGAGAACCGGTTCATGCATGTGCAGGAACTGGCACGCCTCGGCGCGAAGATCTCGCTTTCCGGCCAGACCGCCGTCGTGGACGGCGTGGCGCAACTGCGCGGCGCCCCCGTGATGGCGACCGATCTGCGCGCTTCGGTCTCCCTCGTCATCGCCGCGCTTGCAGCGGAAGGGCAGACGGAGGTAAACCGCGTTTATCATCTGGATCGCGGTTTCGAGCGGCTTGAAGAGAAGCTTTCCGCTTGCGGCGCTGCGGTCGAGCGTATCTCAAGCTGAATCTGACGGGCATAGTGGTCATGGATTTTCTCAAGCTCGTAGCGCTCGACGATATCGATCTCGGAATCCTTTCAGCGCACCTGCAGGATGCCGTCGTCAAGGTCGGAGATCTCGCTTTCGAGCCGTCGAACCGGCGCTTCGCGGTCGCCTGCAACCGGTTTGTGTGGGAAAATGAGACCAGGCGCGGCTTCCTGAAGAAAACACCTCATGAACGCCGTCGCAGTATTCTTCACTTCGACCGCGTGCAGCATGTGCGCGCGGCAGGCATCAACCGCGGCCGCCCTGACGACGTGCTGTCCCTTCTGGCACTCAATTTCATACCGGCCGAAGAAACTCCGACCGGGTGTTGTCGAACTGATTTTCTCCGGCGATGCCGCTTTGCGGCTCGATGTCGAGTGCATCGAGGCACGGCTGACCGATCTCGGCGCGGCGTGGGAGACGCCGAGCCGACCAAGACACGACGTCTGACATGGCCTGTCAGGACTCCGATACGGCACGTTTGATCGATGTCGAACTCGACGAGTCCGTTGGCCGCGGCACACCGGATGTCGAACATGAGCGCGCAGTCGCCATTTTCGATCTGGTCGAAGAAAACAGTTTCAGGCCAGTCGGCGACAGTGGCGAAGGCCCCTACAAGCTGAAACTGTCGCTCGTTGAGGCGAGGCTTGTCTTCGCCATCTCACGTGAGAATGGCGAGGCGGTGGTCACGCACATTCTCTCGCTCACCCCGTTTCGCCGCATCGTCAAAGATTACTTCCTGATCTGCGAAAGCTATTACGATGCCATTCGCAGCGCCACGCCCAGCCAGATCGAAGCGATCGACATGGGGCGACGCGGCCTGCACAATGAGGGATCGCAAACGCTGATGGACCGCCTGAAGGACAAGATCGACGTGGATTTCGATACCGCGCGGCGGCTTTTCACGCTGGTTTGCGTGCTGCATTGGCGGGGCTGATACGGGTCATGGGTGTCGCCCCGGTGGGAGTGCGGCCATGAGCGCCGGTGCGACAGGCAAACCGCTGGCGCCGCAGTCGGTGCTGTTTCTGTGTGGCATGAACGCCATTCGTTCCCCGATGGCCGAAGCGCTTGCACGCCAGATATTGCCGTCCCGCGTCTTTCTGGCCTCCGCGGGCCTGCGCGCCGGGGAGCGCGATCCGTTTGTGGATGCGGTGCTGGATGAAAAGGGGCTTTCGCTTGGAGAGCGCCAGCCGCAATCCATCGAAGAGCTGGCCGACACGAATTTCGATCTCATCATCACCCTGTCGCCGGAGGCGCATCACCGCGCACTCGACATGACCCGGACAATCGCGGCCGATGTCGAATATTGGCCGACAATGGACCCCACTGTCGTCAGCGGCACACGCGACCAGATCATCGCTGCATACCGCGATGTGCGCGACCGGCTGGCCGCTTCCATTGCGCAGCGCTTTGAAACATGAAACAAAACCGACACAAATTGGCGTTTACCGGGGTTTGGCTTGTTCACAAAGAGTGATGAATGGGCTAGGTTCCGCGCCAAATTCCGGTCGTCGGCCGGGAAAATCTTTAAAACCGAAGGTAACGGATGCCAAAGGAAGAAGTCCTGGAGTTTCCAGGCGTGGTCACGGAACTGCTGCCCAACGCGATGTTTCGCGTCAAACTGGAAAACGAACACGAGATCATTGCCCACACGGCCGGGCGTATGCGCAAGAACCGCATTCGCGTCCTGACGGGTGACAAGGTGCTCGTCGAAATGACGCCCTACGACCTGACCAAGGGTCGCATCACCTACCGCTTCAAATAGAAGCTGTCGCGGTCGGTGATATAGCGATGAGCGCACTGCAGAAACTCGTGCTGGCTTCCGGCTCACCCCGCCGCGTCGAGCTCCTGCAGCAGGCCGGCCTCGAACCTGATCGCCTTGCCCCTGCTAACATCGATGAAACGCCGCTCAAAAGCGAACACCCGCGATCGCTTGCCAAGCGACTGGCGCTCGGCAAGGCCGAAAAGGCGCGTGACCGCCTGAAGCAGGATGGCGAGGCAGAGGGCTGTTACCTGCTGGCTGCCGACACGGTCGTCGCTGTCGGGCGTCGCATTCTGCCCAAGGCCGAGATGGTGGACGAGGCCTCCAACTGCCTGCAGCTCCTGTCTGGGCGCACCCACCGGGTCTACACCGGGCTTTGCCTCATCACCCCATCGGGCAAGCTTCGCCAGCGCCTTGTCGAATCGCGCGTGCGCTTCAAGCGTCTCTCGCATGAAGAGCTCGAAAGCTACCTGGCATCCGGCGAATGGCGCGGCAAGGCCGGTGGATATGCCATTCAGGGCCTGGCCGGAACCTTTGTCGTCAAGCTTGTCGGCTCCTATTCCAATGTGGTGGGCCTGCCGCTCTACGAGACTGTCAATCTGCTGGTGGCCGATGGCTACAAGGTCCATTTCAACTGGCTCTCCGGCGCCGGAGCGCATTGAAATGGATCAGAACCAGCCCGAAAAGGTCACGCCGCTGCGTCCAAAGCGCCCCTGCCCCGAATGCGGCAAGCCCTCACAACGTGCGTTTTATCCATTCTGCTCGAAACGCTGCAAGGATGTGGACCTCAATCGCTGGCTATCGGGCAGCTATGCGATCCCCGGTCGCTCGATAGACGAAGAAGACGGCGACCCAGCCTGAACTCTCATTCCTGAACGGACCATAAAAAAAGCCCGGTCCAGAGGACCGGGCAATGTGCAGGCTGCCGGGGGGAACCGGCCTTGCGGGAGTCAGGCCTGCATTGGGAAACTTTGAGCTGTCAGGGTTTTGGGTCGGTTCCGCCGTGGAGCGCTGTCATTCGCGTGCGCTCAAAGGCGATTTCCTGCAGCGCCTGCGTCGCAAGCTTTCGCGGGTTGCGCAACGCCACCATGTCCACATCGCTCCGTGTCAGGCCGATATCGGCAAGTTGCCAGTCGGACATCTCAGAGAGGTGTCGCATTGCCGTGCGGGCCTTCCAGTAGCGCGTTGTCCTGGCCAGAAGCGACGCCGTAATCGCGCGCACCACGCCAGCCGGCTGCGCTACAGCGGTCAGGGCGAGGGTCTGGGTTTCGGCGCGGGTCATCGTTCTGATCCTTTGTGTCTTGAAAGGGAAAGTGCGGAGCGGGCTTCCCAGTGAAATCGAAAGGCCCACCCCATGAACAGGCACATGGTGTCAAAGCCTTATTGATTAGTCGAACGAATGTTTCTAATCTCTATCATCAACATCAATGATAGGTGTTCCATGGCCGCCCCGCTCGACCTCGACCAGCTTTCCACATTCATCGCGATTGCCGACACGGGCAGTTTCACCCGGGCCGCCGAGGAGGTGCATCGCACCCAGTCCGCCGTTTCGATGCAGATGCGCCGGCTCGAAGAGCGCATCGGCAAGGCGCTTTTCCAAAAGGACGGCAGGACCAACCGGCTGACGGAAGAAGGCGAACGGCTTCTGACCTATGCGCGCCGCATGCTCCGGCTTAACCGCGAAACACTCGCAGCGTTCGACGATGCGAGCCTCGAAGGGCACATCCGCATCGGCACGCCGGACGATTATGCCGACCGCTTTCTGCCGGAGATCATGGCACGCTTCTCGCGCTCCAATCCACGTGTCGAACTTTCAGTGGCCTGCGAACCCACCACCAATCTTGTGGAGCATATCCGGCGCGGGAATCTCGATCTCGCTCTGGTGACCCACGACGATTCCAAGGGCGGGTCCGAGCCGGTCCGCCGCGAACCCGTGCTCTGGGTGAGCTCGGCAAACCACACGGTTCACGAGCGCGAAGTGCTGCCCATGGCGTTCGGACGCCCCAACTGCCTGTGGCGGCGTACCGCCTGTGCAGCTCTGGAGGAGGACGGTCGGCAGTATCGCGTTCTCTTCACCAGTTTTTCGGCCACGGTCATCGCAACGGCCGTTCTCTCCGGCCTTGCCGTCTCGGTTCTGCCGGAATGCGCGTTGCGGCCGGGCATGCGCGTTCTGGGCGAGGCTGATGGTTTCAAGCCGCTGCCCGATTGTCATATCGGCCTGATGCGCGGACACACCGGCCAGGTGGAGATAATCGATGCGCTCGCGCGGCATATCAGCGAAAGCCTCGACAACCTCTCCGTCCCGGCTTCATCGAAGAAACCGGCAGTTTCGACTTCCAGAGCGCCTTTCTCAATCCGCGTGGCAAGCGGCTGCGCCCCGGCCACGTGATGAATGGCTGGTAGGGTCAGGACCTATTAATATGGTCGCAATGGTCGGCCTGATCTGTGCGGATACGCGAAGCAGGACCGCAGGAAG
>NZ_BAMP01000145.1:0-2500 GCF_000615975.1 Nitratireductor aquibiodomus NL21 = JCM 21793 | reverse complement strand
GAGGACCGAACCCATATCTGTTGCAATAGATCGGGATGACTTGTGGCTAGGGGTGAAAGGCCAATCAAACTCGGAAATAGCTGGTTCTCCGCGAAATCTATTTAGGTAGAGCGTCGACCGAATACCCTCGGGGGTAGAGCACTGGATGGGCTAGGGGTCCTCACCGGATTACCAAACCTAACCAAACTCCGAATACCGAGGAGTACTAGTCGGCAGACACACGGCGGGTGCTAACGTCCGTCGTGGAGAGGGAAACAACCCTGACCAACAGCTAAGGTCCCCAAGTTATGGCTAAGTGGGAAAGGATGTGAGACTCCCAAAACAACCAGGATGTTGGCTTAGAAGCAGCCATCATTTAAAGAAAGCGTAACAGCTCACTGGTCTAATTAAGGGGTTTTGCGCCGAAAATGTACCGGGGCTAAAGCCATACACCGAAGCTTTGGGCTTGCTTTGCAAGCGGTAGCGGAGCGTTCCGTAGGCTGATGAAGGGAGACCCGTGAGGGCTCCTGGAGGTATCGGAAGTGCGAATGCTGACATGAGTAACGATAAAGGGGGTGAGAGACCCCCTCGCCGAAAGTCCAAGGGTTCCTGCTTAAAGTTAATCTGAGCAGGGTTAGCCGGCCCCTAAGGCGAGGCCGAAAGGCGTAGTCGATGGGAACCACGTTAATATTCGTGGGCCTGGAGGTAGTGACGGATTGCGGACGTTGTCTTTCCTTATTGGATTGGAGAGGCAGCCATGTGGTCCCAGGAAATAGCTCCTCCATATAGACCGTACCCGAAACCGACACAGGTGGACTGGTAGAGTATACCAAGGCGCTTGAGAGAACTCTGCTGAAGGAACTCGGCAAAATGCACGCGTAACTTCGGGATAAGCGTGACCCTTCTTCGGGCAACCGGAGGGGGGTGGCACAGACCAGGGGGTAGCGACTGTTTATCAAAAACACAGGGCTCTGCGAAGTCGCAAGACGACGTATAGGGTCTGACGCCTGCCCGGTGCCGGAAGGTTAAGAGGAGGAGTGCAAGCTCTGAATTGAAGCCCCGGTAAACGGCGGCCGTAACTATAACGGTCCTAAGGTAGCGAAATTCCTTGTCGGGTAAGTTCCGACCTGCACGAATGGCGTAACGACTTCCCCGCTGTCTCCAGCAGAGACTCAGTGAAATTGAATTCCCCGTGAAGATGCGGGGTTCCTGCGGTTAGACGGAAAGACCCCGTGCACCTTTACTATAGCTTTACACTGGCATTCGTGTCGGCATGTGTAGGATAGGTGGTAGGCTTTGAAGCGTGGGCGCCAGCTCGCGTGGAGCCATCCTTGAAATACCACCCTTATCTACATGGATGTCTAACCGCGGTCCGTTATCCGGATCCGGGACAGTGTATGGTGGGTAGTTTGACTGGGGCGGTCGCCTCCTAAAGAGTAACGGAGGCGCGCGATGGTGGGCTCAGAACGGTCGGAAATCGTTCGCTGAGTGCAATGGCATAAGCCTGCCTGACTGCAAGACTGACAAGTCGAGCAGAGACGAAAGTCGGTCATAGTGATCCGGTGGTCCCGCGTGGAAGGGCCATCGCTCAACGGATAAAAGGTACGCCGGGGATAACAGGCTGATGACCCCCAAGAGTCCATATCGACGGGGTTGTTTGGCACCTCGATGTCGACTCATCGCATCCTGGGGCTGGAGCAGGTCCCAAGGGTATGGCTGTTCGCCATTTAAAGCGGTACGTGAGTTGGGTTCAGAACGTCGTGAGACAGTTCGGTCCCTATCTGCCGTGGGTGTAGGAATATTGACAGGATCTGTCCCTAGTACGAGAGGACCGGGATGGACGTATCTCTGGTGGACCTGTTGTGGCGCCAGCCGCATAGCAGGGTAGCTATATACGGAACGGATAACCGCTGAAGGCATCTAAGCGGGAAACCGACCTGAAAACGAGTATTCCCTGAGAGTCGTGGGAGACCACCACGTTGATAGGCCGGGTGTGGAAGTGCGGCAACGCATGGAGCTTACCGGTACTAATAACTCGATCGGCTTGAATCATTCTCATTGCTTATGCTCATCTTGAGCGCTCACGCGAGCTTGCTGCGCAAGCCGCTGCGCGGGCGCGGCGCATAAGCGCCGACGACCAGTCGGCCTTGCGGGCTTCGCCCGGAGCCAGATAAATCAATGACCGAAAGGTCAACCAGCTTCTCGATTACATGCGTTTCGCCGACCTGGTGGTTATGGCGGGGCGGCTGCACCCGTTCCCTTTCCGAACACGGCCGTGAAACGCCCCAGCGCCGATGGTACTTTGTCTTAAGACACGGGAGAGTAGGTCGCTGCCAGGTCTGCAAAACGCATGAAAATCTTCTCAGAACAAAGCCAAAAACGACAAAGGCCGCAACAAGCGGCCTTTTGTCATGAAAACAGGCAGGAAAACGCAAAAAAATTGACGCGGGGTGGAGCAGCCCGGTAGCTCGTCAGGCTCATAACCTGAAGGTCGCAGGTTCAAATCCTGCCCCCGCAACCA
>NZ_BAMP01000146.1 GCF_000615975.1 Nitratireductor aquibiodomus NL21 = JCM 21793 | reverse complement strand
CTCCACGCCGGCATCGCGGGTCAGGCCGGTGCGCTCGGCGGTTTCCACGATCAGCTGCGCCAGCCGGTCGCGGCGGCGGCGGTCCAGCCCGTCGGCCTGCGCATATTCATCCACCAGCCGTTCCAGCTCCTGCTGGTCTTCAGAAAGCCCGGCACCCGCAAGCGGCGGCGTCAGATGACCAAGCGTGAGCGCGCCGATGCGGCGCTTGGCCTGCGCCGCCTCGCCCGGATTGCTAACGATGAAGGGATAGACCACCGGCAGCGCGCCGGCGACGATTTCGGGAAAACAGGTTTCCGTCAGCGCCACGGTTTTTCCCGGAAGCCATTCCAGCGTGCCATGCGCGCCCACATGGATCAGCGCGTGGGCGCCAAGCGTCTCCCGCATCCAATGGCCGAAAGCGACAAGCGCATGGCGCGGCGCAAGCGTCGGGTCGTGATAGTCCACGCGTCGGTCTGCCGAGCGCCCCCGGTCCGGCGCAAGCGCCACGGTGACATTGCCGAACCGCGCCGCGCGAAACGGAAAAACACCATCCTCCGCATCGTCTTCCGCCGGTCCCCAGGTGGCGAGCAGCGTTTCGCGCGCCTCTTCGGGCAGCGCATCGAAGGCCCGCCGGTATTCATCCAGCGAAAGCGATTCCGAAGGCTGTTCGAGGCGCTGCATCAGCGCCCTTGGCGTCTCGGGAACGCCATCAACCGCGTACCCCGCTTCACCGAGGTCATGCAGCATGGCGAGCACGCTCGACGGCACGTCGAGCCCCACCGCATAGCCGGTGCGCCCTGGCGCACTCGGATAATCCGGGATGAGCACGACAATGCGGCGCTCGGCCTTTGGTGTGCGGGCAAGCTTCAGATGTGCGGTGATCCTCGCCGCCACCTGCCTTATGCGCGCGGGTTCGGGCCGGTTGCGCTGAACGCCGAAGGAAAGCCCTTCAGCCAGCGCCGCCTCGTCCTTGAAGGAAATCGCACCCGCCATCAGCCGGCCATCGAGTTCCGGCAGTACCACATGCATGGCGAGGTCGGCGGGCGCCAGACCGCGCTGGCCTTCCTGCCACGCCTCGCGGCGCGTGGTGGCGGTGACCACCTGAAAAACCGGCACGCCAAACCGGTCGAACAGCGTTTTCTCGCCGGGCTCCGCGCCGCTGGAAAAGGCCGTCGCGGTGATAAGCGCCTGCGGCTTCAACGTCTCCACGGCATCGCGCACGAAACCGGCAGCAACCGGGTCGCGCAGGCTGGAAACAAAGATCGGGACGGCGCAAAGACCCTGTTCCTCAAGCGCCTCCACCAGCGCGTCGATGGGCGCGACATCGCTGGCAAGCAGCATTGAGCGATAAAAGAGGAGCGGAACGATCGCCCTGCCGGGCTGCGCGGCGAAAAAACCGGCCTCCACAATGCCATGGCCCGGCGCATAGAAGCCGGCCTTGGCGACCGGTTCGGCCTCCGGCGCTTCGATATCCTGTCCCGCAAGGCGCGCCATCTGCATGGTCAGCGCGCGCATATTATCCGGTCCGCCTTCGCGGAAGCAGGCGAGCAGCGCCGCGCGCGCTTCCGCCGAAACGGTGGAACGCTCGGCAAGGCGCGGATCGTCCTGATGGCATTCGCCGGGTAATAGCGCCAGCGCGATGCCCTTGTCTCGCGCAAGTTCCGCCAGCCGGTCGCAGCCATAGCGCCACCACTCATAGCCCCCAAGCACCCGCACCAGAATGGTGCGGGCATGCGCTGCCGTGTTGTCGATCCACAGATCGACCGACATGGGGTGTCTCAGATCGCGCAGGGCGGCGAGGCGCAGCGAGGGCAGGGTCTCGCGGCTCGCCTGCCATGCAGAGGCGATCCCCGCCAGATCGCTGTCGGTGAACGACAGCGCCACCATGTCCGCCGGCGATTGTTGCAGATCGACAGGTTCGATCAGATCGTCCAGAGAGGCGGTGGTGGTGGCGAGGATGTGCATCGGATCAGGCCGAGAGAAGGCTTTCGATGCGCGCGCGGTCGATGCCCTTGAGGCCGATCACGACGAGCCGCGTTTCGGCAGCTTCACCAGCCTTCCACGGACGGTCGTAATGATGCGAAACGCGCGGGCCCACAGCCTGCACCTGCAGGCGCATGGGCTTGCCCTTCACATGGGCAAATCCCTTGAGGCGCAGAACCTCGCCGGTCCCCACCGCCGCATTGACGCGCTTTTCCAGATCTTCGGGGCGCAGCACCGGCGGCAGATCGACAACGAATGTGTCGAAATCGTCATGCTCATGGTCATGCGGATCGTCGTGATGCGTTTTGCGGTTCTCGATATCGTCTTCCACCGCGAGACCGAGGCCCAGCAGCAGGGCCGGATCCACCTTGCCATGGGCGCTCGGCACGATCTGCACATTGCGCGACAGATGGTCTTCGATGCGGGCGCGGGCGCGTTCATTGCCTTCCGCATCCAGAAGATCGCTCTTGGACAAGACGATCAGATCGGCGCAGGCCACCTGATCGTCGAACACTTCTTCCACCGGATCGTCATGGTCGAGCGTTTCGTCGGCGGCGCGCTGCGCTGCGAGCGCATCCATATCGGCGGCCACCTGACCGTCGGCCAGCGCCGGCCCGTCCACCACGGCAATGACGCCATCGACGGTGACGCGATTCTTGATGGCCGGCCACTGGAAGGCCTGCACCAGCGGCTTTGGCAAAGCGAGGCCCGAGGTCTCGATCAGGATGTGATCCACCTTTGGCTCGCGGGCGAGGATCTGGTCCAGTGCCGGCACGAAATCGTCGGCCACGGTGCAGCAGATGCAGCCATTGGCCAGTTCCAGCACGTTTTCCTGAGGGCAATTGTCGAGCCCGCAACCCTTCAGCACTTCGCCATCGACGCCGGCATCGCCGAATTCGTTGACGATGATGGCAAGCCGCTTGCCCTTAGTGTTTTCCAGCACATTGCGGATGAGCGTCGTCTTGCCGGCACCGAGAAAACCGGTCACGACGGTGCAGGGCACACGATGGAAGCTCGTGGTCATGGGAATTCCTTCAGATGGAGTGTGGTGAATGCAGGGATGCGGGTGAGGGAGACGCAAGCCCCTTCAGGCCGCGTTCGGGCAAGATTGCCATGAATGGCAGAGAGAAGGCGCGCGGTGGCGCAATCGGCAATCACAATGCACACTCCTTGCCCGGGACACCCGCCAGGCGGTCAGGATTTCACTTTCAGACGGCAGGTTTCCTGGCTCACGGGTCGCTGCGCTCTCCAGCCTTCCCAGGGCGTTGCCCCAGTGGCGTGTCAGGTGCGCTCTCCGCTTACAGTTGCGGGGACAGCTGCGGCATTGGGCAAGGCCCGCACCGCATTCCCTCTTAGCCTCCTCCCTTGAGGGAAGAGGACCGTCTATCGCGCATTTACGGCTCGCCCGACGGGTCTGTCAATGCGGGCAACAAAGCGATTGCGGGGCGTGGCGATTCTTGTATGCTCCGCCCGCTGTCGGTTCCGCTGAAGCGGACCAGAGGGAACATGGTGCGGCGCCAAAAGCGCCAAGGCCATGGCTGCCCCCGCAACTGTAAGCGGTGAGCATTTTCCTGATCGCCACTGAGGCTTTTTGTCTTGGGAAGGCTGGAAAACGCTGCGACCCGTGAGCCAGGAAACCTGCCGACAACCTGAAAGAAACACCGTATCCCTCGGGTGGAGGGGAAAGGACCGGACATGACCTCGCGTATCGCACGCATTTTTTCCGCATTCGTTTTTTCATCGCTCTTCGCAACTGGCGCCGAGGCCCATCATGCCATGGGTGGAGAAACGCCCACGACCCTTTACGAAGGGCTGGTATCAGGGCTCGCCCATCCCGTGATCGGGCTTGACCATCTCGCCTTCATCGTCGCTGCCGGCCTCATTGCCGCTGTCGCCGGCATGAGCCTTTTCGCGCCGCTTCTCTTCGTCGCCGGTTCGCTGATCGGCGTCGGTCTGCACCTGATGCTGCTCGATCTGCCGGCGGCTGAAATCATCATCGCGGCAAGCGTTCTTGCCGGCGGCTGGCTTCTGGCGCGCGGCCGGGCGGTGGAGAACCAAATCCTCGTCTTCGCCCTGTTCCTGGTGGTCGGCGTGTTCCATGGCTATGCCTTCGGCGAAGCCATCGTCGGCAGCGAAGAGACGCCGCTCATCGCCTATCTCGCGGGCCTCGCCGTGATCCAGAGCGCCATCGCGCTTGGCGCATATTTTCTGGTCCAGTCGCGCGGCTGGGCCGTCGAGGCCATGCAGCCCCGGCTTGCCGGTGCCGCCATCCTTGGCGTCGGCGTGACCTTCCTTGCCGGGCATCTTGTCGGCTGAGCCGGCAAAATAGCGATGCGATCCCTTCATTTCGTTCTGGGCGGCGCGCGCTCCGGCAAGAGCCGCCATGCCGAGACGCTGATCGAGGCCGCACCCGCGCCCTGGCACTACATCGCCACGGCGCAGGCCTTCGATGACGAGATGCGCGAACGCATCGCCATGCACCGCGCGCGGCGCAAGGAGGCGGGGGCGGGGGCGTGGCAGACGCACGACGCCCCGCTCGACCTGCCGGGCGTACTTGAGAAATTGCCGGCCCGCGAAACGGTTCTGGTCGATTGCCTGACCCTGTGGCTCAGCAATCTCATGCTGAACGACCATGAGCTGCAGCCTGCCGCCGAGAGACTGGTTGCAGCTTTTGCCGCGAGAGAGGGAACCACGGTTCTCGTTTCCAATGAGGTCGGCTTCGGCATCGTGCCCGAAACCCCGCTCGGACGCCGGTTCCGCGATGAGGCGGGGTTCCTGAACCAGAAAGTCGCCGCCGTTGCCGACAGCGTCACGCTGGTGGTGGCCGGCCTGCCCATGAAAGTGAAGTGACATGCGAGAGATCGACGCAAACGAAGCCGAGCGCCACAAGGCCAAGATGGCCAAACGCAAGGCGGTTCAGGATGCCGAAGTGCGCGACAAGACGGTCGAGAAGGGGCTTCTGATCGTCAATACGGGGCCGGGCAAGGGCAAATCCACCGCCGCTTTCGGGCTTGCCCTGCGCATGCTCGGCCATGGTCGCCGGGTGGGTGTCGTGCAGTTCATCAAGGGCGCCTGGCATTGCGGTGAGAAAGATGCCTTTGCCGCCTTCGGCGATCAGGTTTCCTGGCACACAATGGGTGAGGGCTTCACCTGGGAAACACAGGATCTGGCGCGTGACATCGCCGCCGCCGAGCGTGCCTGGGGAAAGGCCGAGGAGCTGATGGCAGACCCGAGCATCGGTCTGGTGGTGCTCGACGAGCTGAACATCGCCCTGCGCTACGACTATCTCGATCTTGAACGCGTGGTGACCGCACTGACCGGGCGGCGCGACGACTTGCATGTGGTCGTGACCGGCCGCAACGCAAAACCGTTATTGACCGAGGCCGCCGATCTCGTCACTGAAATGGGGCAGATAAAACACCATTTCGCCGCTGGTGTGAAAGCGCAGAAGGGCATCGAGTTTTAGATCGCCCTGCTTCGAGGTGGTGCGTGGTTCGACAAGCTCACCATGAGGATGGGTAGAGACCTGCAGCCCTGTTCATCAACATGTAGGACGGAGCTGCAGCGCTTCCCCCTCCCTCATGGTGAGCTTGTCGAACCACGCACGACGCCGTTGCCAAGAGATCAAAACAGTTGCCAAAGCCCAGCCGCCACCGCCACAAGCCCGATCAAGAGCCCGTCTGCAATCCGGTAGAGCGTGAGCGCGCGGCGGATATCCCCGGCATTGGCACCGCGGCGGCCGCCATCTCCCATCACCGCGTCATGCACCACCTCGCCGCCATAGCGGCGCGGGCCGGCAAGGGCGAGG
>NZ_BAMP01000147.1 GCF_000615975.1 Nitratireductor aquibiodomus NL21 = JCM 21793 | reverse complement strand
GCCGGGCGGCTGGTGGCCTGATCAGTGGGCGAACGCCCAGACGTCTGCTGCATAAAGGCCCACCTGGTAGTCTGCTGCATTCAGCTTCACGAGAACCTTGCCCATCTCCTCGGCCGATAGCGCGCCGATTTCGATCTTGATCATGCCTGGCCGATAGCGCTCGAGATCAAGCTGTTCGAAGACCGCCCAGTCGGCTCCTTCGCAGTCGACCAGAAAAGCATCGATATACTCAATGCCGTTGCGATCAAGAATGTTCTGCAATGTATCGCCCGGCACGTCGATATCCGTTAGATGCGCGGCGAATTTTTCGAAGTTGCCATCCTCCTCCCCCCACGCATCCTTGCCAGACATGAGATTGTTGTCGGTGATGGAGGAACAACCGATAAACTCAATCGGCAACGTGCCCGCCTCAAGCGCGGGGATGTCGAAAGTCTTGATCCGAATGGTACCTTTTTCCTGGGTCACATCCACCGGTTCTATGATGAAGCGGTCGGTGTCGGGATAGTTCTCCCGCAATCGCTTCTGATTGTAGGGAATGGGTTCCACAAGGACCGCGCGCGATCCTTTAATCCGGCGCAGCCAGGGTGTCACGTCATCGAACAGCACACCGTCACATGCTCCAACATTGACCAACTGGAAGGGCCGGTCGCGGGCTGCCCTACGTTGCGCCCCGGCGAGAAAACGCGTGCCACGCAGCGCCGGGCCACGGTCCAGGACACCAACCGGAAGGGCACGGGATACCGCCGTGCGGGCCATTTGTGTGAAATTTGCCTTGAGGCTCACAGTTTTGCTCCCACTTTTCGATCTTACTGGTTCAACGTTTCAAATTTCGGGCTGACGAATGCGTCGTAGCACTCGTCGAGCTTGATGCGTCGGTGGTTGGCGAGGCCGTCGGAATACAACGCCAGAAGCCTGCTGTTGGCGTTGGTCGGCGGGCATGTCGGCATGAGTGCTATATCGACGGCCGAAACGGCGCGCTGCACATCGGAATCCGGTGTGGGAACGGCACGAAAAGGGTCGGCGCCGACTGTGACGTGGAGAGGCGCTTCGCGGTCCATCAGCCATGAGAACGGATTGGTGAAGTTCAGCGACATGATGGTGTTGAAGCGCAAGCCGTTCTTTGCCTCCAGCGCGTGGAGGGAATCGATGGCCCGGTCAACAGTCTGCAGATAGGCAATCTGGAAGTCGAAATCCGAATAGAGGGCGCTTCCCGGCAGTTCATCCAGCGCCGCGATGTTCTCGTAAGCCGAACGGTGACGTGTATAGACTTCCGTCATGACAGCGCTGCGCGTCAATACGCTCGGCCGCGTCGTTACAGCGCCCAGTGTCTTGAGGTTGGCGTGTTCCAGCGGGACATAGCGGAGGCCGCCCACATAGGCTCGCGCCGCGCGTTCGATGATGGAAACCGCGGGCGGCAGATAGACCGCTCCGACCAGCGTTGCGATCACGATCACACTGCGCGAACCCGCTGTCCAGGCAGGCAGGGTGAGGAGTGCCCCCACCAGCGCCGGCCAGACGAAAATCATGGCCTGGCTGGCCGTATTCTGTGTCTCGAAAAAGACGCCCGCAACTGTGATGGCTGCGAGCCAGAAAGCTGGCCGGTCCAGGAACGCTGCGACCGAAGTGGTCGATCTTTGATGCAGAACGTCTGCAAAGGCCCGCCGCAGTTCGGATCGCCCGGCGATGAGCAACGCAACGATGAGAAGGCCAAGTGCGGCGGCAATGCCAAAGTTGATCGAGAGCGCCTGCGCGACGCGCGGCAAAAGAGTCCCGCTGTTCATCCGTACCAGCGTGAGAACGTCAGCAATATAGCTGGTAACGATACCCGTCGAAACTTCGATCAGGGCGAGCAGTATGCCGAAGAGGACTGCAACCAGCGCGGCATCCCGCAGTCGCACCCGGCCGGCGAGGAGGGCAAAAGCGCAGATAAGCCCTGCAGCGAGAAAGCCCGTAATCTTCCAGAAAAAGAGCACGAACATCGAAAGTGTTATCAATGAGACGAGCACGCCGCGATGACGCGTGAACATGAGCCGGAAATCAGCGGGAACAGGATGAGGCAGGTCTGGCGATTGTAGAAGCCGAAGGCATCCGAGCCGGGGAAGGAAGAGAATTCCTTGCCGTTGAATGGCAGAAGGCTGAAGAGCAGAAAGGGTATCATGAGCCACAAGCCGAGCGCGCGCGGTGCTCTTGGGAGGCCGGCAAGCACAAGGGCCATGAGGGGCACCGTCACCGTCATTGTGGACCAGTGGATCAGCAGACTTGGCTGCCCGCTTGGAAAGAGCCCGATCCAAATGGCGGCGATGGCGTATCCAAGCGGCCCGGCGGGCGTGAAGAAGTCGATCGCCGGCATCTGCCCGGTGAACATCCGGTTCGCGGCGTCGTAATAGGTAAACGTGTCCCAATACATCGCACCGATGGGCGCGCGTAGCGGCAGAGACAAAAGCACGACAGCCAGAATTGGGGCCGCTGCCAGAAACAGCCACGGGAGGGCCGCGACGATCCTGTTTTTCGCGCCACTCGCGGAGACAGAAAACGCTGACAGAAAGTCGCGCGTGTATTGTTCCTGTACGCCACCGTCGTCGTTGACCACGCTCATATCCTCATTCTCGATATCTTCGGGGAACCGGTCCCGCATGGCCCTGGTCAGAGGGTTTTCGGGCGAGTTCACCGCACGCTTCTGCGTGCTTAGTTATCGTCGAATACAAAACCGTTAACTGGCATGTGTTTTGAAACAAAAATCCCGCAAAAGTTGCGTTTGGTTTACAATCTCTGAATGATTTTGGGGCGCTGATGGAGCCGCTAACCTGCCCAGGCTTTCAATCCTTCCAGAACCATCTCGACATCGCATCCGTCCATCGCCGTATGAACGGGAAGGCGAACCAGCCGATGCCAGGTGCTTTCAGCTTCCAGAAGGGCGCCGCGGCCATAGGACATCGCTTTTGCCCGAGGCGACAGATGCAGCGGAACATAGTGCTGGCGACAGTCGATGCCGCGTTTCCGTTGTGAGGCAATCAGGTCCTTTGCGTCGCGGGCAGCGCGGGTGAGCACGGGCATGAAGTGGAAATTGGATGTGGTCTGGGCATCTGCATGGATCGGCACAATCGGCAGGGTCAGGGTCTCCATGCCGCGCATGAGGGCTGCGGCGACGCGCTTTCTCGCCGCCAGATTCTCATCAAGTGCCTCAAACTCAGCTGTGAGGATGGCAGCTTCCAGTTCGCCCATCTGAAAGCTGGAGCCTGAACTCGTCCACTCGTAGAAGGCTTTTTTACCGGATCGAACCAGAGCGAAATCCGTTCCACGCTCCACGATGCTCGTGACCTGCTCGAGCAGTTTGCGGTCGTCAGTGTTGACGATCAGTGCACCACCCTGACCGCAGGAGACGACCTTGGTGTCATGAAAGGAGAAGGCGCCAAACGTGCCGAAGGTGCCAAGGGCGCGGTCGTTGCGCAGGGTCCCAAACCCCTGCGCGGCGTCCTCGACAACATGAATGCCCCGGCGCCGGGCGAGCGCAAGGATCGCCTCCATATCCGCCGCGCCCCCGCCATAGTGAGTGGCCACGATAACCCGGGTCCTGTCCGACAGACGGTGCAGGAGGGCGGCAGGATCGATCATCATGGTCGCGGGGTTGATGTCGCAGAAGACAATGCGTGCGCCGGTCCGCTCGAAGGCTGTCGCCGAGGCGCAGAAGGTGAATGTCGGCACGATCACCTCATCGCCCGGACCAAGCTCAAGCGCCAGCGCCGCGATTTCCAGTGCAGCGGTGCAGGAGTTTGTCAGGACGACACGCTCGGCAGCGGTGTGGTCGGCCAGCCACGCCTGCGCGCGCTGGAAGAAGGGGCCGTCCGGGCGCAAATGTCCGTGCCGCAGCGCCTCAGCCACATACGCCGCCTGACGACGGGCACGGTGAGGAACATGAAAAGGCAGAGCGTAGCTCGACCCGCTGGTTTTCAGGATCTGCGTAGCGGTGTTTCTGCCCGACATGGTCTACCGCCGCCTCAGGCTGCCGCGATGCTCATGCGGCTCGAGCGCCCCGGCAATGTGGCATGCGCCCCTCTATCGCCGGTCATGATTTCTCGCACCACCTCTTGCACGCCGGTGCGTGGTCGAAAGCCGAGCGCAGCCATCTTCGCTCCATCCAGCAGGTAGGCGCGGTCATTGGCGGGACGGTCGGCAACATGCTCAAATCGGCATGCTTTCTCCATTGCCGAGGCAATGATGCGGGCTACCTCCCTGACGCTGAAGGTCTCAGCCCCGGCGACATTGTAGGTCGCGTTGGGTGTTCCCTTCTGAACGATCAGTCGGACTGCCCGGACAAGATCGGAAATGGCAAGGAATGTGCGCCTCTGGTCCCCGTCGCCTTCCAGTTGAAACGCTCGTCCGCTCTGCGCCAGTTCGATGAAGCGGGGGATGAGTTTTTCTTTGTGCTGGCGCGGACCGATCACGTTGCTGGGGCGCAGCACGGTGACGTCAAGCCCTGCGTTTCGGGCGTTCCTGATCTCGCCTTCTGCATCGGCCTTTGAACGCGCATAGGGGCTGGTGGGAGCGAAAGGGCTGCCTTCGTCGGCGGGCGAGAGCCTGCTGCCATACACCTCGTCGGTGCTGAAATGGATGACGCGCTGCGCCCCGGCGCTCCGGACAGCCTCCAGCAGCACGCGCGTCCCGAGACGGTTTACGCGGTCGAACAGGTCCGGGTCGGCAAAGGAACGCGGCACGTGGCTTTCCGCGGCCAGATGGAAAACGAGCATATCTGGTGTGATCAGATCACGAAGTAGAGCCCTGTCCTCAATTGAGGCGCGGACCAGCCGCAGGCGACCGCTTCTCCTGGCGTTCACAAGGTTCTCGACGTTCGCTGCGTATGTAAACGCGTCCACCACGGTAACCCGGGTTGTGGGGAACCAGGACAGAAGCGCATCAACCAGGTGAGAGCCAATAAAACCTGCGCCGCCGGTTACCAGAACACCAGGCGCATCATGTATCGATCGGGTTTTCGCGGCCGGTCTGGGCCCCAGTTTCTTTCCGGGCATGGCTATTTCTCTCCTCGACACCTCTTTGCATAAAATAGGTTGAGGAAAAACTAATTTTGCACGTTATGATTTTGACGCGCAATGGTTGTAAATCTGTCGTATTGGGACAATACTTTCGAATATGACGTTGTCGCTTGAGCGGAGGGGCCAGTGACCATCAGCAATATTCTCCTTGGCATGCACCCATCAACAACAGCTGGAGCTCCGGCTCGCCTGCCCACCAGGGCATAACCAATCAAATGCTTTTTCAATTGGCTGCGGATGGCGGTTCCGGTGTGGTGCGGGTACCACTGGATCTGTCCGTCGTCGGTCCCTCGGGCCCTCCCCAGTGGGTTGTCGATTCAATCGGTACGATCCTGCAGCAGGCCAACACCCTCGGATTGCAGGTGGTCCTGGAGCCCGGGCAGACACCGTCAGACCTTAGGCCCGGCGTCAAGCGGGTTTGTGAGAGGGTGGTGCGGTTGTTGTTGGCATTGTGGCGAGCGGATGATTGCAGATCACACGATAAACTGTCGGAAGCCGCGCTTCATGCCAGTGGACGCCAGCCGAGAGGGGGGGGGCAGCCGTTTGAACCCGAAACCAACTGCGCCCCGAAGATCACCGATATCAAGAACCGTGGGACTGATATCGAAGCATGTTGTCTTCAAGAGACTGAAGCATCGGATTGCCGCAGCCACCGGCCTTTTCAATGAAGTTGCGGAAGCTCCCGGTCCAGCCAGCGCGCGGATAGACCCA
>NZ_BAMP01000148.1 GCF_000615975.1 Nitratireductor aquibiodomus NL21 = JCM 21793 | reverse complement strand
CGCGCCGACGAGCGCGACCCTGATCCCGAACCGGACCCCACGCCGCCGGGTGGCGGCTCGCACTGGCGGGAAGATGAAGGGCGTGACGATCGCCGTGCCGCATCGCGGGAGCGTCCGCGGGACTGGTCTCTCCGGTCGGGTGAACGCCATGCGATGGCGCGTGCGGAAACCGGTTGGGAGGACCGGGAGGACGATGAGGCGTTTCCAGACGATCTCGATACGGACGCGGGCGAGGATTTCGTGGAATACGCTGAAGAACACCGGGAAAAGCGTCATCAGCCCCGGCCCGCCCCGGAGCAGAATGCGCCGGCAGCGACTGCCCTCGCTGCGCAGCCCGCATGGCCGGGAGCGCAAATGGCCATGCACCCCGGCATGATGGTTCCCGGGCCAATGCAGATGATGGCACCGATGCCGCAGGTCGTGGGAATGCCGATGATGCAACCCTATCCGACGTGGCAGCAGGCTCCCATGCCTTTTCAACCTGATTTCGGTGTCATGGCGCAGCAGGCGCCAGGGACCGTCGAAGACGAGGATGAGGGCAGCGAACGCTTCGATGAGATCCACGACCGTCTCAAGGCCGTACGCCGCGAAGTGGATGCGCTAACGGCACCCCGGTTAAACAGGCATCGTTACTGACCTGAAAACACCGCCTTTCCCAATAACGTCAGGGAACGGCGCTGTGACGGGATTGCGGTTCTGTGTTTTCCCCATTATGCGGGCTCATGTGCGGGCCTCGTCCCAACGAAGAGCCACCTCGCACCCCTTGATAGCTGCACCGGGGAAAGACATGGCCGAAATCATTGACGGAAAAGCCCTCGCTGAGGATGTCGTGGCGAAGGTCAAGACCGAGACCGCCAGGCTTACTGAGACCGGAGTGACGCCAGGGCTCGCCGTGGTGATCGTCGGTGAGGATCCGGCCAGCCAGGTTTATGTCGCCTCAAAATCGCGCCGCGCGAAGGAGTGCGGGTTTCATTCGGTGCAGCATTCGCTGCCTCAAGAGACCGGCGAGGAAGAATTGGTGGCGCTGGTCGAGGAACTCAATGCCGATCCCGCGATCCATGGCATTCTGGTGCAACTGCCCCTGCCGAAACATATCGACGAGGGCCGTATCATTCAGACAATCGACCCCGACAAGGATGTCGACGGATTTCACTTCATCAATGTGGGGCGTCTTGGCACGGGTACGCTCGGTAGTGCCTTCGTGCCCTGCACGCCAGCCGGTGCGATGCTGATGCTGGAACGAGTGCGTGGCCGCGATCTTTCGGGGCTTTCGGCGGTGGTGATCGGACGCTCCAACATCGTCGGAAAGCCGATGGCAAACCTGCTTCTGGCAGCGAACGCCACGGTGACGATCGCCCACAGTCGAACGAAGGACCTTCCCGCGCTTGCAAGAACCGCCGACGTTCTGGTTGCGGCCGTTGGCCGCCCCGAGATGATCAGGGGTGACTGGGTGAAACCCGGCGCCACGGTGATCGACGTGGGCATCAACCGCATCCCCGCACCGGAAAAGGGCGAGAGGAAGACCCGGCTTGTCGGCGATGTCGCTTTTGCCGAGGCGAAGGAAAACGCCGGCGCGATCACGCCGGTGCCCGGCGGTGTCGGGCCGATGACCATCGCCATGCTGATGGCCAACACGCTGACCTCCGCATTCCGCACTGCGGGACTTGAGCCGCCCGCTTTCTAGGGCCAGGACCCCAATCTGGATCATCGCCCATGTCTTTCCTGCCGGACCAGCCTGCTTTACAACAATGGGCCATGGGCGAGGCGCGGCAGGATACCCGGCAGTTTGCCTTTCTGCTGGTAGACAAATTCTCGATGTTTTCGCTGGCGGCGGCCATCGACACCGTGCGCTCGGCCAATCGTCTTCTGGGACGGGATGTCTATAGCTGGGTCACCGTCTCCGCCGATGGTGAAGCGGTGATGGCCTCCAACGGTCTGCCGATCAAGATCGACTATGCGATCGCCGACCTGCCACCGGTCGATATTCTGTTTGTCTGTGTCGGGCTGACGACGGAGTTTCCCGGCAAGAGCACGGTGCTGGCGGGTCTGCGTTCGCTCGGCCGTCGCGGCGCGGCTCTCGGGGCGCTGGCGGCGGGATCCTATCTTCTGGCAGAGGCCGGCCAGCTTGAGGGGCATCGCTGCACGATCCACTGGGAGAACCGGGCCTCCTTCATGGAGCGCTTTCCAGAGATCGAGTGCACTGGCAATGTCTATGAGATCGACCGGAAGCGCTATACCTGCGCCGGCGTGACCACTTCCATAGACCTGATGCTGGAAATCGTGCGCAATGACCTGGGTGTGGAACTGGCCAACGAGGTGGCCAACCAGTTCCAGCACGAGCGCATCCGCTCGCCGGGCGACCGCCAGCGGACGGGACCGGAGCGTGACCTCACCGGAAAATCGGAGAAACTGAAGAAGATCGTCGAACTGATGGCCGACAATCTGGACGAGCCTTACTCGGCGGTGCAGCTCGCCAGGGCGGCAAGCCTTTCGGTGCGGCAGGTGGAACGGCTGTTTCTGCGGCATCTGGGCATGACGCCGGGGCGTTATTACATGCGATTGAGGCTGGAGCGGGCGCGCGAGCTTCTGCGTCAGACCAATATGGCGATCCTCGACGTGGCGATTGCCACGGGTTTCACCTCGCACTCCTATTTCGCGCAGAGTTATCGTCAGCAGTTCGGGCGCCCACCCTCCGAAGAACGGCGCACCACCTATTGAGTGCGTTTGGCGGCTGGTTTCGATGGTGGTGCCAGGCGCCCTCGCCCTTCGACAAGCTCAGGATGAGGGCTGTTGAGGCACAAGACGAATGTCGCCAGCCACGCTATCCGTCAACGCTGTAGTAGCCCTCACCCTGAGCTTGTCGAAGGGCGAGGGCGCTCGGTGCCTTCGGTCAAGCCGGCTGCCAACTTTCGTAGAGCTACAATGTCGGGCTCGTGCGAGCCCTCGGAGGCAGCGCGGGCCATGAAGTCTTCCGCAAGGGACGCGGCGGCGTTTGAGAACGCATCCGGTGAGATGCGGGCGAGTGAGGCCAGGCCGCGCAGCAGTGCCTCTTGAACATCAGGTGCCGCAGATGCGGCTTCATAGGAGATCGGCCGAAAGGCCTCGTCCAGCAGGCGCTCCGGGCTGACCGGCATGAAGCGAATGCGCGGATAAGGTGGATCCTTCCGTTCCTCGTCCTTCTCATCCAGCGCCCAGTTGGCCAGAAGACGCGTCTGCACCGTGAGGACATGGTTGGCGGTCGAGGGGTCGTTGACCCCGGGCGACAGGGCCCGCCGCGCCACATCCGCCAGAACGAGAAAGCCGAAGCCGGGATCGGAATCGAAGGTACGCTCCTCTCCGATGATGAAATCGCCGCGGATGGCCTTCAGCACGGCCTCATCCGCTTCACCGACGACCACGGCAATGATTGCAGTATGGTCCACATAGTCTCCGGGCCGGACACGCACGTGAATGACAAGCCCCTTGTCTTCCGCCAGGTCCTGTAGCGCGTGGGGGTCGAAATGCTGCACGAAGCCGACGCTGCCTGCCGCAACCTCGTGCCCGATGGGTGATCGCTCGCCAGCGCTGCACCCATAAAGCCCGTCGCGGCCAAGCCGGTCGAGTGCCTGGCGGGTCGCAGCTTCCAGCCGGCTTGTCATTTCCACCACGCGGCCCACGACCGAGATTTCACGGACCCAGCGAATTAATGCCCAGACGACCGCGAAGACGACGAACACTGTGGCGATGAACAGGATCAGACGTCCGCCCAGCGTATAGATGCCGCTCGACAGGCCGATAATGCCGATGATCGAGAAGAGGAATGCGCCGATGAAGACAGATATCGTGGTGCGCGCTGCGCGGTTTCCTGAAAAGAGCGGGACAGCGCGGGGCGAGCCGGTCTGCGCGGCGCTGGTCAGCAGGTTTACAAGCGTAGAGAGTGCAAACACCGCCACCGCCAGCATGCTCGATGCAACGATGCCGAGAATGTTGCGCAGGGCGTCTGCGGAGACGGTGATGGGGATAGCGCTTTCCTCCAGCCCCTCGGGGAAGAGGCTGGCGGAGAGATAAGCGAGTATGACGACGAGCACCGCCGACGCGCAGAACAGTGCCGGCAAGAACCACAGGGCCCGCGAAAATCGTCTGAATAGAAACCAGTAGCCGTTCACCGCCCCCTCCGATCATGGAGAGAATGCACCGGGGCGACTGATTGTTCCAGATCAGAAAACGGCAGCCCCCTGATCCGCGCGGCCGGCAAGCTGTCGGAAACCGGCGAAAAGCTCACGCCCCATGCCGAACCCGTTGGCTGAAAGATCCGGGGCGGCGCTCTCGCGCGCGGCGAGTTCGTCCGCGTCGACCAGCACTTCGATCGTACCCTTCTCGGCGTCAAGGCGCATCGGGTCGCCGTCACGCAACTTGCCGATCATGCCGCCGTCGAGCGCTTCAGGCGTGACGTGGATGCTGCCGGCACCTTGCCGGATGCGCCAGACATGCGGCCATCCGTGACGAGCGCGATGCGGCGGCCGCGATCCTGCAAAACGCCAAGGGCAGGCGTGAGCTTGTGGAGCTCGGGCATGCCATTGGCCCTGGGCCCCTGGAAGCGGATGACGGCGATGAAGTCCCGGTCGAGCTTTCCGGCCTTGAAAGCCTCCTGCATCTCGTCCTGCGAGTGAAAGATGATGGCCGGCGCCTCGATCAGCCGGTGCTCGGGCTTGACGGCGGAAATCTTGATGATGGATTTGCCCAGATTACCCGACAGGACGCGGATGCCTCCGGTCTTCTGGAAGGGCTTGGCGGCGGTGGTGAGCACCTTTTCGTTGCCGCTGGTGGCGGGTGCGGGCAGGCGTGCGACAGTGCCATCATCGGCAAGCTTCGCCTCGACCGTGTAAGGCCGCAGACCTTCACCCCAGATGGTGCGGACATCTTCATGCAGATAGCCATCATCGAGCAGTTCGCGGATAAGAAAGCCCATGCCGCCCGCAGCGTTGAAATGGTTCACGTCCGCAAGCCCGTTGGGATAGACGCGCGCAAGAAGCGGCACGTGGTCAGAGATTTCGGCAATGTCGTCCCAGGTGAGTTTGATGCCGGCTGCCGCCGCCATGGCAACGAGATGCATGGTGTGGTTGGTGGAGCCGCCCGTGGCGTTGAGCCTACCACGCCATTGACGATGGAGCGCTCGTCAATCATGCGGCCAACGGGCGTGAACTCGTTTCCGAGCGCGGTGATGGCAAGCGCGCGTTTGGCCGCTTCCTTCGTCAGGGCGTCGCGCAGCGGCGTGTTGGGGTTGATGAACGAAGAACCCGGCGTGTGCAGGCCCATGATCTCCATCAGCATCTGGTTGGAATTGGCGGTGCCGTAGAAGGTGCAGGTGCCAGGACCATGATAGGATTTCGATTCCGCTTCGAGCAGCGCGGCGCGGTCCACCTTGCCTTCCGCATAAAGCTGGCGGATGCGGGCCTTTTCGTCATTGGGCAGGCCCGACGTCATGGGCCCGGCGGGGATGAAGACGGCGGGTAGCTGGCCGAAGGTGAGGGCGGCGATTACGAGGCCCGGCACGATCTTGTCGCAGACGCGAGATAAACGGCGGCATCGAACATGTTGTGCGACAGGCCGACGGCGGCAGCCATGGCGATGACATCGCGCGAGAAGAGCGAAAGCTCCATGCCGGGCTGACCCTGGGTGACGCCGTCGCACATGGCCGGCACGCCGGCGTGCCGGCCATGTG
>NZ_BAMP01000149.1 GCF_000615975.1 Nitratireductor aquibiodomus NL21 = JCM 21793 | reverse complement strand
GCCGAGGGCGCGGTGCTGGCGCATGCGACGATGGCCGGCCGGACGCGGCTGCGCAAGGCGCACCGGCTGACGGCAGAAGACATCCGTCTCCTGCGGGCGGAAGGGGTTTTAAGCGTGATCGCGGCGCAGCTCGAGGCCGGTGATCTGGATGAGGATCAGGCGGCGGAGCGGCTTGCAGAACGGCTTGCCGTGGATGGGATCGCCGTGCGCCCCCCCTCCACGGGGCGGGTGAACCTTTATGCCGAAAAGACCGGTCTTTTCGTTGTCGACAGGGCTTCGGTCGACCGACTGAACGCTGTCGACCCGGCAATCACGCTCGCCACGCTGCCGGATTACAGCGCGGTGTCCGAAGGCCAGATGGTCGCAACGGTGAAGATCATCCCCTTCGCGGTTCAGGCCCGGCGGGTGGACGAGGCGATGGAAGCGATCCGTGAGGACGTGTTTCGCATTGCGCCATTCCGGGCGCTCTCGGTCGGCGTGGTGCAGACGGCGCTTCCGAGCCTGAAAGACAGTGTGCTCGACAAGACGGCGCGCATCACCGGCGAGCGGCTGGCGCGTTCGGGCAGCCGCGTGACACGCGAATTGCGACCGGCGCATGAGGAAGAGGCTGTTGCGCGCGCCATCGCGGCGCTGAAGGAGGAGAGCGACCTGCTGCTTCTCTTCGGCGCATCGGCCATATGCGATGCAGATGATGTGATCCCCGCGGCGATCCGCCGGGCTGGCGGTACGGTGGAGCGGGTCGGCATGCCGGTGGACCCGGGCAATCTCCTGGTGCTGGGCACAATCGACGGCAAGCCGGTGATCGGCGCACCCGGCTGCGCGCGCAGCCCGAAGACGAATGGCTTCGACTGGGTGCTCGACCGAGTGGTGGCGGGGCTCGACGTATCCTCGGCGGACATTGCCGGCATGGGGGTAGGCGGGCTTCTGGCCGAAATTCCGACGCGGCCGCAGCCGCGCGAGGGAAATGCAGGCGCACGCGATCCATCCGCCGTGTGGGGCGTGCTTTTGGCGGCTGGCCAGTCGAGGCGCATGGGCCGGCACAACAAGCTTCTCGCTTCGTTCGACGGCGTGCCGCTGGTGCGCCGAACGGGTGCCGCGCTTGCGCGGAGCCATGTTTCGGGCGCCGTTGCGGTGCTGGGGCATGAGGCGCAGGCGGTGGAGGCCGCGCTGGAGGGGATCGCGGTGAAATGCGTGCTCAATGCGGATTACGCGGGCGGGCTCTCCACCTCGCTCAGGACAGGGATTGCGGCATTGCCCGACGAGGCCGCCGGCGCACTTATCATGCTGGCCGATATGCCGGAGATCGGAAGTGGAGACCTTGACCGGCTCGTCGACGCCTTCGTGAAGGCGGGCGGCAATGCAGTGGTGCGGGCAACACACAATGGCAAGCGCGGCAATCCGGTGATCCTGCCGCGTGCGCTTTTTGCCGAGGTCGAAAAGCTGACCGGCGACACCGGCGCGCGCCATGTGATGGAACAGGGGCTGGTCTCGGTGATCGATGTGGAAACGGGCGCTGGCGCGCATCTCGACGTGGATACGCCGGAGGCGCTTGAAAAAGCAGGCGGCGTGTTGAATCGATGAGTTTTCTTTCCTTTGCAAGATTCTGTTTTATCTGTCTTTTTGCCGTTTTCTGGAATGCAGGGGCGCAGGGCTTCGAGCTTGCCGCACACAAGGATCGGCTCTTCGCCTATCCGGCGGTTCTTTCGTCGAGCGATGGTGGGGCTTACCGCGTTGTCGATTACCAGGAAATGCGCGACATCAATGGCCGCGATGCAGTGCCGGAGCGGCGCGTGGACGGGCGCTATGTCTCCACGGGCGTGCGGCGCGCCCAGCAGGAACTGGCGCTCCAGACAGAGGCTGGAACCCTGCGCTATTTCGCGGTCGGCAAGAGCAGGGGCGCCAGCGCCATCGTGCTCTACCTGTATGGCCAGGGCGGCAACCGGCGGCAGGGTGTGAACGATTTTACCTTTGGCGGCAATTTCAACCGCATCAAGAACCTGATGGTGAAGAGCGGCGGGCTCTATCTTTCGCCGGATGTTGCGGATTTCGAGGCGCTAGGCACCCGGCAGATCGCGGCGCTGATTTCCCATTATGCGGCTTCCTCGCCCGGCGCGCGTGTTTTTGTCGCCTGCGGCTCGATGGGCGGTGCGCTTTGCTGGCGGCTGGCGCAGGACGGCCCGACCGTCAGACAACTGGGCGGGCTCCTGCTGCTCGGGTCCATGTGGAACGAGGCGTTTCTGCAAAGCGCGGCCTTTGCGGCGCGCGTGCCTGTCTTTTTCGGCCATGGCAGCGCCGACCGGGTGTTTCCCGTCGGGAAACAGGAGGCCTTTTTCAGGAAGATCCGTTCAGCATCAGGGGATTATCCTGCACGCTTCGTGCGGTTTGAGACGGGCTCGCACGGAACGCCGATCCGTATGACAGACTGGCGCGAGACGCTGAACTGGATGCTCGCTGAGCGGTGACGGGGCCTCAGGGCCCCGTGTGATAGTCGAGGATCGTGATCGGATCTTTCTCGCCATCATAGGACGCGTCGACATCATAGCGCACGAGCGTAAAAGTTCCTTCGCGGAAAATCCACGTCCCGGCGGAGAAGGCATCGCCGATGCCGCGCCACTTGTTGTAGCTGGTGAGCGTTAGCGTATCGGCATCGTAGGTGGAGTTCACCAGCGTGTCGCTGGCTGTATAACCGACGATGCGGATGTCCTCGACTTTGCCGTCGCTGTCGCCGTTTTCGTACTGCACACTCGTCTCGGGCGTGGCGAATTGCAGAGGTGTGAGCCCGCCTTCCTCATTGGCCAGGATATAGGCGTGGTTCTCGTTATAGGCACCGCTTCCGCAATAGAAGCGGAAGAGGCGGGCCTCATGCTTCGGCGTATCGAGGCTTTCATGCGAATAGTTGAACGGGATCGTATAGCTCTGCATCTGGTCGCTGGCGTCCCTGTCCGGCGCCTGCGGACAGTTGCGCCCGTATATGGATGAGAAGAGCGCCTTCGCATCGGCCAGAACCGTATCGGTTCCATCGGGCGTGCCGTCGCCGCAACTGGCGGGCAAAACATCGCGCAGTTCCCCGGCCACAGGCTTCATCTCCGCCTTTTCGATGTGCAGCGGCGCATACGGCGTTCCCTGAATTTGCGGGTTTGACAGGCGCAGCGTGTAGCAGCCGGCGAAAACCCGCTCGCCGCCATCGCCTGCTCTCGCGCGGATGGCGACGGGAAGCGAATAGACGATGCTGCCGGCAGCGCCTTCGGAGGAGGCTGTCCCGGTCACCAGGGCGACATGATCCGTGTCCGCATAGCCTTCCTGATAGGCATCGAGACTGGCAGCCGGCGGCGTTGCGAAATAGTCGTACGCGCGGGCATATTCCTTGCGATTGACCGCATTGTACAGCGATTGCAACAGGGTCTCGGGCGACGACCGGTCATCCAGATAGGGCTCCTCCTGGGCGAATGCCGGCGCTTGCAGAATGGCAAGGACTGCGGTGGTTGTGAAAGCGGATTTCATCAGGGCCTCCTCGGCTCGAAACGGCGTGCAGGGTAACGCGAGTAACATCGATTCGCACATATAGTAGCGTTTCAAGAGAGCCCAGATTGTGATCGCAGGTGGGGACACAGGCGTGCATTTCAGCATTGCTTCAAATAGAGTGAAGCAAAGAGTAAGTTTCTTAACCGCACAGGGCTAAGGCTGCGCCCGTTGCTTTTTGAATGAATGGAGCTCCCGCACCGGCGGGAGAGGCGATATGGCCATCGGGAGGCGCCGCGATTTCGCGGCATTGCTTGATGAACTGATCAGCGAGGACATTGAGCATGCGGGCGGTGCGTCTGCGAGCCTCAACTCCCTCGACTATCTATCCGTGGCCGAGGAACTTCATTCGGGCCGCATCAACTTCACCGACCGGCGCGCCCAGGTGGAATATGGCGAGCACCAGACGCCGGAGCCGGCTAAGCCGGTTGAGCCAGAGGTCATGGCTGCCGAACCGCCTCCGGCGCCGCCGCTGACGACGGACCCGGACGAGATTGCCCGTGAACTGGGACTGGGCGGAACGATCGAGCCGAGACTGCTCGACCGGCTGCGGCGCGAGTTTGCCTTTCGCAATCACCCCGACCGGGTACCGGCTCATCTGCGGGCCAACGCCATGATGCGCATGCAGGTGGCGAACATGCTGATCGACGAAGCCAAACGCGGCAGGTTCAGGCCACGCGGCTCTGGTGAAGCCAGGGCATGAGGCGCTCGCGTCTCAGCCAGCGCACGTAAAGCAGCACCGATACGATGGCGAGGCCGCTGACCAGGCCGATCCAGATGCCGGGTCCATCCATGCCGAGAGTGAAGGCGAGAACCACGCTCGACGTCATGCCAAGGCCCCAATAGCCAAACAGCGAATAGATCATCGGCACTTTCGTGTCGTGCAGGCCGCGCAGCATTCCGGCAGCGACCGCCTGCGCGCCGTCGAAAATCTGGAACAGGCCGGCAAAAGCCAGGAAGGTGACGGCGAGGCCGATGACTTCCGCATTCTCCGGCAGATCGAGATCAATGAAGGCGCCGATGAGCGGCCGGGGTATGGTGACCATCAGCAGGGCCATCAGCGCCATGAAGCCGACGCCCATGACAAAGGCCGTCCAGCCGGCGCGCGTGATGCCATCCAGATTCTGCGCGCCGAAGGCACGGCCCACCCGCACCGTGGCAGCCTGGCTGAGGCCCATGGGCACCATGAAGCTGATGGACGCGATCTGGATCGCAATGGCGTGCGCCGCGAGCGCGGGGGCGCTGATGAGCCCCATGAGGAGGGCTGCGGCATTGAAGATCGTGACCTCGAATGTCATCGAACCCGCAATCGGAAGACCAAGCCGGATCAGCTCGAAGAAGCGGGGCCAGTCGGAGCGCCAGAAGCGGCCAAAGAGCTGGTAGCGGCGAAACTGGCGCTCCACCGAGACGACGAGCACGAGGCCGAAAAACATCAAAATGCTGGAAAGCGTCGTGGCAATGCCGGAGCCGGGCACGCCGAGTGCCGGAAAGCCGAGATTGCCGAACATAAGGCACCAGTTGGCCAGCACGTTGAAGGCCACCATGATGAACATGATGGTCAGCGCCCAGCCCGGACGCTCCAGCGCGGAAATGAAGGAGCGCAGGACGATGTACCCGAAAAAGGGCAGGGCGGCCCATTGCAGTGTGCGCACATAGCTGCCGGCGATGCTCGCAAGGGTCGGTTCCTGTCCCATCCATAAGAGAATGCGCTCGGATTGCCAGAGCAGAAGCCAGATGGGAATGGAGACAGCAATGGCAAGCCACAGGCCCTGCCGCACGGTGCGGCGCACGTCGCGCACGGAGTGAAGCTTGCGGCCAAGCGCGCTCGCCATCATGGGCGAGGTAGCAAGCAGGAGGCCGAGCCCAAAAATGAGCGGCGCGAAATAGAGATTGTAGCCGAGGGTTCCTGCCGCAAGGGAATCCGGACCCAGCCGCCCCATCATCATGACGTCGGTCGTGGTCATGGCGATCTGGGCAAGATTGGTGAGCACCATCGGCCAGGCGAGCGCCAGCATTGCGCGCGCTTCAGCGGTCCACGGATTGGCCGGCGCGCGGGCGCCGGGAGCAATGGCCGTCATGTCGTCTACCTCTTGCGGCTGGCGGAAATCTCGACGCCTGCCAGAATCATGCGCGGAAGGAGGATGCCTTCGGCGAAAGAATGCTTTTAAT
>NZ_BAMP01000150.1 GCF_000615975.1 Nitratireductor aquibiodomus NL21 = JCM 21793 | reverse complement strand
TGCTTTGGGATAGGCTTTCTCCTCCACCCAACGGTGGCATCACCGAATGGTCTATATCCGTGAAACCCTAAGACCTCCGGTCGGTTCGCGGGTCATCCAGATAGCTATCTGTCTCTTTGCCGGCCTGCATGAAATTCTTTCCCTCGAAGGCATGAGAACCATTTTTCTCCCGCGCCTCAACTATAAATAATAAGCGTTTTCGGATGCTTGAAATATAGGCGCGGGCTTTTTTCGGGCGGGGCGTCTACATGCATCAGAAAAAGCAATACGCGGAGCATCCAGCCTCAACAGTTCTGTTGCAGCCAGACAATCCTCACATCGACGCGCCTATGACCGCAATGCGACCGTCCACGGCATCGTGGCCGGCATCGCGCGCGCTCGACCGGATGCGACAGCCATCTCCTTCGATGACGCTCGCCTGTCTTATGGCGAACTCGACCAGACGGCGTCGAAACTCGCCGCGCGTCTCATCTCCATGGGCATCCGCAAGGGTGACATTGTCGGCCTGCTCTTGCCGCGCGCGCTGAAAACGCTGATCGCCAAGCTGGCGATCCTTAAGGCAGGGGCGGCCTATGCCCCCTTTGACCCCGCCTATCCGGTGGAGCATCTCTCCTACATGACCCGGGACTGCGCGCCGCGTGCGCTCATGATCGACCGGGAAAGTGCCGCGCTTGCAGCGGGTCTGCCGATGGCAGCCGACCGGCTTGTCGACATAGACGACGCGCTCGCCACCCTGGCAGGGCGTGAAATGGCGGCAACGTTTCCGGCCGTTGGCGGCGGCGATGCAGCCTATGTGATGTACACGTCTGGCTCGACGGGGCGTCCGAAGGGTGTCGTCATTCCCCATCGCGGCATCCAGCGGCTTGTGTGCGACCAGAATTTTGTCGATTTCCGCCCGAACGACGTGGTGCTGCATACGGCGACGATTTCATTCGATGCCGCCACATTCGAGATCTGGGGCACGCTTCTCAACGGGGCGCGGCTGGCGGGCATCGGCGACCGCACGCTCTCCATGCCGCGCATCGCCGGCACGATCGACGAAGAGCAAGTCTCGGTGATGCTGCTCACCACCGGGCTCTTCAACCTTCTGGTCGATCATTCCGGCGGCAGGCTCAACTCGTTGCGGCATGTCCTGTTCGGAGGTGAAGTGGCGTCCGCCGATCATGCGCGGAGATTTCTCGCCGCTCATCCGACATGCCGCCTGACCAATGCCTATGGGCCGACGGAAGTTACCGTCATTGCCTCGACCTTCAACATTCCGGCCGACCTCCAGGACGACACGGTGCCCATTGGTTATTCCATCGCCAATAACGGCCTTCACATTCTCGACGATGATCTCACCGAGCTTCCGCCGGGACGGGAAGGCCAGCTTGCGGTTTCCGGTGACGGGCTCGCCATCGGCTATCTGAACCGGCCGGAGCTGACGCGAGAACGCTTCGTCACGATCACCGCAAAGAATGGCGAGAGCCTGCGCTGCTATCTGACGGGCGACATGGCGGTGATGGACTGACGGGCTCCTGCATTTTCGCGGCCGCCGCGACCGGCAGGTGAAGATCGACGGCAAGCGTATCGAGCTCGATGAGATCGAGACGGCGCTGCGCCGCGACGGCCACCTGGCCGATGCCGTGGTGGAGTGTCATCAGGCCGGATCGGCAAAGCGACTGGTGGCCTATCTGCGCCCGCACACCATGAACGGGCATGACGAAGGGGACTTTGCCGCCACCGTTCTCGGGCGGCTGAAGGGCGTATTGCCGGCGCATATGGTGCCGGGCCGGGCCATCGTTCTGGAAGAATTTCCCATGAACCGTGCGGGCAAGGTCGACCGCTCCCGCCTGCCGGCCCCGACAGAAGCGCAGGCGCCCGCGGCGACGCCGGCAGAAGGAATGGAAGCCATCATCGCGCGGCACTGGCGCAGGGTGCTTGGCACCGAAAGTTTCGGCACGGATCAGAATTTCTTCGACCTCGGCGGAACGTCCATGCAGCTCATGCGCGTCCATGCAGCGCTGGAACAGGAGCTTGGCCGCAGCATCGATGTGGTGACGGTGTTCGAACACCCGAAGATCCGCAGTCTGGCGCGCTTCCTCGAGAAAGCGTCGGACAGTCTCCAGAAGACCGCCACAGCACAAAGCCGCGCCGCGCGACAGAAAGAGGTCATGTCTCAATTTCGTCGGAGCAGACGATGAACGACCATATTCCGATGAAACCCGAAACGGGACTGGATGAGGGCATCGGTAGCATTGCCATCATCGGCATGGCCGGGCGGTTTCCCGGTGCACCCTCGGTCGATGCGCTGTGGCAAATGGTGCGCGAGGGACGTCACGCCTTCCGCACTTTTGCAGCCGATGAAATCGAGGACGCCTATGACGAGGCGACGCGTGCCTCGCCGGACTATGTGCCCTCCCGCCCCTATCTGGACGATGTAGGCATGTTCGATGCGGAATTCTTCGGCATGTATCCGCGCGAGGCATCGGTGCTCGACCCGCAGTTCCGCCTGTTTCTGGAAATCTGCTGGGAAGCGCTGGAAAGTGCGGGCTGCGATCCCTTTACCGCGAAACATTCGATCGGCGTCTTCGCCGGCTCGGCGATGAGCACCTACCTCATCAACAACATCCTGTCCGACCGGAAAAAGGCCGAAGCCTTCACCTCCGGCTATCAGGTCGACATGTTCAACGAACTGGTGGGCGCGATCAACGACACGCTGGCGACGCGCGTTGCTACAAGCTCGACCTGAAAGGGCCGGCCTTCACCATCCAGTCGGCGTGTTCCACATCGCTCCTGGCGGTGACGCAGGCCTGCCAGAACCTTTTGACCTATGGTTGCGACATGGCGCTGGCGGGCGGTGTGTCGATCTCGGTGCCGCAGAAGCGTGGCTACATCCACATGGAAGGCGGCATGGTTTCGCCGGACGGTTTCTGCCGGCCCTTCGATGCGCAGGCAGGCGGCACGGTTTTCGGCAGCGGCGGCGGCGTGGTGCTTCTGAAACGGCTCGAAGACGCCATCGACGATGGCGACACGATCCATGCCGTCATTCGCGGCTATGGCGTCAACAATGACGGCGCGGACAAGGTGGGCTACACCGCACCCAGCGTTTCGGGACAGGCCGACGCGATTGCGGCAGCCCTTGCCAGTGCCGGCATCGACCCTGATAGCATCGGTTATGTGGAGTGCCACGGCACTGCCACGCCGCTCGGCGATCCCATCGAGTTCAACGGTCTGATGAACGCTTTTGGCGGCGATGGCGCTGAAGGCCACTGCGCGCTCGGGTCCGTGAAGGGGAATATCGGCCATCTGGATGCAGCCGCAGGCGTCACCGGTCTCATCAAGGCGGCACTCGTGGTGCGCGATGGCGAGATCCCGCCGGTGGCGAATTTCGTATCGCCCAACCCGCATATGGCACTGGAAAACAGTCGGTTCCGCATTCCAACGGAGCGCGTAGCGTGGGAAGCGGCGGGCGCAAAGCGCCGAGCCGGCGTCAGCTCGTTCGGGGTCGGCGGTACCAATGCACATGTGGTGCTCGAACAGTCGCCCGACAGAGATCTTCTGTCAGAGACACCGCCCGGCCGCACGCTCATTCTCCCGCTTTCGGCGCGGAACGAGGCGGCGCTCGCCACGATGCGCAAGAATTTGGCCGAGGCTCTGCGCGAGAGCACAGAGCCGCTCGCCACCGTGGCGCACACGTTGCAGCGGGGGCGGCACGCTTTTTCGCACCGAACGGCGACTATTGCGCGCACGCGCGACGAGGCGATTGCGGCACTTGAATCTGAACGCCCGATCAGCGGCGCGGCAGCACAGGATGCCCCGCCCGTGGTCTTCATGTTCCCAGGTCAAGGGGCGCAGCATGTGGGCATGGGTGGCGCGCTTTATGAGACCGAACCAGTCTTTGCCGAATGGATAGACAAAGGTGCTGATCTTCTTGAGCCTCTGATTGGCCGTGACATTCGCGATTTCATCCGGCTGCCTGATGACGAGGTGCGGCAAGAGCTTTCCGAAGCACTGCGCGACACGCAGATCGCCCAGCCCGCCCTCTTTCTCGTCGAATATGCAACGGCAAAACTCTGGATGAGCCGTGGCCTGATACCCGAAGCCATGATCGGCCACAGCGTGGGCGAGTTCGTTGCCGCCACACTTTCAGGCACGATGCGTTTCGAGGATGCGCTCGGGCTGGTCGCAGCACGCGGGCGGCTGATGCAGAGCCAGTCCACAGGAGCCATGGTTTCCGTGCGGTCGGATGCGGAAACGGTCGAAGCGCATCTTTGCGACGGGGTGGAGATCGCAGCCCTCAATGCACCGAAGCTCAGCGTCATCTCCGGCACGTTCGAGGCGATGGATGAGACTTGCGCAGCGCTTGACGCTGCAGGCATCGCCTATAGCCGGTTGCACACCTCGCATGCCTTCCATTCGGCCATGATGGACGAGGCTGCCAGGGCGCTCGAAGAAGAGACTGCAAAGGCCGAATACGGCCCATCCACCATTCCCTATATTTCCTGTGTGAGCGGCGACTGGCAGACGGACGCGCAGGGCGCTTCGCCCGCATACTGGGCACGCCATTGCCGCGATGCGGTGCGCTTTGCCGACGGCATCAAGACCGTTGCGCGCGAGCGCAGGCCCGTCTTTATCGAGGTCGGTCCCGGCCGCACGCTTTCGGTTTTCACCGCGCAGACGCTGAAGCGCGATGACATCGCCGCCATTATCCAGTCCCTGCCCGAACACGACCGCGCATCCTTTGGTGAGGACGTTTTTGCCGAAGCCCATGCGCGGTCGTGGATCGCCGGCTGCGGGCTCGACTGGCCGGCCCTGCCAGAGACGGCGCGGCGGAAAATCCCGCTGCCGACCTATCCCTTCCAGCGCCAGATGCACTGGATCGACGCACCGACGCCGGAGAACCGGGCACATGCGGCACTTGCCCATACGCTGCCCGAAACACCGGTACAAGCAATCCCGACAGACGGAATGAGCCCAATGACCACCGCACCTGCGACAACCGACCGGCGCGCCACGCTGGAACGCGCCCTGACCGCCCTGCTCTCAGACCTTTCAGGCGAAGACCTGCCAGACGATGCAGCCGGGGCGACCTTTCTGGAGCTTGGCTTTGATTCCCTCTTCATCGGCCAGTTCGCGCAGAAGGTGGAGAAGGAATACAGGATCAAGCTCTCCTTCCGCGAGCTGCTCGGCAACATTCCGACCATTCATGATTTGGCGCGACACCTCGACACCGAACTGCCGGCAGATGCCGTGCAGGCGGTGTCTCCCTCTCCGGTGGCTCAGGTCCCCCCCACGCCGGACGTCGCGTCTGCTGCGCCATCTTCAGTGGCGAATGGAACTCCACAGGCACCTCAAGGGCTCGAGGCGCTTTTCCAGTCCCAGTTGCAGATGGCGCAGCAACTTTTTGCGCAGCAGTTCGCAGCTATCCAGTCGCTTGGCGGCTCCGTGCCGGCGGCCGCGCCTTCAGCAGCGCCGCAGGTTGCACCGGCTCCAGCC
>NZ_BAMP01000151.1 GCF_000615975.1 Nitratireductor aquibiodomus NL21 = JCM 21793 | reverse complement strand
GCCGGACAGCGTGATCGCGTCCACGCCGTCAACCAGATTGTGCGGCTCGAGCGCATCGGTCTCGCGGGTGCCGGGCGCTCCGCCGAGAACCTGGACACCGGCGGTCGCCGGCGTTTCGCACAGCACCGCGGTGACGCCTGATTTCACGCTTCCGTCGGTGTGGTTGCCGACGGTGAGACCGGCGACATCGGTGATCAGGTTGCGGGAACCGGTCCGCCACATCACTCAACCTCCTGAAATGTCTGCCCGTCGAAGCGGAACAGGCGATAGAGGGGCTGCTCGAGGTCGCCCTTCCGATCGAAGGAATAAGGGCCGAGCGCTGTCTGGAACGTGCCGGATTCGAGTGCATCGGCCACCGGGCCTGACCCGGTGCGGAGCGCGGCAATGGCAAGCTCGGTCGCCGCGAAGGCGGGCAGGACGTAGCCGTCGGGTATGATTCCCGCCTCTTCAAGCGCTTTCCCGGCGGAATCCGTTGCAATATCGGCCCAGCGCGGCAGGCCGACCATCAGCGTGCCTTCCGCAAGCGGGATCGCGCTTTCCTCTGCACGCAGCGCTTCGCCGCCGGCGATGACGAGATCATAGTCCATGCCGCCCGCATCGCGTGACAGAATGGCAATGTCGCTGCGGTCTCCACCGACGAACACATGCGTGGCACCGGAGCGCTTCAGCCGACCGGCCAGACCGATCTGATTGTCGAGCTGCGGGCGGAACGTATCCACGAAAACCGGTGTCAGTTCCTGCAATTCGGCCGTAGCGCGCAGATTTTCCGACAGCTCGCGTCCGTAGATGGTACCGTCGTCCACAATGGCAAAGAAGTTTTCCCGCCAGCGGGGAAGCAGGATGTCGGCAACGGCATCGCGTTCGGCATCGGCGCGCGGGGCGGTGCGGAAGACGGGCCAGCCCGTGCGCTCCCGCTGGTCGGTAAGGGTTGCGGTGCGCACACCGGGCGTGATCACAGGAATGCCGGCTTCGGCAAAAAGCGGCAGGGCTGCTTCGATGGCGTCGGTGCACAAAAAGCCCACCACGACAGGTACGTTCTGCTCGATGAGCGCGCGGGCGGCTGCTTGACCACCCTCGGTGCTGCATTGTGTGTCTGCTTCGACAATCTGTGCGCCACCCGCTTGAGCGGCCAGACGCGCGCCATCGCGCATCTGCTGGCCGAGCAGGGCAAAACTGTCGGTCAGCGGAGCGGCGAGGCCGACAACCGGAGCCTGCGCATGGGCCACAGGAAAGCTGAAGGCAGCAAGGCTGCTCAAAATGAAAAAGGCGAAGCAACGCATAGCTGGAGATCAATCACCCATTTGACGGTTGCGCAGTAACACGAGAATCAGCCCGCCCGCATCCGAACTTAACCGTAAAGATGCGGAACTGGTAAATAACCGTGTCATATGGCACTTCGGGTAATGTGAACCTGTTTTAAAGGGCTCTGGCTGGCGCAGCCCTTTTTCCGTTTTTGGACTGTCAGTCCGTGATGCTCCTTGGTAAGCCTGCCCACCCAACCTATATCGCACACAAGAGTTGAAAAGAGTTGACCGTGCTAAAGACCAACGAGATCGAACCGCGCCACTACCGCGATGCCATGGCCCGTTTTGCCGGTGCCGTTCATGTCGTCACCACGGATGGATCGGCAGGCAAACGCGGTGTGACGGCCATTGCGGCGTGTTCGGTTTCGGACAACCCACCCACAGTGCTCGTGTGCCTCAACCGCGAAAACCCGAGCAATGACTGCTTTGTGGAGAACGGCGTTTTTGCGCTCAACACGCTGGCAGCGGACCATCAGGAGCTTTCCAACGCGTTTTCAGGGTTGACCGGGCTTTCGCCCGAGGAACGCTTCGCGCAGGCGCGGTGGGAGACGATCGCCACAGGCGCGCCGACCCTGTCGGACGCGCTGGCGGTTTTTGACTGCCACGTGGTGCAGACGGTGGAACTGGGCACGCACCGGGTTTATTTCGGCCGTGTTGCCGGTCTCAGCATCGGCGACAAATCCAGCCCGCTCCTCTACCATGAGCGGGGCTACCGGGTATTGTAGCCGCAAGTCCTTTCGGGAAAACTGGGGGAATGATGGCCCAACCGAGCACACGCGGCCTGCCGCAATCCATCGATGAAACGCTGGCGCTTCTGACCGACGGTGGCTATGTGGCCGACCGCTCGCTTGCGACCGTGCTGTTCCTGAGCCTGACGATGCAGCGGCCCCTGTTTCTGGAAGGCGAGGCGGGTGTCGGCAAGACCGAGATCGCCAAGGTTCTGGCCGACCGGCTCGGGCGAAAACTCATCCGACTGCAATGTTATGAAGGGCTCGATGTCTCTTCTGCCGTCTATGAGTGGAACTATGCCGCCCAGATGATCGAGATCCGCATGGCCGAAGCGGCAGGCGTTCATGACCGCGCGGAGATGGAAAGCGGTGTTTTCTCCGAAAAGTACCTGATCCGCCGCCCGGTGCTGGAAGCGCTGGAACGCAGCGTGGACGGGCCGCCGATCTTTCTGATCGACGAGCTGGACCGGGCTGACGAAGCCTTTGAGGCCTATCTTCTGGAAGTGCTTTCCGACTATCAGGTGAGCGTCCCGGAGCTTGGCACGATCAGGGCCGCAGAACCGCCCATTGTCGTGATCACCACGAACCGGACACGCGAAATACACGACGCGCTGAAACGGCGCTGCCTCTACCACTGGGTCGATTACCCGGACGCGCAGCGCGAGCTCGATATTCTTGCCCGCAAGGTGCCGAACGCCAACGCGACGCTGGCCAGACAGGTGGTCGTGTTCGTCCAGAAGCTGCGCGAGCTCGATCTCTTCAAGGCACCCGGCGTTGCCGAAACGATCGACTGGGCAACGGCGCTGACGGCACTTGGCAAGGAAACGCTCGATGCCGAGACCGTGTCCGACACGATGGGCGTTCTCCTGAAATATCAGGACGACATCGTGCGCATGGAAGAGGGCGAGGGCGTGCGTGTTCTGGAAGAGGTGAGGGTCGGCTGAATGGCCGCCCCGGCATCGCAGAAAACGGCTTCGGTTGAGCCGCAGGGCGCGCGGCTGGCAAACCGCATTGTCGGCTTTGCCCGCATGCTGCGCCGCGCCGGCCTCAGGATCGGGCCGGCAGCGGTGATGGATGCGGTGCGCGCGGTGCTCTCGGTGGGCATCGAGAAGCGCGAGGATTTTTACTGGACCCTGCATTCGACCATGATCTCGCGGCGCGAGGATCATGCCGTATTCGATGCCGTGTTCCGCCTTTACTGGGCACGGCGCGAGGATCGCGACGACGCGGACGGCGGGGGGGATGATGAAGAGGCGGAGGTGCTGCGCGAGAAGAAGCGTGCGGGAGACCGGCGCGCTGAAGATGCGCTCGATGAAGAGCGGCGCGCGATCATCAGGAAGCGCCCGGAATTCGAACTCGATGCCAGGCTCTCCTTCACCGCGATGGAAGTGCTGCGCGGCAAGGACTTCGCACAGATGTCGGCTGCGGAACTGGCCGAGGCGCGCCTTGCGATGCGCGATCTCACCCTGCCTTTCGACCGCGTGGCGACGCGGCGTTTTCGGCCGGATCCGCACGGCGCGCGCATTGACCCCCACGCTATGTTGCGGATGAGTCTGCGCACGGGCGGCGACCTGATCCTGCCGAAATTCCGCTCGCCGCGCGAGATTGCGCCGCCGCTGGTGGCGCTGGTCGATATTTCGGGCTCGATGAGCCAGTATTCGCGTGTTTTCCTGCATTTTCTCCATGCGCTGACGGAAAAGCGACGGCGCGTTCACAGTTTCACCTTCGGCACGCGGCTGACCAACATCACGCGGGCGCTCAGCAGGCGCGATCCGGACGAGGCTATGGACGAGGCGTCGGAAACCGTGCGCGACTGGTCGGGCGGCACGCGGATCGGCACGGCACTTGGCGATTTCAACCGGCTGTGGTCACGCCGGGTTTTGGGGCAGGGCGCCATCGTGCTCCTGATCACGGACGGGCTGGAGCGCGACCATATCGAGGTTCTGTCACGCGAGATGGAGCGGCTTTCGAAATCCTGCCGGCGGCTGATCTGGCTAAACCCGCTGCTGGGTTTCGACGGGTTCGAGCCGCGCGCACGCGGCATGCAGGCCATGCTGCCCCATGTGGATGAATTGCGGGCCGTGCACTCGCTCGATGCGCTTGGCGATCTCGTCGCCGCGCTGACGGTACCGGCAAGCGGCGGGGACTTGGCACGGCACTTCCGGCGTGCCCATATGACGAGCGGGAGAAACGCCAATGTCTGAAGGCATGCAGAACAATGATCCGCGAGATCCGCTGATGATCGCGGAGGAATGGATGAAGGTTGGCCGTGATGTGGCGATAGCCACGGTGGTTGAGACCTGGGGCTCTGCGCCGCGGCCCGTGGGAAGCCATCTGGTGATCGACACGGACGGCAATTTCGAAGGCTCGGTTTCGGGCGGTTGTGTCGAGGGTGCGGTGGTGGCGGAGGCCGCAGACGTGCTCGCGGAGGGCAAGCCGCGCATGCTGGAGTTCGGCGTTGCCGACGAGACTGCCTGGGAGGTGGGCCTTTCCTGCGGCGGGCGCATCAGGGTTTATGTGGAGAGGCTCGGCTAGTGGACCCGCATTCGCTAAAAAAACTGAACGCGTTGCGGCGCGAGCGCCAGGCTGCGATCCTGTTGACGGATCTGGGTGACGGCCGCGACCGGGTGATTGGCGAAGGCGACACGGTGGCGGGAGCCTGGGAGACGCGGTGGCGCGCGCTTTCCGATCCGGCAAATCCGGCGTCGCGGAGATCGATGGGCGCGATTTTTTCCTCAACGTGCATCTGCCTGCGCCGCGTCTTGTGGTGATCGGCGCGGTGCATATCAGCCAGGCGCTGGCGCCGATGGCGAAAATCGCAGGGTTTGATCTGACGATCATCGATCCGCGCACCGCCTTTGCCTCGCCGGAGCGGTTTCCCGAGATGGCGCTCCACGCCGAATGGCCCGACGAAGCGCTGGCGCGCCAGCACTCGATGCCTATACGGCGCTCGCAGCACTCACCCATGATCCGAAGATCGACGATCCGGCCCTCAGGGCTGCCTTCGAAGCGGAGTGTTTTTACATCGGTGCGCTGGGAAGCCGGAAGACCCATGCCAGACGTGTCGAGCGGCTGATTGATGCCGGTGTTCCGGGAGAGGCGCTGGAGCGGATCGATGCGCCCATCGGGCTCGATATCGGGGCGGCGACGCCGGCAGAGATCGCCGTGGCGGTGCTCGGCGCGGTGATCCGGGCGCTGCGGACGCGCGGGCTGCAGGGCGGGA
>NZ_BAMP01000152.1 GCF_000615975.1 Nitratireductor aquibiodomus NL21 = JCM 21793 | reverse complement strand
CCGCCGCCGCCCTTGCCGCCGATGGCGGCGGAGGCGACGCGGACGAGATCGACGGCGCTGAAGCGCTCGATGAGGTCCTTCGTGACGCCTACCACGACACTGGCCTTGCCCTCTTCGGAGGTTCCCACAAAGACCGTGACGCCGGAGCCGAGCGATGCCTTGCCGTCATCGGCCAGCGGCTTCAGGTCTTTGGGCGAAATGCCATCAACCACGCGCCCCATGAAGCCGACACCGGCGACCGTTTCCGTGCCGGCATCGGATGCGCCGGCACCGCCGCCGCCAAGCGCTAGCTTGCGCTTGGCTTCGGAAAGCTCGCGCTCCAGCCTGCGGCGCTCTTCAAGAACCGCTTCGAGACGCGCCGGAACATCGGCCGGCGCCACTTTCAGCGCGCCGGCGGCACGCTTCAACTGCGCCTCCTGCTCGCCAAGGTAATGCCGCGCGGCATCAGCCGTCAGCGCTTCGATGCGGCGCACGCCTGAGGCAACAGCGCCCTCGGAGACGACGCGGACCAGACCGATGTCGCCGGTGGCCTTCACATGGGTTCCGCCGCACAATTCCAGCGAATAGGTCTTGCCGGCCTTGTCGCCTTCCCGCGCCGTGCCCATGGAGACCACGCGGACCTCATCGCCGTATTTCTCGCCGAACAGGGCCATGGCGCCGGCCTCGATTGCATCGTCGACCGCCATCAGATGCGTCTCGACGGGCGCATTCTGCAACACGATGGCGTTGGCAATGTCCTCGATGCGGGCAAGCTCGTCGTCCGAGATGGGCTTGGGGTGCGAGAAGTCGAAGCGCAGGCGCTCCGGCGCGACCAGCGAGCCCTTCTGCGCCACATGGGTGCCCAGCACCTCGCGCAGTGCCTCATGGAGAAGATGGGTCGCCGAATGGTTGGCGCGGATGCGCGCGCGGCGCGCGTGATCGACCTTGAGCGCAACGACATCGCCGGTGCCAACCGTGCCGCTCTCGACGCGCCCGAAATGAACGAGAAGCCCATCACCCTTTTTCAGCGTATCGGCAATGGCGATGGAGAACCCTTCACCCGAAATCGTGCCGGTATCGCCCACCTGACCACCGGATTCGCCATAGAACGGGGTCTGGTTGGTGACGATGGCCACCTCGTCGCCATCGGCGGCGCGATCGACCATCGCGCCATCGCGCACAAGGGCGGAGACCACGCCTTCGGATTCCTCGGTCTCGTAGCCGAGAAAATCACTGCCGCCGGTCTTGTCCTTGACGGCGAACCAGACGGCCTCGGTGGCCGCCTCGCCGGAGCCTGCCCAGTTTGCGCGCGCCTCGGCCTTCTGACGCTCCATGGCGTCGTTGAAGCCGGTCAGGTCCACATGGATGCCGCGCTGGCGCAGCGCATCCTGCGTCAGGTCGAGCGGGAAGCCATAGGTGTCGTAGAGTTTGAATGCGGTCTCGCCGTCGAGCAGGTCGCCCTCGCCCATCTCGCCCGTGGCATCGGAAAGCAGCGTGAGGCCGCGCGCCAGCGTTTTGCGGAAACGGGTTTCCTCAAGCTTCAGCGTCTCGGTGATGAGGGCCTCGCCGCGCACGAGTTCGGGATAGGCGCGGCCCATCTCACGCACCAGCGCGGGCACGAGGCGCCACATCAGCGGGTCTTTCGAGCCGAGAAGCTGCGCATGGCGCATGGCGCGGCGCATGATGCGGCGCAGAACATAGCCGCGCCCCTCATTGGAGGGCAGAACACCATCGGCAATCAGGAAGCTGGAGGCGCGCAGATGGTCGGCGATGACCTTGTGGCTCGCATGCTGCGCACCTTCCGCACGCACGCCGGTCGCCTCCTCGGACGCGTGGATCAGGGCGCGGAAAAGGTCGATGTCGTAATTGTCGTGCACGCCCTGCAGGACAGCGGCCACGCGCTCGAGCCCCATGCCGGTGTCGATGGAGGGCCGCGGCAGGTCCACGCGCTCGTCAGCCGTCAGTTGCTCGAACTGCATGAAAACGAGGTTCCATATCTCGATGAAACGGTCGCCATCCTCATCCGGGCTTCCGGGCGGGCCGCCGGGAATGTGGTCGCCGTGATCGTAGAAAATTTCCGAGCACGGGCCGCAGGGGCCGGTGTCACCCATGGCCCAGAAATTGTCACTCGTGGCAATGCGGATGATGCGGTCGTCGGGCAGACCGGCGATCTTCTTCCAGAAATCGGCCGCCTCGTCATCCGTGTGGTAGACGGTGACAAGAAGACGCTTCGGGTCGAGGCCGAATTCCTTCGTGACAAGGTTCCACGCAAGCTCGATGGCGCGGTCCTTGAAATAGTCGCCGAAGGAGAAATTGCCCATCATCTCGAAGAAGGTGTGATGGCGGGCCGTGTAGCCGACATTGTCGAGATCGTTGTGCTTGCCGCCGGCGCGCACGCATTTCTGGGCCGTTACGGCGCGATCATAGGGTCGCGTCTCCAGCCCGGTGAACACGTTCTTGAACGGCACCATGCCGGCATTGGTGAACATCAGGGTCGGGTCGTTGCGCGGGACAAGCGGGCCGGAGGCCACGATCTCGTGTCCGTTCTTCTTGAAATAGTCGAGAAAGGTCGACCGGATGTCGTTGACGCCACTCATGTTTCAGCCTTTGCGAGAAGCCCGCCCGGTTAAGCAGGGAATAGAAGCCCGCCTTTTAACGCCAGCGTCCGGACGTGTCCAGAAATCCCGTCAGGATAAGGCCACACAGGCGACTGACGCCGGCTTATAAAAAAAACACCGCCAGCAGGTGGCGGTGTTCTGATTTCATCGGATTGAAGCACGCTGGCCCTGCAGCGTTGTCCGGACCAGCGAGACTGAGGTTCTACTCCTCAGCGTCCCCGCCGTCCTGGTCACCCGGTCCGGTATCATCGAGGAATTTTTCGGCAATCAGGCCTGCATTCTGGCGCAGGGCCAGTTCGATCTCCTGCGCTGCCTCGGGATTGTCATGCAGGAACTGCTTGGCGTTCTCACGTCCCTGCCCCAGGCGCTGCGAATTGTAGGAGAACCAGGCGCCTGACTTTTCGACAATGCCGGCCTTCACGCCGAGATCGATCAGTTCACCCGTCTTGGAGACGCCCTCGCCATACATGATGTCGAACTCGACCTGCTTGAAGGGCGGGGCCATCTTGTTCTTCACCACCTTGATACGGGTCTGATTTCCGACCACCTCATCACGATCCTTGACGGAACCGATGCGGCGAATATCAAGACGGACAGAAGAGTAGAATTTGAGCGCATTGCCGCCCGTGGTCGTCTCCGGCGAGCCGAACATGACACCGATCTTCATGCGAATCTGGTTGATGAAGATCACCATGGTCTTCGACCGGGAGATGGAGGCGGTCAGCTTGCGCAGCGCCTGGCTCATCAGGCGGGCCTGCATGCCCGGCAGAGAATCGCCCATCTCACCTTCGATTTCGGCGCGCGGCGTCAGGGCCGCAACAGAATCGACCACGATCACGTCAAGCGCACCGGAGCGCACGAGCGTGTCGCAGATCTCAAGCGCCTGCTCGCCCGTGTCGGGCTGCGAAATCAGGAGGTTTTCCAGATCGACTCCCAGCTTGCGGGCGTAGACCGGATCGAGCGCATGCTCGGCATCAATGAAGCCGCAAATGCCGCCCTTCTTCTGCGCTTCGGCGACCGTGTGAAGCGCCAGCGTCGTCTTACCGGAGCTTTCCGGACCGTAAATCTCGATGATGCGGCCACGCGGCAGTCCGCCGACGCCCAGGGCAATATCGAGGCCCAGCGACCCGGTGGAGATGGTCTCGATCTCGACCACCTGATCATTGGCGCCGAGCCGCATGATCGATCCCTTGCCGAAGGCACGTTCGATCTGCGATAGCGCCGCATCCAGAGCCTTGGTTTTGTCCACCGAATTATCCTCTACAAGCCGCAATGAATTCTGAGCCATGATACAACACCCCTTCGAGGTCAATGGAGGCGGTTCCGCCAAATCCGCGATAGCCATCTGTACCCTTTTTGTTCTATTTTTGCAATAGGCATTAGAGCATTGAAAAAGCTATATAAATGTAATTTGTTCTATTTTTGTACACCTGAGATCACAATCATCGCCCCCATGCGCGCGCCTTATGCCCGGCGGGAGAGCCGACGGACTTTCTCGCACCGGGCGATTCGGAAAGTGGCCCGATGAACCTGACCGACCCACCCCGTCTGCTCGCCGTCGGCGGCGCTCACATAGACCGACGCGGGCGTCTCGACGCGCCGCATATCCCCGCCACCTCCAACCCGGGACGCATGCGCGAAGATGTCGGCGGAGGCATATTCAATGCCGCGCGCATGGCGGGCCGGCGCGGTGTGGCCGTGTCGCTCCTTTCCCTGCGTGGCGGGGATGCGGCGGGCGATACCGTGGCAAGAGCCATTGAAGAAGCCGGGTTCGAGGATCTCTCGGCGACATTTCTCGACCGCGCGACACCGAGTTACACAGCGATCCTCGATCATGACGGCGAGCTCATAACGGGTCTGGCGGACATGACGCTCTATGACATGGCTTTCGCCAGACAGATGCGCCGCTCGAAAGCGCGGGAGGCCGCGAGCCGCGCGACCGCCATACTATGCGACGCCAACATGCCGGCAGAGGCGGTGGCACAGCTTGCCGCCATTCGCGGCACCGCACCGCTTTACGCCATCGCCGTTTCGCCGGCAAAGGCCGGGCGGCTCGTACCCCACTTCGCCGATCTGGCTGCGCTCTTTCTGAATGCACGCGAGGCGCGCGGCCTTGCCGGGCTTGAAACCGGTGCCCCGGTCCGGCAGGCGGTGGATTCGCTTCGCGGTCTTGGCCTGCGCGCGGGTGTCATCACCGAGGGCAGCAGGGCCGTGACTGTCTTTGACGGCGAAAGCCACTGGCATATCGAGCCCCCGCTTGTGGAAACGGTTCTGGATGTGACCGGCGCCGGCGATGCACTGACCGGCGCAACCATCGCCGCGCTGATGCGCGGCCTGCCCCTTCAGGAGGCCGC
>NZ_BAMP01000153.1 GCF_000615975.1 Nitratireductor aquibiodomus NL21 = JCM 21793 | reverse complement strand
CCCTCCGCCCCGTCCGCCCTTGCACCTTGCACCCCCCGGTCTCGCCGACGGGCAGGGTTGCAGCGCAGCGCTGCGCTCCAACCCAAGCCCATGAAAGGAAAAGACCATGAACGCCATTACCCTGAACAATCAGCAGCAGCCCGTTTCCAAGGGTTTCCGCGTGGACATTTCGCGCGGGGAGAATATCGGCCGCGTTTCGTCGGAGTGGCTTTCGCGCCCGGATGATGAGCGCTATTTGAGCCTGACCGAGCTTTATGACGCGGTGAAGTCCCGCGCGGATCGCGCCAAGGCCCGCACCGTGGAGAGCCGCGCCGTGCGCGTGGAAGCCAGCCGCGACGATGCGGAACGGCTTTCGCTTATCGTCCCCGGACAGGAGCAGCCCGTCGCCCCGACGCATTGGAGTTTCGGCCAGCTTTGCAGCCTTGTCGGCGCACCGGCAAAATATCTGCGCGAGCTTCCCGCGCCGCTGGCGGGCATCAATATGCAGCATGGCCTTTTGAACCACCGGGCGGAATTGGTGAAGACGCTGGAAACCGACGATGGCCGCGTTGAGCTTCGCGCCGTGACCGGCCCGGATTATGGCCGCATCTGGACCATGAGCTTGTCTCCGCCGTGATGAAGATCGCCGGGAATGGCGTCGGCGATACCATGTGGAAGGTGCCGGGCGTTCTGGATTGGGCGACCATGACCCACAACCCCTTTGTGGACGTGACCAAGGACACGACCACGCTTTATGCCAGCGACCGCGACGTTTTCCTGTTTCTGGTGGACGATACGCACCCCATCGAGCAGGACGCCTGCCAAACGGCGACCCCGACCTTTATTTCCGGGGTTTCTATTGCTGGAATAGTGAAGTCGGATCGAAGACCCTCGGGATCGCCTCTTTCTATCTCCGGGCGGTTTGCATGAACCGCAACCTTTGGGGCGTGGAAGGCTTCGAGGAAATCAGCATACGGCACAGCAAGTTTGCCGCGCAGCGTTTCGCCCATGAAGCGGCCCCGGCGCTGACCAGCTTCGCTAATTCCAGCCCCGCGCCTTTCGTCGCCGGGATCAAGGCGGCGCGGGAGCGTATCGTTGCCCGCACCGACGAGGACCGGGAGAGCTTTTTGCGCAAGCGCGGTTTCAGCAAGGCCGAGACCGGCAAGATCATCGAAACCGTCTTGCAGGAGGAAGGCCGCCCGCCCGAAAGCATCTTCGATTTCGTCGCCGGCATGACCGCCCATGCCCGGAACAAGCCGCATCAGGATACGCGCCTTGAACTGGAGGCGAAGGCAAAGACCCTGTTGGAGAAGGCCGCATAATCCATCAAAGCCGCGCAGCCGGAAACCCGGTTGCGCGGCTTTCCGCTTTTCAGGTTTTCCGCCTCGCCAAATTTTCCGCCGATCCGGCGTTGCGGATCGGCGTTGCGGCCATGCCCGAAAACATGGCCGCGCTCGCCGGGCTGCGCCCGGCTCGCAAATCAACAGAAGCTATGTTAAGACAAAAATAACCAAGATAATTGATCGGCTTAGGCGATCCACTTATCTGATTACCTCACCTATGGCGACGGGGCTTCATCTCGGAAACTTCCTGTTCGGGCTTGGTCGGCCCAAATAGGGAGGTGACGCCATGCTACGCATCGACTGGCGCGCTCCGGCCGCCTACAGGCACGCCAAGAACCTACCGGCCGCCGGTTTCGCGTGGGAATATCTTCGTCGCAATGACGACTATCGCCACGACTTTCAAAATATCGCCGTGACCGCCCAGGCGGACGGAAGCGAACTTGAGGCGTTCGTGAAACGCTGGGGGCTACGATTTCCCCAACGATCCCGACGCAGAGCCTGACCGACAATCTCCGTTCTGGTCCCCCGACCTTCAGCCGCAGGCCGTCATGCTGACGCCGGTGGAGCACAAGGACGGCGAGACCGAACCCATAGTCGTGCTGGCCCATCTCGATGGCCTGGACCTGCGCCGCGCGTCCGATGGCTGGCACGGCATTTGGCGCGTCGATGGCGTCGCGCATCAATTCTGGTTGCCGGACGCCATCCCCGACGCCGCGGCCTTCTATGCCGTGACCCTGCCGATGGATTCGTTTCTGGAGCTGCGCATCCATGCCGCGCGCAGGCTTTGGCGCTCGCTCGCGCATCGCTCTCCGGGGCCGCCGCCCGGCGTCCTGCCGGACCAGCTCCGGCAATGGCATGTCCTGTCGCTGCGCGCGCTGGACGCAAAGCTGCGCGGCGAAAGCTACCGGACCATCGCCGAAGTCCTGCTCGGCTTTCGCGGCACGAAAGACGACTTCGAGAGCGATCCATGCAAGAGCAAGGCCCGCCGTCTGGTCGCGCATGGCATCAGGATGATGCGCGGCGGCTATCGCCTGTTGCTGCACTATCCGGTGAAAACCGACAAAAGCTGATCCGATCCCATCCGCAAGGCGCTAAGCCTGATTCGCGGCCGCCTGCTCCAACAGGCGCTTGTAGCCCTCGCGCGACATCCATTGCGCCCGTTGCAGATGGCTTTGCCAGCACCGATAGGTGCGCAGCTCCTCGGCCACAGGATCGCGGTGCAGCACGATTTGCGCCACTTCCTTCCAATCGGCATCTTCGGCCTTGGCATCCAGCAGGCGCAGATAGGTCACGAAATGCCGCTCGTCATAGGCGGTAATGTCGTCGCCGGTCGGCGCTTCATCGTCCACATCGGGATCGAGTTCGACTGGAATTTTCATTGTCATTCTCCCTCCACCCGGATGAGCCTTGCTTGCGGTGCGCCCCCGCAAATGGCCCCTCTGACCTGGTGATCGGGGAGTTAGTAACCGTGACTAGACGGCCCCATGGCCTTTAGGCGAGAAGCCCTGGACATGCGCCATGGGCTCCCCGACCATAGGGTCAAGGAGTGTGGTGCCGTCACGGCCGACACCAACCGCTAGTCAGGGGTTACTAAGCCCCAGAGCAGCGCGTCTGCTCCGCGCATAGTCTTAACCGAGCCGAGCGCGTCTGTCTCCGCCAAACAGCGCGACAGCCACAACCCCGCTGAAATCTTTCCGCTTTTCGCCCTTGCAGGGGGTGCCGTCTGCGCGGGGGCGCAAATGCGGCACGCTACAGGCCGCCAGTCCCTCGCCATGGTTCGCCACAGCCAGCTGTCGAAACGACAGCCGCCTGTCTGACGAACCCGGAGGTGATCCCCATGGCCATCCGCCGCAACGCGGAGCTGCCGCCGCGTCTCTTGCGCACCAAGGAAGCCGCGCGCTTCCTCGGCATCTCGCTTCGCACCCTCGAAAAGCACCGGACCTATGGGACCGGCCCGACCTATCGCAAGATCGGCGGCCGCGTCCTCTACGCCGTCCGCGATCTCGAATCATGGTCGGCCAACGGCGCTCGCAAATCCACCCGCGACAAGAACGCCGGCACAGTATTCCCCGCCCGTCCGCTCACGCCGGAAGAACAGGACCGGCTCTAGATGCTGCGCGACGACGACCATGTTCCCGCGCAGCCGGCCGAGGACAGCGAGCGCAGCCGTCTCGACCCCTTCGTGGTCGCAACCGGCGACGCCACGCCGAGAGACCAGCGTGACTTGATGGAGCAGCCATTCTTCTCGCTGGCGAAGCGGCCGCGCACCACGCCGATCCTATACCGGGCCGCCGATGTGGAAGTGCAGGTATTCGCCATGCCCGAGCATGGGATGGCCACCATCTGGGACGCCGACGTGCTGATATGGGCGGCAAGCCAGATCGTCGCGGCCGAGAACAACGGCTTCACCACGTCGCGCTTCTTCCGCTTCATGCCCTATCAGCTCCTGCGCGCCATCGGGCGAGCCACCGGCAACCGCGACTATCTGCTGCTCAAGGCCGCGCTCGCCCGTCTGCAATCCACCGTCATCGCCACGACCATCCGCAACGGCCGGCATTGGCGGCGGCGGCAATTCTCATGGATCAACGAATGGGAGGAAATGACGACGCGCACCGGCCGCGTCGAGGGCATGGAGTTCGTCCTGCCCGAATGGTTCTACGCCAGCGTCATCGACCGTTCGCTGGTGCTGACCATCGACCCGGCTTATTTCCGCCTGACCGGCGGCATCGAGCGCTGGCTGTATCGCGTCGCCCGCAAGCACGCCGGACACCAGCCCGAGGGCTGGGCGTTCGAGGTTTCCCACCTTCATCAGAAATCCGGCAGTTCCGCCCGGCCGTCCGACTTCGCGCTCGATCTGCGCCGGATCACGGCCCGCCAGTCGCTGCCCGGTTATCGGCTCCAGATCGAGAGGGAGGACGGGCGGGAATTGCTGCGCTTTCTCCCCGAAAACTTATCAACAGTGCCTGTTGATAACCGTGTGAATCCCATCGGGACATTAGGCGCACGCAGTATCGGGACATTAGGCGCAAATCGCGCGCTGGACTCTATAGAAGAATCTAACAAAGAATCTAACTCTTCTTCTTTGACGCGCGCGCACGCGAACCATGGTGCCGGTGCCACCCGGCGAGGTGCGCCATGATCGTCGCGCTTTTGAACCAGAAGGGCGGCGTCGGCAAAACCACGCTGGCGCTTCATCTCGCCGGGGCCTGGGCGCAGCGGAGCCAGCGCGTCACGGTGATCGACGCGGACCCACAAGGCTCGGCTCTCGACTGGTCGCAACGGCGCGGCCATGAAGGCTTGCCGAGCTGTTCAGCACCATTGGCCTGGCACGCGACACGCTGCACCGTGAAGCCCCCGAGCTGGCCCGCGATGCCGATCATGTCGTCATAGACGGGCCGCCTCGCGTCGCCGGTCTCATGCGCTCGGCGCTGCTCGCTGCCGACCTGGTGCTGATCCCGGTGCAGCCGTCACCGTTCGACGGCTGGGCCTCGGCCGAGATGCTGGCGCTTCTCAGGGAAGCGCGCATCTACCGGCCCGAGCTGGCCGCCCGCTTCGTCCTCAACCGTTGCG
>NZ_BAMP01000154.1 GCF_000615975.1 Nitratireductor aquibiodomus NL21 = JCM 21793 | reverse complement strand
CGGCCGCTGGCTGCGGCGCCGGTGCATCGAATTCGGGCTCGACGCGGACACGGGGTGCTGCCGGCGCATCGTCGAAATCCGGCTCGACACGCGCATCCTCGCTCCGCACGTCCATATCGAAATCGTCGAACGGCATGTCCCCGTCCTCATCCATGTCGGCGGCGCGCACCCGCTGGCTTTCGCGGGGGGCGGCACGCACGAGGTTGCGACGGAAGAACGCGCAGAAGGACAGCCACCAGTGCGCCATATAGCCAAGGATGACCGAGCCCCCGCTTTCTTCCTCATCGTCCAGCGTGTCGAAGGCCGCTTCGTCTTCCATATCGTCTGCGAAGTCGTCTGCACCCGGACGCGAGATCAGACCCGCGCCATAGGCAAGCAGCCAGCCGGCAGGCGCCGCAAGAATGGCAGCGATGACGAAGCCGGCGAAGCCACGCGGATAAGCACCGATGAACTTGGCCGGGAGGGAAAGAATCATGTCGCCCAGAACACCACCAAGGCCGGTAGGGAGGGGCCAGGTGGGCGGCGGCGCGAAAGCGCCGACGATGCCCGCGGCAAGGACAGCACCGAGGAACCAGGAACCGGCACGCCTCACACCGCGGTCGATCTGCCGGCCAAGCAGAAGAAGAGCGCCCCAGCAAACCGCCGGCACGAGCCCGACCAGTGCCGCAAGACCATAAAACTGCATGGCGAGATCGGAAAACACCGCGCCGGGATAACCCATCGCATTGGTGACGGGATTGGCCGTCGCATGGCTGAAGCTGGGATCCGCCACGTTCCAGGTGGCGAGCGCCGCCACCGCAAACGCCACGAAGGCCAGAAGCGCAAGGCCACCCGCACGTGCTGCCTGCCGGCGCAGGAAAGCCTGCAGGCCATAGCTGTTTTCATCCATCGCCAGGAATGCCGAAGACCCGGAACTCATGCGCACAATTCTCCGCTCGCGCGTTGCTTTCGACGCGAAACGCGCCGTGATGACTCGCCTTCGACCCTAGCGAGCGGATGGTTAAGACGGCATTAACCATGGAGGATCGGGGCACAATTTCTCGAACCATGAAAAAAGGGCCCGGCGAACCGGGCCCCTCAGGAAGGCAACCGGCCCGAAAGCCGGTTGTCAGGCAAGTGTATCTGCGATCAGCGCCCATGCATGGGCATGAACTCCGGATAGGCTTCGACGCCCACCTCGGCCACATCGAGACCGTTCATTTCGTCTTCTGCGCTCACCCGCAATCCCATGGTCGACTTGAGGATCATCCAGACCACGAAGGACACGGCGAAAGTGAAGACGCCATAAGCGACGATGCCGACAATCTGCACGCTGAAGCTCGCATCGCTGTTGGTGAGCGGCACGGCAAGCGTCCCCCAGATACCGGCGATGAGATGCACGGGGATCGCGCCCACCACATCGTCGATCTTGAGCTTGTCGAGCAGCGGCACGGTGAGCACCACAATGACACCGCCGACAGCACCGATGACGATGGCCATGAACGGGCTCGGCGTGAGCGGCTCCGCGGTGATGGACACGAGACCGGCCAGAGCGCCGTTCAAGACGAAGGTGATATCGACCTTCTTGTAGAGGATCTGCGTGAGGATCAGCGCAGCAACGACACCTGCAGCGGCAGCCAGGTTGGTGTTGGCAAAGATGCGGCTGATGTCGGATGCATCGGCATTGGAGCCCATGGCAAGCTGTGAGGCACCGTTGAAGCCGAACCAGCCGAGCCAGAGAATGAAAGTGCCAAGCGTGGCGAGCGCCATGTTGGAGCCCGGGATCGGCGTCACCTTGCCGTCTGAAGCAAACTTCCCGCTGCGTGCGCCAAGAAGGAGCGCTCCGGCGAGAGCCGCCCAGCCGCCCACGGAGTGAACCAGCGTGGAGCCGGCGAAATCCTGGAAGCCCATGGCGTCGAGCCAGCCTGCACCCCACTTCCACGAACCGGCGATCGGATAGATGAAGCCGGTGAGCACGACAACGAAGATGAGAAACGGCCACAGTTTGATTCGCTCGGCCAGCGTGCCCGAAACGATGGAGGCGGCGGTGGCGACGAAGACCATCTGGAAGAACCAGTCGGAAGCGACGGAATAATCGCCCTCATTGGCCGTGCCTGCAGCCGGCCAGCTATAGGGCGCAAAGGTGCCGATATAGCTCGACACATCCACATACATCAGGCTGTAACCCACCACCCAGTACATGATGCCGGCGATGGAATAGAGCGCGATGTTCTTCAAAAGCTGCATGGAGACATTCTTGGTGCGCACCATGCCTGCTTCGAGCATGGCAAAGCCGGCCGCCATCCACATGACCAGAAAGCCGCCCATGAGAAAGAGCAGCGTGTTGAAAATGAATGCCGTCTCGGAAGCCGAGGCGAATTCGGGCGCGGCCTCGGCAGCTTCCTGTGCCAGAGCCGGAAAGGACATGGTCGCCAGCGCGAGCCCGCCCAGCGCCAGCGGACCTGCGGCGCTTTTCAGTGTTCGATACATCATCTGATTCTCCATCGGAATGTGCTGCCGCTTAAAGGGCTTCGACGCCGGACTCGCCGGTGCGGATTCGCACCGCCCTGTCGAGTGCGTGGACAAAGACCTTGCCGTCGCCGATCTGTCCGGTGCGGGCGGCCTCGACGATGGCCTCGACCACCTGGTCGACCATGTCGGAATCGACCGCCACCTCGATCTTGACCTTGGGCAGGAAGGTCACGGCATATTCGGCGCCGCGATAGATTTCCGTGTGTCCTTTCTGTCGTCCGTAGCCCTTCACCTCCGTGACGGTGAGGCCTTGTATGCCGAGGCCGGTAAGCGCTTCGCGCACAGCCTCCAGCTTGAAGGGCTTGACGATTGCCATCACTATTTTCATGGCAGTTCACCTTTGCTGTTGCGGGATCCCGCGGGTTGCCTGCATCGCGCGAACCGCCATGCGGACCGCGACAGCAAAGGAGAATCAAATGCCGTGCCAGTTTGGCTATTCGGCATTCAACCTATTGTAAAATATAGGAAAGTCCTCAGGAGGCCTGATCGCAAGGCAGCCTTGAGCGCACATGAATGACTAATAAATAGGCATAAATATACTTTTGCTTATTTTGTACGCAGTCGAACCAGCCCCTCTTGGGCAACCGACGCGACGAGCGTGCCATCAAGCGCGTAGAGGCTTCCGCGGGAGAAGCCGCGCGCACCCTGTGCCGAGGGGCTATCCTGCGTGTAGAGCAGCCAGTCATCGAGCCGGTGCGGACGATGGAACCACATGGCGTGGTCGAGACTTGCCATCTGGATATCCGGATCGAACCCGTTGCGACCATGGGCGAAGGTGGAAGTATCGAGCAGTGTCATGTCGGAAAGATAGGCGAGCACAGCCGCCTGCAAAGCGCGATCGTCCGGCACCGGTCCTGTGGTGCGGATCCAGACGTCCTGGCGCGGCGGCAGCTTGTCGCGGCTTGTATAGTGCTCGATGATGACGGGGCGGACCTCGATAGGGCGCTCGCGCGCCCAGTAGCGACGGATGTTTTCCGGCACACGCTCGCCGAACTCGGCGAGAAACTCGCGCTGGGTACGCAGGTTTTCCGGAGGCGTGACACCTTCAGGCATGGGAAGCTGATGGTCGAGACCTGGCTCCTCCTTCTGGAAGGAGGCCGAGAGCGAAAAGATGGCGTGGCCATGCTGGATGGCGACAACGCGGCGTGTGGTGAAGCTGCCGCCATCGCGGATGCGGTCCACCTCGTAGATGATCGGCACGGCGGGATCGCCAGGCCGCATGAAGTAGCAGTGGAGCGAGTGGACATGACGGGCAGCATCGACGGTGCGCTGGGCGGCGACGAGCGCCTGACCAATCACCTGCCCGCCGAAAACGCGCTGCCAGGCCGATTGTGGGCTGCGACCACGAAACAGATTGTGTTCGAGCGGCTCAAGATCGAGTATGGCAAGCAGGTCCTGCATGGCCGACGACATGAATGGTTCCCTCCGGCAGCGAAAGATATGGCTGACGGTTTCCAAGACGAAGGCGGGCGACAAGTCAAGACAAGGACACGCAGGAACAGTGATGGCGAATGAGGTGCCGCTATGGCCGGAAACACGAAACAGACATCCCCGCGCGAACTGGACATCCTGATCGCCGGCGCCGGCTATGTCGGCCTAGCGACCGCCGTTTCCATCGCCCGCGCGCATCCGGGCCTGAAAGTGGCGCTGGTGGATGCCGCGCCGGAAGGCGTTTGGCAACGCGACGGACGCGCCTCGGCGATTGCCGCGGCGGCCTGCCGGATGCTCATGCGCCTCGACTGCTGGACGGAGATCGAGCCGGAGGCACAGCCCATAACCGAGATGGAGATCACCGATTCGCGCACCGCCGATGTGGTGCGGCCGGTTTTCCTCACCTTCGGTGGCGAGACCGGCGAAGGCGAGCCTTTCGCCCACATGGTGCCGAACCGGGTGATGAACGGCGCGCTGCGCGCCCGCGCCGCCGAAAGCGGCATCGAGATCATCGAGGGCGTGGCGGTGGACGGTTTTGCCGACATGGGCGGCCATGTGACGGTGAGCCTGGCCGACGGGACCACATGCCG
>NZ_BAMP01000155.1 GCF_000615975.1 Nitratireductor aquibiodomus NL21 = JCM 21793 | reverse complement strand
TCTGGGGCCAGCGGCTTGAGCGGATCGGTGCCGCCGGACGCGGCCCCCAGCATCAGGATAATGCCGTAGATGAGCGACAGCGCGCCAACCGAACGGACGGCGGCGAGCGGCGTCGTTTCGGTGATCTTCGCGCTGAAGGCGAAGCTTGCGATGGCGATGAGAAGGGCGGACCAGAGCGCGAGATCGAGGCCGGCGGGGAGGAGCGGCGTTGCCGTCCAGATGGCGGTGGCCAGGAAGCCGAAGCCGAACACGCGTTTGACGCTTTCCATCCATGCGCCGGCGCGCGGCAGGGCCTTGCCGCCAAGTGTGCCCATGATGATGAGGGGGATGCCCTTGCCGATGCCAAGGCCGAAAAGGGCTGCCGCGCCCAGCGCCACATCGGCGGTCTGGGCGATGTAAAGGAGTGCGCCGGCGAGCGGAACGGTGACGCAGGGGCCGACGATGAGGGCGGATGAGAAGCGAGAATGGCGGCGGAGCGGCGCGACCCACTGAGCCCGCCCGTGCGGTTTGCCACCCAGCTTGTCCATGCGGTGGGCAATTGCAGCTCGAACAGGCCGAACATGGAAAGCGCCAGAACGGCGAAGAGCGCGGACAGAATGCCGATCGTGACGGGCGATTGCAGAACGAGCTGCAGGTTCTGCCCGGACCAGCCTGCGGCGGCACCCAGAAGCGCGAAGGCCGAGGCGAGCGCGATCACATAGATCGAGGAAAGCTCGAAGCCACGCCAGGCGGTGAGCCGGTCACCCTCGCGCGCCAGCGCGCCGGCCATGATGGGATACATGGGAAAGACGCAAGGGGTGAAGGCGAGAAGCAGGCCGAAGAGCGGGAAGCTGACGAGAACGAGCAGAACGCCGCCGCGGCCGAGCAGCGACTGAATGAGCCCGTCATCTTCGGCAAGCGCAAAGCCGGTGTCTTCGCTGGCGGTGGGTGCTTCTTCCGTGACCCATTCCACGGGCGCTGCAGCCTGTGGGGCCGCCGGTGTGATGACGGCAAGCGAAAGGGCGTTTACCTGCCGGTTTTCCGGTGCGTAGCAGATGCCGCCATCCTGACAGCCTGAAAGGTGACGTCGAATGTGCCGAAGACCTGTTCGGTAAGATGTGCGCTCGCCGCATCATAATAGACTTCGGAGAGGCCGAATGTGGGGTCGTCCTTGCGGATGCCGGGGCTGGTTTCCAGCGGCAGTTCCGCGCCATCCTGCGATGCGCCGATGTGATCGCGATAAAGGTAATAGCCTTCGGCGATCTGCCAGTTGAGGGCCAGTGTGCCGTCTTGCGTGCGCGAGACCTCAAGGGTGAAGGCCTCTTCGACCGGCAGCGGTCTGGCGGTCTGGGCCGAGGTGGGGGCGGGCGCAAAGCTGACGGAGAGGAAAGCCGCGAGCGCGATCAGGATTGTCTTCATTCGGTCACTTCAAATCGTGTGGGCCACCGGGAGCGTGCGCTCATGGCGGATCTCGGAAGGCGGATTGAACGCTTCAACTTAAGGCAGCCTTAAGGTGGGTGTTGTTTGGGCGGCTGGCAAAACAGCAAGGAGTTTTCAGAATGGCGCAATTTCGCGCGGGCATGGGCGTCCGGATGCGTATGTCCGAACTGCCGAACGAAGGACATACGGACGCTGGACACTCTGCAGTTTCAGCGCGATTGGGGCGGCGTGGCTTTCTGGCCGGGTTGAGCGCGCTGGCGGTTTCGGGCTGCGTTGCGAAGCCGAAGCCCGAGGCTCCCAAAGTGGTTGAGCCGCCCAAGCCCAGGCGCGTCGTTCCACCCATGTATTACGCCATGCCCAATGAGCGTTTTCCCATTCCCGAAGTGGACATCAGCCATCTGGACGAGCGCTGGTGGCGCAGGGAGGTGGACTATCCCACCAGCGAACGCAAGGGCACGCTGATCGTGGATACGCCGAACAGGTATCTATACCATGTGACCGGGCCGAACCGGGCGACGCGCTATGGCATCGGCGTCGGGCGTGACGGGTTCTCCTGGGCGGGACGGGCGATCATGGCCTATCGCCGCGAATGGCCGCGCTGGACACCACCCAACGAAATGGTGGCGAGACGTCCGGAACTGGAGCCCTACAGCATCGCCAATGGCGGCATGCCGCCGGGCCTGCGCAATCCGCTCGGTGCGCGTTCGCACTATATCCACCTGAATGGCAAGGACACGCTTTACCGCATTCACGGCACGCCGGAGCCGTGGAGCATCGGCAAGGCTGTTTCGTCTGGCTGTATCCGCTTGATCAACCAGGATGTGATTCACCTGCATGACAATGTAAGGGACGGCAGCCCTATTGTCGTCATACCCGACCCGAAGATGCAGCATCTTCTGGTATCCTGACGGGCTCCGCCCCTTGCCAATGCGAATGAGACGCGTGCGATGCGACTTTTGGTGGTTGAAGACGATCCGCTGCTTCTGGACGGTTTGACCGTGGGGCTGGGGCTTGCCGGCTTTGCTGTTGATGCCGTGGCCACCTGCGAAGACGCTTTCGCCGCACTCAGCGCGCAGGCCTATGAAGGGGTCGTGCTCGATCTGATGCTGCCGGATGGCTCCGGCCTCGACGTGCTTTCGGATCTGCGCCGGCGGGGCGATGCCACGCCGGTGGTGCTTCTGACAGCGCGCGATCAGGTTCCCGACCGGATTACCGGGCTGGACGCTGGTGCAGACGATTATGTGGGAAAGCCCTTTGACCTCGACGAACTGTCGGCACGCGTGCGTGCAGCGGTGCGCCGGGGCAAGGGCCGTTCCAGCGCGACGCTTGCCTGGGGCGGCGTGACGCTCGATCCGGCGAACCAGTCGGTGACCCGCGACGGTGATCCGGTGATCCTGACGCGGCGCGAATTCGCGCTTCTTGCGGCGCTGATGGAACGGCCGGAGAGCATTCTTTCCAAACCGGCGCTCGAAGAAACGATCTATGGCTGGCAGGAAGAGGTGGAGAGCAACGCCGTGGAGGTGCATATCCACAAGCTGCGCTCCAAACTTGGCTCCGACTTCATTCGCACCGTTCGCGGGGTGGGCTACCGTCTCCGGGAGACGGACGCATGAGATCTATCCGCGCTCGGCTGATCCTGATCCTCATGGGCTCGACGGGGCTGGTGTGGCTGCTCGCGGTCGGCTGGATTTATCTCAGCACGCAGGCCGAGGTGGAGCGGGTGCTGGATGCACGGCTGATGGAGGCGGCGCGGATGGTCAATTCGCTTCTTTCCGACCACCGCATAGAGGTGGGGCTGGAAGAGGGGACGGCCAGCCATGTGGTGGGCGAATTCGAGCACAGCCATCGCCCCTATGAACGGCAGCTCTCGTGCCAGATATGGACGCTGGAGGGCAGCCTTGTCGGACGTTCGGAGAATGCGCCAACAACGCAGCTGAGCGAAGTCGTGGACGGGTTTTCCGAAACGGATGTGGAGGGTGAGCGCTGGCGCGTCTTTACCGTGGAAAACGAGCGGCTCGGCGTGCGCGTGATGGTGGGTGACAGCCTGAAAATCCGCGAAAGCCTCGTTAGTGACGTGATCACGGGGCTGGTGGTGCCCGCGCTTCTGATCTTGCCGTTTCTGGCGGGCGTTATTCTTGTTTCGGTACGACGTGGCCTCTCGCCGCTGAGTGATATGGCAGACACGCTGTCGCAGCGTGCGGCAAACGATCTGCGCCCGCTGCAGGCCGGTAATCTGCCCAAGGAGATTGCGCCAGCGGTGAGTGCACTGAACGGGCTCTTCAAACGGGTGGAAGATGCGCGTGACCGCGAACGCAGTTTTACCGCCTTCGCCGCCCATGAACTCAAAACGCCGCTGGCCGGCGTGAAGACGCAGGCGCAGATCGCGCTTGCGAGCGACGATCCCGCCCTGCATGCCAATGCGCTGCGGCAGATCACAGCCGGCGTTGACCGCACCAGCCGGCTCGTGAAGCAGTTGCTTGATCTCACCGCACTCGAGGCGAACGATGCTGCGCCGAACCTTCAGGCGGTGAGTGCGCAGGCGCTTTTGAAGCAGAGCGTGGCGGAACTGCCTCTGCCTTCAGGCGGGGCGCGTCTCGCAGTCGAAGGCGGAGACGGGGAGGATGCCATGATCCTTGCCGAACCGCATTTCCTCTCGCTCGCGCTGCGCAACCTGGTGGAGAACGCGCTCAACCATTCGCCGGAAAATTCCATGGTTGTGTGTCGGGTGGAGGAAGCCGGCGGCGACGTGCGCCTCGTGGTCGAAGATGAGGGGCCGGGCATTCCGGAAGCCGAGATTTCCACGGTGGTGGAGAAATTTGTGCGTGGGCGAAACCGCTCGGGGACCGGCAGTGGACTGGGTCTTGCAATCGCGCAGGCGGCAATGGCACGCATCGGCGGCGCGCTCGTGCTTGAAAACCGGAGCGGCGGTGGATTG
>NZ_BAMP01000156.1 GCF_000615975.1 Nitratireductor aquibiodomus NL21 = JCM 21793 | reverse complement strand
CCAATATGGCGCATGGTCGCCTGATTTGTGCGGATACGCGAAGCACGGCCGCAGGAAGACTTCACGTCTTTCAAGGACTTGCGACAAAGTAGCCCGTGCAAATCAGGCCGACCATTGCCGCCATATTGGTGGGTCCTGACCCTAGAAATCACCGCACCAGAACCGCTCGCAGATCGTTGACGTTCGTGCCGGTTGGACCCGGCGCGAACAGATCGCCCAGTGCATCGAAGGCGCCCCAGGCGTCGTGTGCGGCAAGCAGCGCCTTCGGGTCGTGACCGACAGAGCGCAGCCGCGCGACGGTGCGGTGATCGGCGAAGGCGCCGGCATTCTCCTCCGAACCGTCGATGCCATCCGTATCGGCAGCGAAAGCGGAGATGCCGGGCACGCCTTCAATGCCGAGCGCCAGCGACAGAAGGAACTCGGTGTTGCGCCCACCGCGCCCGCCGCTTCGGCGCAGCGTGACCGTGGTTTCACCGCCTGAAAGCAGCACGACCGGTTTTCTGAAAGGCCGGTCGCGCAACGCCACCTCGCGGGCAATCGCCGCATGAACGCCGCCCACCTCGCGCGCCTCACCCTCAATCGCATCCGACAGGATGACGGCAGGCACGCCCTGCGCTTCGGCAGCAGCCGAAGCAGCTTCCAGCGAGCGCGCGGCCGAGGCGATGACGTGAACCTCATGGCCTGCAAAACGTGGATCATCCGGCTTTGGTGCGTCTGCCGCAGGTGATGCGAGATGCCGCATCACCGCATCGGGCAGCTGCATGCCATAGGTCTCGATCACGGCGAGCGCGTCCGCGCGGCTTGCCGTGTCGGGCACGGTCGGACCGGATGAAACAAGCGCAGGATCATCGCCGGGAATGTCCGAAACGATCAGCGAGACGACGCGCGCGGGATGGGCCGCGGCGGCCAGCCTGCCGCCCTTGATTGCGGAAATGTGCTTGCGCACCGTGTTCATGGCCGAGATCGGCGCGCCGGACGCCAGAAGCGCCTCGTTGACGGCGATCTCGTCGGCAAGCGTCAGGAAGCCTGCCGGTGCGGGCAGCAGGGCCGAACCGCCGCCGCAAACGAGCGCGATCACCAGATCGTCCGGACCGAGCCCGGTCACGCTATCCATGAGACGCTTTGCGCCGGAGAGGCCGGCCTCATCCGGCACCGGGTGCGCCGCCTCCAGAACATCGATCATGCGGGTCGGCGCGCCATAACCGTAGCGGGTGACGACCACGCCCTCCAGAGGCCCATCCCAGGCATCTTCCAGCGCAGCCGCCATCTGGGCCGCGCCCTTGCCAGCCCCGACCACAATGGTGCGGCCCCGGGGCTTTTCCTGCAGGAATGCGCGAATGGTTTTGGCCGGGTCAGCGGCAGCGACAGCAGCGTCGAACAGTCTTGTGAAAAACGCCTTCGGATCGATGCTGCCGGTCACATGCGCCCCCAGAACTTACCCCCAGAACTTACAAGGCGCTTTTGGCAGCCTCTCCTGCGACATAGGTTTCCACGATGGCGCGGTCGTCGGCAAGCGTTTGCAGAAGGAAAAGCTCCTCGGCCAGCGTTTCGACACGGTCCATGCGCAGCGCCATGACCGGCGTTGCGCACGCGTTCAGCACCACCATGTCGGCGTCGGTGCCGGGCTCCAGCGTGCCCACGCGCTCCGACAGGGAAAGCGCCTCGGCATTGCCGCGCGTGATCTGCCAGAAGGAGGCCAGCGGGTTCAGCTTCTCGCCATTGAGCGCGATCACCTTGTAGCCCTCATCCATGGTGCGCAACATGGAGTAGTTGGTCCCGCCGCCCACATCCGTCGCGGAGGCGAGGCGGAGCGGCTTTTCGCGTTTGCGATAGCGCTGATAATCGAACAGGCCGGAGCCGAGGAAAAGGTTTGAGGTGGGGCAGAACACGGCGACCGAGCCCGTGTCCGACAGCACATCCGCTTCGCGCTCGGAAAGATGAATGCAATGGCCGAGCAGCGCCTTGGGGCCCAAAAGCCCGTAATGCTCATAGATGCCGGTATAATCCGGCGCGTCGGGATAAAGCTCTGCCGTCAGCGCGATCTCGTCGTGATTTTCGGAGAGATGCGTCTGCATGTGGAGGTCGGGGAATTCGCGCATCAGTGCTGCGGCCATTTCCAGCTGCTCGGGGCTGGAGGTGATGGCGAAACGCGGCGTGACGGCATAGTTGAGCCGGCCCCTGCCGTGCCATTCGCCAATCAGCGCCTTCGTGTCGTCGTAAGAGGACTGCGGCGTATCGGTGAGTGCTGCCGGCGCGTTGCGGTCCATCATCACCTTGCCACCCACGACGCACATGTTGCGCGCCAGCGCCTCGCCGAAAAAGGCCTCCGCGCTCTCCTTGTGAACCGAGCAATAGGCCGCCACCGTGGTCGTGCCGTTGCGCAGCAGCTCATCGAAGAACAGCCGGGCGATGTGACGACCGTGCTGAATGTCGGAGAACCTGGTTTCTTCGGGGAAGGTGTAGTTGTTCAGCCAGTCCAGAAGCTCCGCGCCGTAGCTGGCGATCACCTGCATCTGCGGGAAATGCGCATGCGCGTCGATGAAACCCGGCAGGATGAGATGCGGACGATGGTCCACCACCGCGTACCCCGCTTCGGCTCCGGCTGCGACCTCGGCAAAGCTGCCTGAGGCGAGGATCACGCCATCTTCGACCAGAACCGCGCCATCCTCTTCAAAGAGATAGGCGTCGTGGTCGTCGATGCTCCGCGGTTCGGCCTTGAAGGACAGAAGCCGTCCACGGATGAGTTTCTGTGCCATGCGCTAGCGCGCCTCCTCGAACCAGGTGACGATCAGTTGCCGCTCCTCCTCCGTGATGCCCGAAACATTGCCGGGCGGCATGGCGTGGCTGCGGCCTGCCTGCAGATAGATTTCGCGCGCGTGCTCCGCAATAGAGGCATCCGTGTCGAGCACAACATTCTTCGGCGGATAGGGAATGCCCTCATAGCCGGGCACCGCGGCATGGCACATGGCGCAGCGCCCCATCACCGTGTCGCGCACAGCCGGGAAATGGGTCGAGGCGACGAAGGTCTGACCCGTCGCCGAAAGCTTCGTCTCGCCGGTCAGCACCTGTGGCACGGTTGAAAGCCACATGATGACGATGAAGAGAACGCCGGCCAGCCCCCAGGTCCAGTGCGGCGTGCCCTTGCGGGCGTGCACCGTGTTGAAATAGTGCCGGATCAGCACGCCGATGATGAAGATGAGCGACGCGATCACCCAGTTGAACTGGGTTCCGAATGCCAGCGGATAGTGGTTCGACAGCATCAGGAAGACGACGGGCAGGGTCAGATAATTGTTGTGCAGCGAGCGTTGCTTGGCCTGCATGCCAAGTTTGGGGTCGGGCGTGCGGCCCGCCTTCAGATCGGCCACCACGATCTTCTGATTGGGAATGATGATGAGAAAGACATTCGCCGTCATGATCGTTGCGGTAAACGCGCCCAGATGCAGGAAGGCGGCGCGGCCGGTGAAAAGCTGCGTATAGCCCCACGCCATCGCCACAAGGATCGCGTAGAGCACCAGCATCAGCACCGTGTCGTTCTTGCCGAGCGGCGATTTGCACAAAAGGTCGTAGAGCAGCCAGCCGAGCCCGATGGAGGCAAGCGAGATCAGGATGCCGCCCCAGGCCGGCACATCGAGCACGTTGCGGTCGATCAGATAAAGATCCGCACCCGCATAATAGACGATGGCGAGCAGCGCGAAGCCGGAGAGCCAGGTGGAATAGGATTCCCATTTGAACCAGGTCAGATGCTCCGGCATGGAGGCGGGCGCGACCAGGTATTTCTGGATGTGATAGAAGCCGCCGCCGTGAACCTGCCACTCCTCGCCATGAACGCCCTCCGGCAGGCCCGGCCGCTTCACCAACCCCAGATCGAGCGCGATGAAATAGAAGGACGAGCCGATCCAGGCAATCGCCGTGACCACATGCAGCCAGCGCACCCCGAAAGATAGCCAGTCCCACAAAACCGCGTAATCGTTCATGCCAGTTTCCTCAGCTCCACGAGGCACAGGGTGGAGGAGTCCGGTATAAACGGAAAGCGGAGAAGATCACGATGACTTTCAAAATTTTGGAAAATAATGCGCGCGAAACTTCTGGGGGCAGTGCATGGCCTATCTCGACAATATCGCCGTTTTCGTCCGCGTCGTGGAGCTCGGCAACCTGTCTTCGGCCGGACGCGACATGCGACTTTCACCGGCCGTTGCCTCGAACCGGGTGAAGGAACTCGAAAAACACCTGGGCGTACGGCTCTTCAACCGCACCACGCGCCAGCTCACCCCGACCGAGCAGGGTCGCGTCTTCTATGAGGGCGCGCGCAAGGTTCTCGAAGCGGTGGCGGAGGCCGAAGCTCGGTCGCCGACC
>NZ_BAMP01000157.1 GCF_000615975.1 Nitratireductor aquibiodomus NL21 = JCM 21793 | reverse complement strand
GACGACCGCGCGGCGCGAGCGGACGCTCGACATCGGCCAGAGATGGGTCATCCCAGCTCGATTTCGCGTGGCGCAAAAGCAGAAGCTCTTTCATCATCCCCCCTCTTATTTTGTCGCGCCTGCCCGGGAAAGCCGGTACGCGACGGCACTCAGTATTTTATCCGGGTATATTGACAGAAATATTATACCCGGGTAAAAGGCGCGAAATCTGAATGGAGAGCTCTCATGCCCGGTTACACGGCCTTTCACGGCAGGAAACGCCTCGCCAGCGGTGCGAATATCGATGTCGCGCTGGCCGTGAAGGCGCTGCTGACGGAACATCCCGGCGCCGACGTGCTGATCTTCGACGATGAAACCGGACGGCAGGTCGATTTCAACCTGAGCGGCAGCGATGCCGAAGTGGCCGCGAGGCTGTCCGGCGGAGAGCCTGCCAAAGCGTCCGCGAAGCGCACGCCCGGCCGACCGAAACTCGGCGTCGTGGCCCGCGAAATCACGCTGCTTCCACGTCATTGGGACTGGCTCAACGAGCAGCCCGGCGGGGCTTCGGCCACACTCCGCAAGCTGGTCGATGCCGCAAGAACCGCCGACGCGCCGCGTGAGCGCCTGCGCAGGGCGCAGGCAGCCACGGATCGCTTCATGATGGCGATGCTGGGCGATCAGCCCGGCTATGAAGAGGCCGCCCGCGCGCTCTATGCCGGCGATGCGAAGCGCTTTCAAAGCCGGATCGGCGGATGGCCGGCTGACCTGAAAGCGCATGTCGAGCGGCTGGCAGCAGCGGCTTTCGAAAGCTGAACTCTCGAGACAGATCGCGTGTCCCGCAAATGACCGGCGCCCGGACAGAAGATTGATTCCCGGGCCGATACGCATTGACAAACGCCTGGCTTTCACGCAATCAATCAATAAAACAATTGAATATTAATTTGAATGTCCGACGATGCGCTGGAGCGGCGTTTCCGTGAAACGGTGAGCCGCTCCAATGGCGCTCGGTGCATTGGTCCCGAGCAGCCAATGCAAACGAAGCCCCGGCATCCGGGCAGGCAGAAAACAGGTGAGTCATGACGGCCGAAACAATCGAATTCTGCGTGCGCGCCTTTCTGATCGGAGTGGGCGCGACGGCGGTGATGGATCTTTGGGCGCTGTTTCAGAAACGGGCCTTTGGCGTGGTCGGCCTGAACTATGCGATGGTCGGGCGCTGGATCGGCCATCTGGGCCGGGGAACCTTCCGCCATGCGGCGATCGGCGCCGCCCAGCCGATTGCCGGTGAACACGGGATCGGCTGGGTCGCGCACTATGCCATCGGCGTGGTCTTTGCCGGAGCGCTGATCGCCATTGCAGGACTGGACTGGGCACGCCAGCCCAGCTTCCTGCCCGCACTTGCAACGGGCCTCGTAACGGTGCTCGCCCCCTTCCTTATACTTCAGCCCGGAATGGGCGCCGGGATTGCAGCGTCCAGAACACCGGCTCCGAACACCACCCGGCTGCGCAGCCTGATCGCGCACACCTCCTTCGGGGTGGGGCTCTATCTGGCCGCGCTGGCAAGCACCTGGCTGATTGGTGGATAGGCCGCTTCACGAACCGCGACCCAGCGCACTCCGGTTGGGGAAATACTGGTAGAGCCAGGTTTCCGTGAGGGCTCGGTCGTCCTTTCCCTTCACATACATGCGCATATCGACAGGGTCGGTGCCATCGATCCGTGCATCGAAAAAGGCGCGGTACAGACCCGGCTGACCGACCACCGGATGCGAATCGGCGAGCGTCACGGCACCGCGCGAAAGATCGACGACCGGCGCGGCATCACCACGCTCGAGCGCACCCACCTCGCCGCCACGATAATCGACAACGAAACGTGTCGTGTTTTTCGGCCTCGGCTGACCGGGAATACCGCCGGTGCCGGTCCAGGTGGCCATGACGCGTCCGAGTTCTGCAGGAAAAGGCTCGCTCGCGGTCCAGTGAAGGCGATAGTCGAACTGAAGCGCCCTGCCCGGCTCCACCGGCTCATCGGGAACCCAGTACATGACGATGTTGTCGTGAATCTCGTCGTCGGTCGGAATCTCAACGAGTTGCACCTGCCCCGACGCCCATTCATTGACCGGCTCGACCCAGGCAGAGGGGCGGCGGTCATAGAAGACGCCATCATCCTGGTAATGGGTGAATTCCCGATCGCGCTGTAGCAGGCCGAAGCCACGCGGGCGCGCGTCTACAAAAGCATTGGTGACGGTCGCGGGTGGATTGTTGAGAGGACGCCAGAGGCGCTCGCCATTGCCCATCCAGATGGCGAGCCCGTCGGAATCGTGGATTTCCGGCCGCCAGTCGACCGCCTGTCCGCGATTGGTTTCGGAGTACCAGTACATGGAGGTGAGCGGCGCGACGCCCAGCCGCTCAATGGCTTTGCGCGGGTAGAGCGTGGAGGAAACGTCCATCACAGGACCGTCGGCCCTTGCGCAGTCGAAGCGATAGGCGCCCGTGATGCTCGGACTGTCGAGCAGGGCATGGACAAGAACCCGATCCGGCTCTCCCTCCACACGCTCAAGCCAGATGCGGCTGAAGCGGGGAAACTCCTCCGCCTTTGGCAGAGCGGTGTCGATGGCAAGACCGCGCGCCGAGAGGCCATACTGGTTGAGCGCACCGGAAGAGCGGAAATAGGACGCACCGAGAAAGGCGAGCCAGTCGGTCTTCTGCGAGGGTTCATGCAGGCGAAAGCCGGAAAACCCGATATTGTCGGGCAGGGCTCGGGCAGGATGATCTGCAGGAAGGTCGAAATACGCCTGCCGGTATAGCACCTCGCGGGCCTCGCCATTTTCCACCACGTGTATAAGGACGGGTTCCTGAAAATACCGGCCGAGATGGAAAAACTGCACCGGCGCACCGCCCTTTCCATCAGCCCAGAGCGCATGATCGCTGCGAAACCGGATCTTCTGGAAAGCATCGTAGTCGATCTTCTCCAGTGTTTCGCCATGGGGCGAGCGCGCATTCTGCCATGGCCTTTCCGAGAGCGCCTTCGCCTCTTCTTTCAACCAGTCGAAACTGAAAGGTTTTGCCGGCCCGAAGGTCAGGCCGGGCGCGCCGGTAGCGGCAAGCGCCCTGCCCGGCAACGGCGCGACGACAGAAAACACCGCCGCGAGAGAAAGAAAATCCCGTCGGTTGAAATCGATCATGGATGTACAGTGTCCCTTGCTCATTCATGAAATGCCGGCCTGAACGGGAACGCGGGACCTCGTGCCTGCGGAACGAACCTGTGCACCGCAGCAGCCCATGACCACCGCGATGCGCAGACATCCGCGCGCGATGCAGTTTTCTGAGATGCCGCATGATTCCATTCGCCGAACTGAAGCCACCCCGACAGACAAGTGCCGTTACCACGCGCGCGTTCCGCAGGCTGCATCACGATCTGTTCGCAACGGTATCGGACGCGTGAAACAGCACCCGGAGTCACAGCCGCTTGTACATGACCGTGGTGGCGTCGAGATGGTCGTGAAAGGGATCGCGGCAGTAACCGGGAATGATACCTGCGACGGAAAAGCCGAGAGCTGCATAAAGCGGTTCGGCCCTGTCGCCCGTGCGCGTGTCGAGCGTGATGAGGCTGCGGCCAAGGCTGCGCGCCTCGCCTTCCAACGCCCCCATTAGCGCACGGCCGATGCCCCGCCGGCGAAAGGCGGGATCGACCAGAAGCTTGGACGCTTCGACGCGATGCGGCTGATTGGGCGGGGTGTCGACAACGAGTTGAACGGAACCTGCGAGCGCGCTGCCCTGCCGGGCGACGAAGAGAATGCGCCCGCCTGACACAAGCGCGGGAAGGATGGTCCCGCGCCAGAAGCCCGCCGCGTCCTCGATGCCGAAGGGCAATATGAACCCGATGCTCGCTCCGTCATGGACACAGGCATGAAGCAGCGCCGCCAGTTCGGGCAGGATGCGCTCCGCCTCGCCGGCATCCACGCGTTCTATGGAGAGACTAGAAGAAACCTGCATGATTCAGACCGTGAAAAGGAGATAGCGGGCACCCGCCTCACCAGCCTCAAACCGGCTCGGCCCGCGAAGCTGATACCGAAGACAATCGCCCGGCTGAAGCGCGTGGACCACACCATCCACCGTGACGCGAAGCGCACCCTCCAGCAGGACAAGATGATGCTCCAGCCCCGCGCGCGGCGGCCCCTCATAGGTGATGCGGGCGCCGGGGCGCAGCACACCCT
>NZ_BAMP01000158.1 GCF_000615975.1 Nitratireductor aquibiodomus NL21 = JCM 21793 | reverse complement strand
GCCAGCCCCGCCGCCCGCGCCTCCGCCCGCTTACTGCCAGCAACCCTTCGGTCGAAATAATGCCCTTCGAACCGGATCACCGGCTCTGCCCGACCGCGAACCATGACATGTGATCTGCCACCGCTCTCCACCTGGGCCACTGCAAGAAGCAGGGCCGGCTCAACTCCTGCCCGGAAAGCCGCTTCGCCGATTTCCCTGATTGCTGTTTCTGAAAACATCGCTATCGCCCGTCATTGCTTTCGGCAATTATCGGTCAACACAACCAAAGGGGGATAAATTGAATATGATACAATTTTAAATGACCCGCCACGGCGCCCCGGGAATGGCAGAACTCCGCTTTTTCTTGCAAGCCGACGGGGAGAAGCGTAGGAGACCGCGCATGATTTCTTCCACCCCTGAACAGAGATTTCGCGTCGCCGCGCTCTATCGTTTCGCCGACCTGCCGCGGTATGAGGAGCTGCGTCCCGAGCTTGCAGCTTTTTGCTGCGAACGCGGCATTCGCGGCACGCTTCTTCTGGCCACTGAGGGCATCAATGGCACCGTTGCCGGCACGCCCGAAGCCATCGACGCGTTGATCGCCCATCTGGAGAAGATCCCCGCTCTCAGGGGCATCGAGGTCAAATACAGCACGGCCTCCGAAATGCCCTTCCACCGCATGAAAGTGCGGCTGAAGAAGGAGATCGTCACCATGGGTGTGCCCGAGGTCGACCCCGTCAATCAGGTGGGTGCCTATGTGGAGCCTGCCGACTGGAACGCGCTGATCGCCGATCCCGACACGCTGGTCGTCGACACCCGCAATGCCTACGAGACCGCCATCGGCACCTTCTCGCGCGCCGAGGATCCGGAAACGGAAACCTTCCGCGACTTCCCCGCCTGGGCCGAGCGCAACCTCAACCGCCTCAAGGGCCGCAAGGTTGCCATGTTCTGCACCGGCGGCATCCGCTGCGAGAAGGCCACGGCCTATATGAAGCTGATCGGCGTCGACGACGTCTATCACCTCAAAGGCGGCATCCTGAAATATCTGGAAGAGGTTCCGGCCGAAGAAAGCCTGTGGGAAGGCGAGTGCTTCGTATTCGACGAACGCGTCTCGGTGCGCCATGGTCTCGAAGAGGGCGACGCCACGCTCTGCCGCGCCTGCCGGCATCCGCTGACACCGGAGGAGCGCGCCTCCCCGCTGTTTCAGGAAGGCATCTCCTGCCCGCATTGCGCCGAAACCCGCAGCGAAGCAGACCGCGCCCGCTATGCCGAGCGCCAGCGCCAGGTGGAACTGGCCGAGAAGCGCGGCGAGAGCTTCCCCATCGGCGCGCCGTCAGAGAAGCAGAAAGCCTAGAGCAATTCCTGGAGAAGCGGGATTGCTCTAGCCCGCTGCGGCAAGATCCTCGAGGATCACGTCCGCATGGCTCCACAGAATGGCGCTGCCCTCGCCTTCAAGCTGGTGCAGCGTGCTGTTGACGAAACGGCCATCCAGCGTCGCACCAAAGTCCGGCGAATGCACCGGGCTCGTATCGGCAAGGCCGAACCACAGCGCCACCGGACAGGCAATCTCCTCGACCCGGAACGGCCAGGGCTCCATGGCAAGCCGCGTGTCACGGGCATACCCGGCTGCCCCCTGCCGAAACCCGTCCGCCAGCGCTGCGCGATAGAGCGGCGCAAACGCCTCGCCTGCATAATAGGCGCGGTCCTGCGGCCCGCTCATCGTCTCGATCATCTGCCACAGCCAGTCGGCCGTCGCGAAGGCGGCAATGTCCGCCTCCAGACGCGCCGGATCTTCCCTGGCAAGCCGCACCATATCGGCGACAGGCTCGGGCAATTGCGACAGCACTTCCGGCGCAGACAGTTCATCCTGACCTGAAACCAGCGCCACGGCCTTCGCCACCCCGGCATCCGCCAGCGCCAGCGCAAACGGCGCGCCCTGCGAAAAGCCCATGGCCAGCGCACTGTCTTCCCCCAGATCCGCCAGCAGCGCCGCCACATCCACGCTCCAGCGCTGAAAGCTCTTGTCCGGGTCCGCGTCAGACGCGCCGAGCCCTGCCCGGTCCACCGCGACAATGCGCAGGCCAAGACGCTCTGCCGCCGCGCCGCCAAACGGGATAGCGCCTGCCATCCCCGCACCGGAACAGAAAATCACGACACGGCCTGCAGGCGCGCCCCATTCATGCCAGCCGAGGCTGCGTCCATCGGAAAGGGTCAGAATATGGGAAACGACGTCGGTCACGTGAATGCCTTGCATTTGAAAATCGGGCTGGAGCCAGTGCCACCCGATGCGCCAAATGTCAAAGCCCAATCACAGGGCCTGACGCAATGCCGCAGCCACGCTGGCGCGCGCAAAGCTCTTCAGCGCCGCCTCGTCCGCACCCGCACGGGCCTGAACGGCAATGCATATCAGAACCGACACCATCAACTGCGCCAGCCCCGCCACTTCACATTCAGCCGCTTCGCGCGCGATCCGCGCCGCTAGCTGCGCCTCAATCCCGCTAATCGTGTCCGCCAGGGCGGCGGCGATCTCTTCATCAGCCGGCGCTTCCGCCGTCGCCGTGCACAGAACGAGACAGCCCGGCGCAGCCCCCTCACCATAAAAGCCGATGGCCGCGTCGAAGAACCCCGTCAGCGCATCGCCCAGAGGCCCCTCACCCGCCAGCGCCGGCGAAACCGCCTGCTCCATCCGACGCCGATAGTCTTCAAGGGCAGCCAGATACATAGCCTTCTTGTTGCCGAACGCGGCGAAAAGGCTGGGCCGGTTCATCCCCGCCGCCCGCGCGATCTCGTCCAGCGAGGCAGCGGCATAGCCGCGCAGGCGAAACGCCTCCGCAATGGCCATCAGCGCCGCTTCGCGGTCATAGGCCGGCGGGCGTCCTCGGCGTGCAATCATTTTGTACCATCTTGCATAAAATTCATCTCCGTGCATTTTTATGCGAAACAGTACAAATATCAAGGCACATTACAATGACCCAATCCCAACATCCCAAAAACGCAGCCATGGGCACGCTCGCCTGGGGGCACGGAATGGATGGAACACTGAGCAGCGGCGAGAAAATCCGCCTCATCGGCAATCTCGCCTTTGTGCAGGTGCATGCCGCACTCGACACGGTTCGCCACCGCCTTGGCCTTCTCACCCCGGCTCCGGTCTCGCTCGACGCGCTGATGCCGCCGCAGACCGCGCTGGTGGAAGATGCGCTTCAGCTCGCCACCGAGACCCATCGCGATGCGCTGCTTTTCCATAGCTGGCGCACCTATCTGTTCGGGACACTGATCGCGGCCCATGAGCGCCTCGACCACGATCCCGCCCTGTTTTTCGCCGCCGCCATCCTGCACGATATCGGCCTGACCGAGCGCCACGAGCCGCCAGTCTGCACCCGCTGTTTTGCGCTCAGCGGCGGCGAGCGGGCGCACGATCATCTCTGCGCGAAGGGACATGGCGCAAAGGTTGGCCGGAAGGTCGGCGACGCCATCGCGCTCCATCTCAACGGATGGGTGTCCGCCCGCGCCCATGGCGCGGAGGCGCATCTGGTGTCGCGCGGCGCGGTCTGCGATCTTTTCGGCGCGGGCCGCCGCCGCATCGCGCCTGCCTCGCTCGCAAAGGTTCTGGAGCGTTTCCCGCGCGACGGCGTCATCGAAGCCCTCCGGTTCGAGACAGCCGAACACAGAAGGGGTACCCGCCCCGCGCTCATGACCGGGCTGTCGGGCGGCAAGGCTCCTGCCGAGCCCTTTGAATGACATTGGACTTTCGTCTTCCCCTGCCGGTTGCATCACCCTCCAACATTGCAATGCCACAAATGCCTTCCTACCTTTTCGCCAACGCTACGGCGCAAAAGGCGCGAAACGAGGAGATGCGGATGTTTGATCCAAAGAAGCTGTTGAACGACCTTCTGGGCTCACAGGTGCCCGGAACGCAGGGAACCGTGCGCGACAAGGCGGGCCAGGCGGTTCAGCTCGCCAAGGACAATCCGCTTGCAACCGGCGCCATCGCAGCCGTCCTGTTAGGCACCAGCACTGGACGTTCCGTCACCGGCAGCGCGCTCAAGCTCGGCGGCATCGCCGCCGTGGCCGGCCTCG
>NZ_BAMP01000159.1 GCF_000615975.1 Nitratireductor aquibiodomus NL21 = JCM 21793 | reverse complement strand
TGCGTGGCTTGCAGCGCGCCGGTCGCGCCCTGGCTCTGGCCGACGAGCGCGGCCATCTCGGCGCGGTTCGTGTCGATGTTGCCGACGACTCCGGCTTGCACGCGCATCGCGTCCTGAAGGCCGGAGACGGTATTTTCCCAGCGCGAGCGTGCATCGGCGACAAGCTGCTGGTCGGTGGCCGACAGCGAGACGTTGCCATACTGCTGCTGGAACGCCTGGTCGATCTGGCTGACCTCGAACGCGATGTTCTGGGCCTGTCCCAAAAGCTGCTGTGTGCGCTGGACGTTCTGTTGAAGCGTCTGGAGCGACGAATACGGCAGGCTCGCCAGATTGCGGGCCTGATTGATGAGCATCTGCGCCTCGTTCTGAAGGCTCTGGATCTGATTGTTGATCTGCTCCAGCGTCCGGGCGGCGGTGAGGACGTTCTCGGCATAGTTGGACGGGTCGAAAACGATGCGGCCGAAGCCAAAGAGCTGCGCCTGCGCCGGGCTTGCCAGCATTGGCGACAGGGCGACGGGAACGGCGAGCGTCAGCGCGATCATGGATGCGCCGGCGATGCGGGAAACGGGAATACGGATCATGGAAGGGTCTCCTTTGCTGCGGAGCCGTCCGGCACGGCGGATTCCGGCCGGTCGGCGAGGATGGTGAGGTTGGGGATGAGGTCGGCCGCCCAATCGACTCCGCGATGGTGCAGCCAGGCCGCGAGGAATCCGGCGCGGCCGTGTTCGGCGAAGATGCGCGCGATTTCGGTCTGGTCGGATTTGGCGGATGCGGCGCAAAGCGCGAGCCCGACTTCGGACAGACCCAGCTCGAACAGCCTGTTGCCGCGCCGCGATTGACAATAATATTCGCGTTTCGGTGTCGCGCGGGCGACAAGCTCGATCTGCCTGTCATTGAGCCCGAAGCGGCGATAGATGGCGGTGATTTGCGGCTCGATAGCCCGTTCGTTCGGCAGCAACAGCCGCGTCGGGCAGCTCTCGATAATCGCGGGCGCGATGTTGCTTCCGTCGATGTCCGACAGAGACTGCGTGGCGAAGATGACCGATGCGTTTTTCTTGCGCAGCGTTTTCAGCCATTCGCGGAGCTGGCCGGCGAACCCCTCGTCATCCAGCGCAAGCCAGCCTTCATCTATGATGAGCAGCGTCGGGCGGCCGTCGAGCCGGTCGCCGATGCGATGGAAGAGGTAGGACAGGACGGCCGGAGCCGCGTCGGTGCCGACAAGCCCCTCGATCTCGAAGGCTTGCACATCGGCTGCGCCGAGTTGTTCGCTTTCGGCATCGAGCAGCCGGCCATAAGCGCCGCCGATGCAATAGGGTCGAAGGGCCTGTTTGAGATTGTTCGACTGGAGCAGCACGCTCAAGCCGGTGATGGTCCGTTCCTCGACCGGGGCGGACGCGAGCGAGGTCAGCGCCGTCCAAAGATACTCCTTCACCTCGGGCGTGATGGTCAGCCCCTCGCGCATGAGAATGGCGGTGATCCAGTCGGCCGCCCAGGCGCGTTCATAGGTGTCGTGGATGCGCGCGAGCGGCTGGAGCGAGACGGATGCCTCTGCCCCATCGGTCAGCCCGCCGCCCAGGTCGTGCCAATCGCCCTCCATGGCGAGCGCGGCGGCGCGGATGCTGCCGCCGAAATCGAAGGCGAATACCTGCGAGCCGACATAGCGCCGGAACTGGAGCGCCATGAGCGCCAGCAGCACGGACTTGCCCGCGCCGGTCGGGCCGACGACAAGGGTGTGGCCCACGTCGCCGACATGCAATGACAACCGGAACGGGGTGCTTCCCTCGGTCTTGCCATAGAGCAAGGGGCGCGCACCGAGATGGTCATCCCGTTCCGGTCCCGCCCACACCGCCGATAGCGGGATCATGTGGGCGAGATTCAAAGTGCTGATGGGCGGTTGCCGCACGTTGGCGTAGGCATGGCCGGGGATCGAGCCGAGCCACGCATCGACGGCATTGACCGTTTCGGGCATGGCGGTGAAGTCGCGGCCCTGAACGATCTTCTCGACCAGCCGCAATTTCTCGTCGGCTATGCGCGGGTCGGCATCCCAAACCGTGACGGTCGCGGTGACATAGGCCATGCCCGTCACGTCCGCCCCCAGCTCCTGCAGGGCCATGTCGGCGTCGAGCGCCTTGTTGGCGGCGTCGGTGTCCACCAGGGCGGACGCCTCGTTGGTCATCACCTCTTTCAGAATCGCCGCGGCGCTCTTGCGCTTCGCAAACCACTGGCGGCGAATTTTGGTGAGCAACCGGGTGGCGTCCGTCTTGTCGAGCAGAATGGCGCGCGTGCTCCACCTGTAGGGGAAAGGCAGGCGGTTCATTTCGTCCAAGAGGCCCGGCGTCGTCGCGGTCGGGAATCCCACGATGGTCAGGACGCGCAGATGCGCGTCGCCAAGGCGCGGCTCCAGCCCGCCGGTCAGCGGCTGGTCAGCCAGCAGCGCGTCCAGATACACCGGCACTTCCGGCACGCGCACGCGATGCCGGTTGGTCGATATGGTCGAATGGAGGTAGGTGAGCGTCTGGCCGTCATCGAGCCAGCGGCACTCGGGCATGAAACCGTCGAGCAAGGCCAACACGCGGTCGGTGCGGTCGATGAAACCGCGCAGGATCTCCCAAGGGTCCACGCCGGTCTTGTCGCGGCCCTCATAGAGCCAGGTTTCGGCGCGGGCGGCTTCCTCGGCGGGCGGCAGGTAAAGGAAGGTCATGAAGTAGCCGGAGACGAAATGCGCGCCGGCTTCCTCGAACGCTGCCTTGCGTTCCGCATCGACCAGCGCCGATGCCGCGTCGGGAAAAATGCTGTCGGGATAGGTCGCGGCCGGATTGCGCTGCGCCTCGACAAAGATGCTCCAGCCGGAGCCAAGACGGCGCACAGCGTTGTTGATCCGGCCGGCGACGGCAACCAGCTCGGCGGCGACGGCGGAATCCAGATCGGGACCGCGAAACTTCGCGGTCCTCTGAAAGCTACCGTCCTTGTTCAAGACGACGCCCGCGCTGACCAGCGCCGCCCACGGCAGATAGTCGGCGAGGCGCGCGGCGGTGCGGCGGTATTCGGCAAGGTTCATCATAGCCGCGCCCTCACACCGCCAGATGACCGGGGACGCGCAGATGCCGCCGCCCGACCTCGGCGAATTGGGGATCGCGCTTGGCCGCCCACACGGCGGCGAAATGGCCGATGGCCCAGATGGCGAGGCCGACCAGCCAGAGGCGCAGGCCGAGGCCCACGGCCCCGGCGAGCGTACCGTTCATGATGGCGATAGAGCGCGGTGCGCCGCCGAGCAAAATCTGCTCGGTCAGCGCCCGGTGGACCGGGACGGTGAAGCCCGGCACCGCGTCGAGCTGTTCGAGGCCGCCTGCCATCAGACGAGCGCCCCGCCGCCGAACGAGAAGAACGACAGGAAGAAACTCGACGCGGCAAAGGCGATCGACAGACCGAAAACGATCTGAATCAATCGCCTGAACCCTCCGCTCGTATCGCCGAACGCGAGGGTCAAGCCGGTCACGATGATGATAATGACCGCGATAATTTTGGCGACCGGCCCCTCAATGGACTGAAGGATGCTTTGAAGGGGCGCTTCCCACGGCATCGACGAACCGGACGCATAGGCGGCCGGGGCCATGAACAGGCTGACGGTGGTGACGGCGCAGGCCGTGGCGAGCTGGCAGCGCAGACGCAAGGCGTGATGGATCATTCGGGGTCTCCTTTCGGGGTGGTTGCGGGGGTGATGCGGTAGTCGCCATCCGGCCCAAGGCCCTCGACGCGGGCGAGTTCGGCCAGCCGGCGCGCGGAACCGCGACCGGCGAGGACGGCAACAAGGTCGATGGTCT
>NZ_BAMP01000160.1 GCF_000615975.1 Nitratireductor aquibiodomus NL21 = JCM 21793 | reverse complement strand
TCGCGTGGCGACGACCAGCGCCGCCGTGGCAAGCTGACGCTCAATCGCGCGCTGTCGGACGATGGCGAGACGCGCGGGCGTTCGCTCTCTTCGATGCGCCGCCGCCAGGAAAAATTCAAGCGCGCCCAGCATCAGGAGCCGCGTGAGAAGATTTCCCGCGAGGTGGTTCTTCCCGAGACGATCACCATTCAGGAGCTCGCCCAGCGTATGGCCGAGCGCGCCGTGGATGTTATCAAGTTCTTCATGAAGCAGGGCCAGATGTTGAAGCCCGGCGACGTGATCGATGCGGATACCGCCGAACTGGTGGCTGAAGAGTTCGGTCATACCGTGAAGCGCGTTGCCGAGTCCGACGTCGAAGAAGGCCTCTTCAATGTTGAAGACAAGGCTGAGGATTTGAAGCCGCGTCCGCCCGTCGTTACGATCATGGGCCACGTCGACCACGGCAAGACCTCGCTGCTCGATGCAATCCGCCATGCAAATGTGGTGTCCGGCGAGGCCGGCGGCATTACCCAGCATATCGGCGCCTATCAGGTCGAGCAGGGTGGTCAGACGATCACCTTCATCGATACGCCCGGCCACGCCGCCTTTACGGCCATGCGCGCGCGCGGTGCGGAAGCGACCGACATTGCCATTCTCGTGGTGGCGGCTGACGACAGCGTGATGCCGCAGACGATCGAGTCCATCAACCACGCCAAGGCTGCGGGCGTGCCGATCATTGTTGCGATCAACAAGATCGACAAGCCGGAAGCCGACGCCAACAAGGTGCGCACGGAGCTCCTCCAGCACGAGGTCTTCGTGGAGTCTATGGGCGGCGAGGTGCTCGACGTCGAGGTTTCTGCCGTCAAGGGCACCAATCTCGACAGGCTGCTGGAAGCGGTTCTGCTTCAGTCCGAGGTTCTTGAGCTCAAGGCCAACCCGGATCGCTCCGCCGAAGGCGTGGTCATCGAGGCCAAGCTCGACCGTGGTCGCGGCTCGGTTGCCACGGTTCTGGTCCAGGCAGGTACGCTTCACACCGGCGACATCATCGTGGCCGGTAACGAGTGGGGCCGTGTCCGCGCGCTCGTCAACGATCGTGGCGAGCAGCTGAAGGAAGCTCCGCCCTCCATGCCGGTCGAGATCCTCGGCCTGCAGGGAACCCCGCTGGCCGGCGACCGCATCGCGGTTGTCGAGAGCGAGGCACGCGCCCGCGAGATTTCCGAGTATCGCCAGCGTCTGGCCCGCGAGAAGTCCGTTGCCCGCCAGGCGGGTCAGCGCGGCTCGCTCGAGCAGATGATGTCGCAGCTTCAGGACACGGGCCTGAAAGAGTTCCCGCTCATCGTCAAGGGCGACGTACAGGGCTCGATCGAGGCCATTGCCGGTGCGCTCGACAAGCTGGGCACCGACGAAGTCCGCGCACGCATCGTCCATTCGGGTGCCGGCGCGATCACGGAGAGCGACGTGTCGCTCGCCGAGACTTCCGAGGCCGCGATCATCGGCTTCAACGTCCGCGCCAACAAGCAGGCGCGCGATGCGGCTGAAGCTGCCGGGATCGAGATCCGCTACTACAACATCATCTACGATCTCGTGGATGACATCAAAGCGGCCATGTCGGGCCTCCTTTCTCCGGAGCGCCGCGAGACCTTCCTCGGCAATGCGAGATCCTCGAGGTCTTCAACGTGTCCAAGGTCGGCAAGGTCGCCGGCTGCCGGGTCACCGAAGGCAAGGTGGAGCGTGGTGCCGGCGTGCGCCTCATCCGCGACAGCGTGGTGATCCACGAAGGCAAGCTGAAGACGCTCAAGCGCTTCAAGGACGAAGTCTCCGAAGTGCCTGCCGGTCAGGAATGCGGCATGGCGTTCGAGAACTACGAAGACATTCGCCCCGGCGATGTCATCGAGGCCTATCGCGTCGAGATGGTCACGCGCACGCTCTAGATCGCCGTGCGTCCATTCGGACGCACAAACGACGATCTAGGTTTTTGATGGAGTATCGGAATGACCCGAAAACCGGTTTCAACTTTTCGGTCCGATGCTCTAATGCGCGTACGTTTGGAGCAGCCAGGATGGGGCACTTGATGCCCCATCTCGCTTTCCGGCGTCAGACGCTTCCGCTTTCATAATTTGCCGATATCCGCGATGCGGATACAATAGGGCTTTCCCCGCAAGAAGGTGCTCCATGCCGTCTTCCGCTCCCTCTCAACGCCAGCTTCGCGTCGGCGAGCAGGTGCGTCACGCAATCGCGCAGGCTCTCCAGCGCGGCGATGTAAGCGACGATGCGCTCGCAAACACCGTGGTTTCCGTGTCTGAAGTGCGTATGTCACCGGACCTGAAAATCGCCACCGCCTATGTCTCGCCGCTCGGCGCGGCCGACAAGGATGCGGTAGCGGCAGCTCTGAACCGCCATGCGCGCTTCCTCCGCGGACGCATCACACCGGCGTTGCGGCAGATGAAATACATGCCGGAACTGCGGTTCCGCGTGGACGACAGTTTCGAGAATTTCAACAAGATCGATCGCCTCTTGAAGTCGCCGGAAGTGGCCCGCGACCTGAAGGACGACGACGCGAATGAGGATGATCTTTGATGGCGCGGCGCGGCAAGCGGAAGGGACGCCGTATCAACGGCTGGCTGATCCTCGACAAGCCGGCGGGCATGGGATCCACCAGCGCCGTTTCCAAGATCAAATGGCTTTTCAACGCGGAGAAGGCCGGTCATGCCGGCACACTCGACCCGCTCGCATCCGGCATGCTGCCGATCGCGCTTGGTGATGCGACGAAGACGGTGCCCTTCGTCATGGATGGCGCCAAGGTCTACCGCTTCAAGGTCGCCTGGGGTGAGGAGCGGGCCACCGACGATCTGGAAGGCCCGGTCACGGAAAGCTCCGACGAGCGCCCGACTGAAGAGGCCGTTCGCGCCCTGTTGCCGAACTATACGGGCATCATTATGCAGACCCCGCCGCAGTTTTCCGCCGTTAAGATTGACGGTGAGCGCGCCTACGACCTTGCCCGCGAGGGCGAGACGGTCGAGATCGCGGCGCGGGAGATTGAGGTGGGCCGGCTCGACCTGGTTTCCTTCACGCCTGATGAAGCCGTGTTCGAGATCGAGTGCGGCAAGGGCACCTATGTGCGCAGTATCGCCCGCGACCTGGGTCGCGACCTGGGGTGCTACGGCCACATTGCAGAGCTGCGCCGCACCGAGGTCTATCCTTTCCTTCCCGATCAGCTCGTGGAGCTGCCGGCGCTTGAGGAGGCGGCGACGGAAGGGGACCGCGAGGCCGGCGACTTCGCTACGCTCGACGAATATCTTCTCGATATCGCCACGGCTCTCGAGGGTCTGCCGGAAGTCGCCGTTACCGACGATGCGGCGGCGCGGATTCGACTGGGCAACCCGGTGATCGTGCGCGGCCGTGACGCCCCGGTCGAGGCGCCGGAGG
>NZ_BAMP01000161.1 GCF_000615975.1 Nitratireductor aquibiodomus NL21 = JCM 21793 | reverse complement strand
CACGCGCGGAACGAGGTTCATCAACGCCTCGATGCCGGCGCGCGCCCGGCCCGCGGCAACGTTCTCGAGAATTTCTCCGACCGCGAACAGAAAGACGACGATCGCCGCTTCCGCGCTCTCGCCGATCGCAACCGCGCCGATTGCCGCGACCGACATCAGGGTTTCAATGCTGAACGGAGTACCGTGCCGTGCACCGGCGACGGCACGCCGGAGGATCGGTAGCACTCCGAGCAGCGCCGCCACCAGATAGGCCCATTCGGCGATCGCGGGTGCAACCGTCGCGATGATGAAAGCGAGACCCAGAAGAACGCCGGTGCCGATGACGAGTTGACCCTTGCGTGTCTGCCACCAGGCCCGGGCGGAAACGCCACGTTCCCCGGCGGATGTCTTTCCCGCATCGGCCCCCTCACCCGTCATCGCACGCGGTGCGTAGCCGAGCGAACGGATGCGATCCTCTACGGAGCCGCGGGAGGTGCGGTCCTCATCGAGGACGAGGGACAGTGTCTCCAGCCCATAGTTGACGTTGATTTCGGTGACGCCCGGCAGGCGCTTCAGCCCGTTCTCGATCTTGATCGCGCAGGCTCCGCAATCCATGCCTTCGACGCGGAGTTTGAGCGCTGTATTGGCCTCGGTCGCCATGTGTCACCTCGACTTGTTCGATGTGACAGCTTATATGCACTCTGTAGCAACTATAGGGTCAAGACCATGGCGCACGAAAACTTCACGATCGGCGATCTCGCGAAGGCCACGGAAACGAAGGTGGTGACCATCCGTTACTATGAGCGGATCGGTCTGTTGCCGGAGCCTGAGCGCACGGCCGGGAATTATCGCAGCTATTCGGCATCACATCTCGGCCGCCTCAGCTTTATCCGGCGGGCGCGCGATCTCGGCTTCGCGATCGAGCAGGTGCGCGACCTTCTCAGCCTGTCCGATCAGCGCGATCGCCCGTGCGAGGCGGTGGACGCCATTGCCTGCGAGCATCTGGCGGAGGTGGAACGCAAGATCGCCGACCTGCAGGCTTTGCGCCGCGAACTCGGGAGCATCATCGACCAGTGCGGCTGCGGCACCATCGCCGAGTGCCGGATCATCGAGGCCCTGTCGCCGTGATGATGAAGATGCGATAGGCGACGTCCTTCGATTACCCGCGGGAACACTCGGACACGCAAGCTTTTCCCGTTCACCGCATCTCAGTCGGCGTGCTCGACCGGCAGGCCCGCCGCCCGCCACTCAGGAAGACCGTCCTCAAGGCGACGCACATTGAAGCCGAGGGCGCGCAGTGCCGCGACCGCCTCGAAGGACAATACGCACCAAGGCCCACGGCAATAGGCGACGATCTCGTGACTCGGATCGAGATCGGCGAGCCTCGCCTCCAGTTCGCTCAACGGAATGTTGATAGCGCCCGGCAGGTGTCCGACCGCGAATTCGTCCGGCGGACGGACATCGAGGACCGTCACGAGATCGTTCCGCGTTCGTTGCAACAACTCCTCGCGCGAAACAGGCTCCATGTTGTCGCGATCGTCGAAATAGTCCCGGCGAATACGGTCGACCGCGGCGAGATTGCGCTCCCCGACATTGGAAAGCGCCGCAATCAGGTTGAGCACATTGTCGTTGGCAAGTCGGTAGAGCACGAATTTCCCATCCCGTCGCGAAACGACCAGGCCCACGCGTCTTAACTGCTGCAAATGTTGTGAAGCATTGGCGATCGACAGACCGATCCGCTCCGCCAACGCGTCCACGCCGCGTTCCCCCTGCGCCAGATGTTCGAGGATTTCCAGCCGATGCTGTGACCCGAGCGCGCGGGCGACGGATGCGAACTCGGAGTAAAGCGCCTGTTTGGGGCCAGTTGACATTCTCGCAGGCCTTACATTATATCATTCAAGTGATTAATTGAATGTAATCGGCTTGTGTCGGTTTGGCAAGGCCTACGCGAGATCCCATGAGCGACCTTATTCTTTCAAACGAACCGCTGATCCGGATGGGCTTCTTCCTCGGCATCCTGCTGGCGATGGCGATCTGGGAGATGGCCGCGCCGAGGCGTCGTCGAGAGATACCGCGTCTCCTGCGCTGGAGCAGCAATCTCGGCGTTGTCGTCATCGACACGCTTCTGGTGCGCCTCACCTTCCCCATCGTGGCGGTCGGCCTTGCCGTTGTCGCCGAGCAACGCGGCTGGGGCCTGTTCAATATCCTCGACGCGCCGGCCTGGATCGCCTTCGTTGTCTCGGTGCTGGCGCTCGACCTCGCCATCTATCTTCAGCACGTGATGTTCCACGCGGTGCCCGCACTGTGGCGGTTGCATCGCATGCACCATGCCGATCTCGAATTCGACGTGACGACGGGCCTGCGCTTCCACCCGGTCGAAATCCTGCTGTCGATGGGCATCAAGCTGGCGGTCGTTGCCGCGCTGGGGCCGCCGGCGGTAGCGGTACTGGTCTTCGAGGTGCTGCTCAACGCCACGGCGATGTTCAACCATTCCAATATTGCCATTCCGCGAGCCATCGACCGCGTGCTGCGAATGATCGTGGTGACGCCGGATATGCACCGGGTACATCATTCGATCCATCCCAGCGAGACCAACTCCAATTTCGGCTTCAACCTGCCTGGTGGGATCGGCTGCTCGGCACCTACAGGCCGCAGCCTCGCGAGGGGCACGAGGCGATGACCATCGGCATCGAGCAGTTCCGCACCCGCCGCGATCTGTGGCTCGATCGGATGCTGGTCCAACCACTGCGTGGCCCCGCAAGCGGATATCCGATCAACCGCGAGGAGGAGAAGCCGTGAACGCGCTACGCTTTGCGCCACGCATCCTTCTCCTTCTGGGCATTGTCGCCGCGATCGTCTGGGCCGCCGTCAATCGCGACCGGCTGGATATCGAAGCCCTCGATGCATGGGTTGCCGGATTCGGGCTCTTGGCCCCCCTTGCCTATCTCGCACTCTATGCCGTCGGAACGGTCGCCTTCCTGCCGGGCGCCCTGTTCGCACTGGCGGGCGGCGCCCTGTTCGGTCCTGTGTGGGGCTCGCTCCTCAATCTTGTCGGCGCGACGATCGGGGCAAGCCTTGCCTTCCTCATCGCCCGGTACCTCGCCGGCGACTGGGTGGCGGCGCGAACCGGGGGCAGGCTAAAGCGGCTCATCGACGGCGTGGAGGCGGAGGGCTGGCGCTTTGTCGCCTTCGTGCGCCTCGTGCCGCTCTTTCCCTTCAATCTGACCAACTATGCGCTCGGCCTCACCCGGATCAGTTTCGCGACCTACGTCGTCACCTCGTTCATCTGCATGGCGCCGGGCGCGATCGCCTATACCTGGCTCGGCCATGCCGGGCGCGAAGCGCTTGCCGGCAACGCG
>NZ_BAMP01000162.1 GCF_000615975.1 Nitratireductor aquibiodomus NL21 = JCM 21793 | reverse complement strand
CCGCCACCGAGCCAAGCGCCAGCAGAAGTGCTGCGGAGTTCACCGTCGGCGCGGCCTGTGCCAGCGCCTGCAGCTTGGGGATGAAAGGCCCGGGCTCCGCGCCCGTCAGCGTCAGGCCGAAGAAATCCTTGAGCTGGCTCGTCAGGATGATGACGCGATGCCGGAGGTAAAGCCAACGGTGACGGGATAGGGCACATATTTGATGAAGGTGCCGAGCCTCAAGAGACCAATGGCAAGCAGGATGAAACCGGAGAGGAAGGTGGCGAGGATCAGCCCGTCTATGCCGTGCGCCTGCACCGTGGCGAAAACGAGCACGATGAACGCGCCCGCCGGACCGCCGATCTGAAACCGACTGCCGCCAAGCGCCGAAACCAGAAAGCCGCCGACAATGGCCGTATAGAGCCCGCGCTCCGGCGGCACGCCCGAAGCGATGGCGATGGCCATGGACAAGGGCAGTGCGATGATCGCGACCGTCAGGCCGGCAACGATGTCGGCCTTGAGCGCACCAAGGCCATAGCCCTCGCGCAGCACGGTCAGCAGTTTGGGCGTGAAAAGAGCAGTGAAGCCGGGGCGCGTGGCGCTCGCCTGCATAGGGAAGCCTCATACCATCGGCAGCGGAAGGCCGTCGGCGGATTTGCAGGCGGTCGCCGTTGCGTTCTCATCATTCCCGCAGTTCCGGACGCAAAACCGGTTTCAACTTTTGCTGGAACTGCGTTGTCTCAGACGGTTTTCGCCTTTGCCGGGGTTGGCTCTCTGAAGCGTACACCGCGTCCGGTGCCGTGGCTGGGTGCATGGTCACCGATCAGCTCGATGCCGGCTGCCCCCAGCGCCTCGACCACCTTGGAAAGCGTGTCGACCACACCGCGCACATTGCCTTCGCTTGCCTCCATCCTCTGGATGGTCGGCAGGGAAACGCCCGAAAGCTCGGCCAGTTGCTTCTGGTCGATGCCCAAAAGGGCTCGGGCGGCGCGCATCTGTGCTGCGGTTATCATTGGCGCTCCGTCTTTGAGAGTATATACAGTCTTTTAGTATTGATGTCTAGAACATCAATATTGATGGTTTTAGAAGGATCAAATGCCGAAAAATCCGATCACCCCGCCCATGATGAGCGCGACGCCCAGCCAATGGCCGGCGTCGATCAGGGTCAGGTCCCAGCCAAAGCCTTCATAGCGCTGGTTGACAGCAACGGTCGTGGCCATGAAGCCGAGCCAGATGAAGGCACCGGAGACAACGCCGTTCCAGAAGGTCACTTGGCCTGCGCCCAGATGGCCGATCACGCCGGCCAGAACCCATGCCATGATCAGTTCGGCCAAGAACGAGGTGATGAAAAGCGACGGTTCCATCCTGGCGTCTTCGGGCTTGATGCGAGCGGCCTTCATCCACGGCTTGCCGAGCGCGCCGTAATAAATGGCGCCGAACATGAACGCTGCGATGGCGGCAACGAGAATGGCGAGATAGTTGAGACCGGCGAAATCCATGGGGTTCTCCTCACATGTCCAGCGGGGCGGATTGAACCCGCACTCCACAAAGCGGTCAAGCGAATTGCCAGACGGTAGTACGCTTCACCTCTGCGTCTTCGAGCGCACGGGTCACCGGCACGATATAACTCGCCAGTTCGGCAAGGTGTTCGCGCGGCAGGTAGCTCCGGCCGGGGTCGCCGACAATGACCGTCGCGCCTGTGTCTGACAGGCGCTCGAACCATGGCACCAGCGTGTCGGTCATCGCCCGGTCGTAGAACACATCGCCGGCAAGCACCGCGTCCCATTCGCCTGTTGCGCCGGTGAGGTCTTCCTGCGTGGTCTCGAACTGCACATCGTTCGCGGCCATGTTCAGCGCACAGGCCGGTCCGCTGAACGGGTCGATGTCCGCTGCCAGAACATGTTTCGCGCCTGCCTTCATGGCGGCGATGGCGACAAGCCGGATCCGGTCGCAAAGTCGAGAACGGTTTTCCCCCGCACGGTTTCGGGGTGATCGAGAATGTAGCGCGAAAGCCCCTGACCACCCGCCCATGCGAAGGCCCAGAAAGGGGGCGGCAGGCCGATCTCTGCAAGCTCCTCCTCCGTGCGTTGCCAAAGATCGTGCGCCTCATCGGCCAGATGAAGCGCGACCTCCGCCACATGTGGCGGGCGTATCAGCGCCGTGTTGGCGTGGATGAACGCCGCCGCATTGTCCGGGGTGATGCGCCGCACGGGGGAAAGGCTCAGGGTGCCTTGTCGAGGCCGCCCATGCGGCAGATCTCGGCCCATTCGTCCGGCCGCACCGGCTGCACGGAAAGCCTCGAATTGTTGACCAGGATCATCTCCGAAAGCTTCGGATTGGCCTTGATCTCGGCCAGCGTGACCGGGCGAGGGATGTCCTTGACCGCGCGGATATCCACGCATTCCCAACGCGGATCATCGGTGGTCGTGTCGGGATGCGCCAGCGCGCACACTTCCACGATGCCCACCACGGAAGTTTCCTTGACCGAGTGGTAGAAGAAGCCGAGGTCGCCGAGCTTCATCTCGCGCATGTTGTTGCGCGCCTGATAGTTTCGCACGCCGTCCCACTGCTCGCCCTTATCGCCCTTTTTCTTCTGCATCTCCCACGACCAGGTGGAAGGCTCGGACTTGAACAGCCAATAGGCCATCACGCATTCTCCGGATTGTTGAAGACCCAGTTCCAGGCCCGTATTTCAACGGATTCGAAAAGGCCCGCAAGAGCATAGGGGTCTGCGGCGGCGATCAGTTCCGCTGCCGCCTGGTCCTCGGCCTCCACTGCAACAAGGCTGCCGCAGGGCTTGCCTTCATCGTCAAGGAATGGCCCTGCGAATTTCAGCGCGCCGTTTTCGTTGAGCCCGTTCAGGAATTCCACGTGTTGGGGCCGTGTGCTCATGCGTGTTTCCAGATGGCCGGGCTTGTCCCGGCAGATGATGGCGAAGATCATGCGTTTCCCCTTTTGTCAGGTTTCGCTTTTTAGCGGACGTGAAAGCAGGGCTTCCATGGCAGCCTGCACAGTCAGCCTGCCTTTGAGAAGTTCTGTCACGCTTTCGATAATGGGTGCTTCGAGGCCGCGTTCGCGCACGATACGCGCGGCGATGCCGGCCGTATGCGCGCCTTCGGCCAGCGGTCGGCCTTCAAGCTCTCGCCGCGACCGAGTGCAGCGCCATAGGCAAAATTGCGCGATTGCTCCGAGCCGCAGGTCAGGATCAGGTCGCCGAGG
>NZ_BAMP01000163.1 GCF_000615975.1 Nitratireductor aquibiodomus NL21 = JCM 21793 | reverse complement strand
GTGCGAAGGCGCGGCAGCGCTGCGCCTGCAGCACGAGACGGGTGAGGTGATCGCCCGCGTCAATGCCTTCCTCGGCTTTGCCGCGGTGGGGCGCATAAAGATCGTGCAGAAGCCGGTTGCTCAGCCACAGGTGCGCCGCGCGCCGACCGCGCGCCCTCTTACAGGATCGGAAAGCGCCCGGATCGATGCGCTGGTCGCCGGGGTGGAAGACGAGGGGCTGCGCCAATCGCTGCAAAAGCTGGGGGCGAGCATTTTAGGCCGGCGCAAATGACAGATCATGACCTCCTCGATCACCAAAACGTGATGGGGCTGTTGCTTCAGAAAAATGCGCCCCTGACCCAAATTCGCCCGAAACGCCCGCTTTGTGGCGTGAACGCAGGTAACACTCGCAGGTAACAATCCAAGACGAACAGGTGAAAATTCATGTCCGAACTGATCCAGCGCCGCAGACTTCTTCTTTCCATGGCCGCCTTGCCGGCGCTTGGGCTTGGACTGGCAGCGTGCACCGACAGCAACGCCGAAGCTGAGGCGGGAGCGCCTGCCACGGATCCCATCACCACGGCCGCCGTCGAGGCTCCGCCCTCCAGCGGAACGGTGGACATGGACAAGCTGCTCGAAGAGGGAGCGCTGGAGGACAAGGTTCTCGGCGATGAAAATGCGCCGGTTACCATTGTCGAATACGCGTCCATGACGTGTAGCCACTGCGCCACCTTCCACACCCGGACCTATCCGGAGCTGAAGAAGAAGTACATTGAGACGGGCAAGGTGCGCTTTATCCTGCGCGAGTTCCCGTTCGATCCGCGCGCGGAAGCGGGCTTCATGCTGGCGCGCTGCTCGGACGACAAGTACTTTGCGATGGTCGACGTGCTCTTCAAGCAGCAGAACAACTGGGCACCGGTGCAGGATGCACAGTCTGCGCTCCTGAAGATTTCCAAGCTCGCCGGTTTCACCCAGGAGAGCTTTGAAGCCTGCCTGACGGATCAGGAGCTTCTGACAAAGGTGCGGGCCGTGCGCGCCCGCGGCGCAAGCGATTTCGGCGTCGATGCCACACCGACCTTCTTCATCAACGGAAAGAAGTATTCCGGTGCGATGTCCATCGACGAGATCTCGGCTGTCATCGACGGGATGCTCTAATTTAAGGTAGCCGCGCCACCGGTTTTGCCGGTGGCGTTTTTTGTTTATTGGATTTTTATTGATGCGTTTTCTTTTGGCTTGCCTGGGGGGCGGCCAACGGCGTCGTTTGATTCTGACATTGGGATTGACGTTTTTTGCAGCCGGTTTTTCACTGAGCGGGACTGTGGTGGCAATAGCTGCCAGCGTGGATATGGAGGCGCTCGCAGAAACGGGCGGGCTCGAGGAGCAGGCGCTCGGCGACCCCGGCGCGCCAGTGACAGTCATCGAATATGCATCGATGACCTGCGCACACTGTGCCCGCTATCATGTCGAGACCCTGCCGGCACTGAAGCGCAGATATATCGACACGGGCAAGGTGCGCTATGTCGTGCGTGGGTTGCCGACGGACCCGCGCGCTGAAGCCGGTTTGATGCTTGCCTATTGCGCGAAGGACGATTATTTCCGCGTCTCCGATCTCCTCTACAGAACCCAGACGCAGTGGGCCTGGGTGCAGGATGGAGGCTCTGCCCTGTTGAAAACCGCCATAAATGCCGGTTTCTCACAGGAGAGCTTTGAAGCTTGCTTGACGGACAGCAAGCTTCTGGATGAAGTCAGGTCAATGCGCAATTGGGGTCTGGAGCGTCTGGGGATCGAGGCTGTTCCAACATTCTTCATCAACGGGATGAAGCACTCGGGAGCCATGTCGATTGAGGAAATGTCGGCGATCATCGACGGCATGCTTTAGCGGACAACGCGTTTGTCCGCCGTTTTCGTTTGCGCTGATTGAGGCGCGACCGGCATGAAGTTCACCAAGCTGCGCCTTCTGGGCTTCAAATCTTTCGTCGAGCCGAGCGAGTTCGTGATCGAGAACGGGCTGACCGGGGTGGTCGGTCCGAATGGCTGTGGCAAGTCCAATCTGGTCGAAGCGCTGCGCTGGGTGATGGGCGAAAACTCCTACAAGAACATGCGCGCCTCCGGGATGGACGATGTCATCTTCTCCGGTTCGGGCACGCGCCCGGCCCGAAACACGGCCGAAGTGACGCTGTTTCTCGAAAATTCCGACCGCACTGCGCCGGCCGCTTTCAACGATGCGGACGAGTTGCAGGTGTCGCGCCGCATCGAGCGTGAGGCAGGCTCGGTCTACCGCATCAACGGCAAGGAAGCGCGCGCCCGCGACGTGCAGCTTCTGTTCGCCGACCAGTCGACCGGCGCGCGCTCGCCCTCCATGGTGGGGCAGGGGCGGATCGGCGAGCTGATCCAGGCAAAGCCGCAGGCACGCCGGGCGCTGCTTGAAGAGGCTGCCGGCATTTCCGGGCTTCATTCACGCCGCCATGAGGCTGAACTCAGGCTGCGCGCCGCCGAACAGAATCTGGAACGGCTCGACGATGTGGTGAGCGAGCTCGACAGCCAGATCGAGAGTCTGAAACGACAGGCGCGTCAGGCCTCGCGCTTCAAGAAACTTTCTGCCGAAGTGCGCAAGGCCGAAGCGATCCTGCTGCACCTGCGCTGGTCTTCGGCCAAGGCGCAGGAGGCCGAGGCCCAGAGCGCGCTGTCTGGGGCGACTGCACTGGTGGGCGAAAACGCCAGCGGCCAGATGGAAGCGGCCAAGGCACAGGCCATCGGTGCGCACAAGCTGCCCGCGCTGCGCGATGCCGAAGCCGCCGCTGCCGCTGCCCTGCAACGACTGACCATCGCACGCACGCAGGTGGAGGAAGAGGCCAAGCGCATAGACGCGCGCACGCAGGAGCTGAAGAAGCGCATCGACCAGCTGAACGCAGACGTGGCGCGTGAAGAGCAGATGGTGCGCGACAATGCCGATGCGCTGGCGCGACTGGCAGAAGAGGAAGAAGCTCTCAAAGAGGCCGAAGAAGGCGCTGAAGGGCGTGAAACCGAACTGCAGAATGTCTTTGAAACGGTTTCCACCGAACTTTCGGCTGCCGAAGAACTGCTCTCGCGGCTGACGGCGGAGAAGGCAGAAGCTTCGGCGACACGGCAG
>NZ_BAMP01000164.1 GCF_000615975.1 Nitratireductor aquibiodomus NL21 = JCM 21793 | reverse complement strand
AGAGCCAGAGCCAGAGCCAGAGCCAGAGCCGAAGGCCGAAATTTCAGACGCGACGCCCGCGCCCCCTTCTCCCCGCTCGCGGGGAGAAGGTCAGGATGAGGGGCAGCGCGACGCCGACGACATCACGCCTGCAGCCGAAGCCGCGCCGACACCGTCCACCGACGACGCTCGCCCGTCATCCGGCCCTTCGACGGGCTCAGGAGGTGAGAAGGAAGCGGAGCACGTCGCCGAGGCCGCAAGTGCCGCTGCCGCCGGCAAGATCGCCGTCTCCAAAGCAGTCGAGCGCGTTGAAGAGAAGGCGCCCGAGCCGGAAGCACCGCCGCCGCGCAAGCCATGGTTCCAGCGTCTCCGCGAGGGGCTGTCGCGTTCATCTCGCGAACTGCGCGATTCCATCGCCGGTGTCTTCACCAAGCGCAAGCTGGACGATGACACGCTTCAGGATCTGGAAGACGTTCTGCTGCGCGCCGATCTCGGTCTTGAGACGGCCATGCGCGTCACCGACGCGCTGGCGTCGGGCCGTTACGGCAAGGATGTTTCCGGTGAAGAAGTGCAGGCCGTCATGGCCGAGGAAATCGAGAAGGTGCTGGCGCCGGTCGCCATGCCGCTCGAACTCGACCTGTCGCACAAGCCGCATGTTATCCTCGTGGTCGGCGTCAACGGCACCGGCAAGACGACCACCATCGGCAAGCTGGCTGCAAAGCTCACCGAGGGCGGGCTTAAGGTCACGCTGGGCGCTGGCGACACCTTCCGCGCCGCCGCCATCGAGCAGCTCAAGATCTGGGGCGAGCGCACCGGCTCGCCGGTCGTTTCCTCAAAACTCGGCGCGGATGCGGCGGGCCTTGCCTATGATGCCTATGAAAAGGCCAAGGAAGCCGGCTCGGACGTGCTGATCATCGACACCGCTGGCCGTCTTCAGAACAAGGCGGAGCTGATGGCCGAGCTTGAGAAGATCGTGCGCGTGCTCGGCAAGCACGATCCCGATGCGCCGCACACCGTCCTCCAGACGGTGGATGCGACCACCGGGCAGAACGCCCTTAATCAGGTCGAAATCTTCCGCAATGTTGCGGGCGTCAACGGCCTGGTCATGACCAAGCTCGATGGCACGGCGCGCGGCGGCATCCTTGTTTCCATCGCTGCCAAGCACAAGCTGCCGGTCTATTTCATCGGCGTCGGCGAGCAGGTCGACGATCTTGAACCCTTCTCGGCGAGCGATTTCGCCAAGGCGATTGCAGGAGTTGCATAAGCGTGAGCGAGAAACACATCTTTGAACGCGACCCCGCCGATCCCAAGCGCAAGGAGATCAACCCGATCCTCAAACTGGCACTGGAGCTGGGGCCGCTCATGGTGTTCTTCTTCGCCAATTCGCGTGGTGAATGGCTGGTGGAGCGTTTCCCGGCGCTGGGCAGTCTCGGCGGCCCACTCTTTGTGGCGACCGCGCTCTTCATGGCCGCCACGGCCATTGCGCTTACAGCCTCCTGGGTTCTCGCCCGCACCCTGCCCATCATGCCGCTCGTTTCGGGCGTGGTGGTGTTCGTGTTCGGCGCGCTGACGCTCTATCTGCACAGCGAAATCTTCATCAAGATGAAGCCGACCATCGTCAACACGCTGTTCGGCGTGGTGCTTCTGGGCGGTCTCGCCTTCGGCAAATCGCTGCTTGGCTATGTGTTCGATTCCGCCTTCAAGCTGGATGCGGAAGGCTGGCGCAAGCTCACCCTGCGCTGGGGCCTGTTCTTCATTTTCCTGGCGGTGGTCAATGAGGTGGTGTGGCGGATGTTCTCCACCGACACCTGGGTCGCCTTCAAGGTGTGGGGCATCATGCCGATCACCATCCTCTTCACGATGAGCCAGATGCCGCTCATCATGAAGCACTCGCTGGAAGAGCCCTCGAAGTAAGCCAGAGCATCGGCCCGAAAAACGGAATCGATTATCGGGAAGCACGGCGCTCTAGTTGGCGGCATCCCGCCTTGCGGCGGTGATGGCGTCGTCCAGCCGGCTGTAGAACCGGAGTGCGGGTGGCCGCATCCCGTGGGTGCGCAGCAATTTGCGCACCGGCTGGCTTGCCCCCGCGAGATAGACATTCGTTCCCTGCTGGCGCGCCTTGCGCACGAAACCTTCAATGGTCGCGGCCGCCGTGGAATCGAGAAAGCTCACCGAGCCGATGTCGATGACACAGGCTTTCGGCTGGCCGCCAATCCGGTCGAGTGCAGCCCCCACCGCAGCCGCTGCGCCGAAGAAGAACGCGCCGGCAATGCGATAGACAACCACATCGTCATCCGTCGCGTTCGCCGCCGAATAGGGGCCTTCGCCGCTGTCTGGCTGGTCGGTCAGCGATGAAACGCCATGCTCCACGCGCACCGCTTCCGACATGCGGTGCAGAAAGAGCAGCGCGCCGAGACCGAAGCCCACCAGAATGCCCTCCGTCAGGTCGCGGAAAACCACCAGCAGGAACGTCACCAGAAGCACTACCGCATCGCCCCATGAGGAGCGCAGCAGTGCTGCGAACTGGTGCTTCTCCGCCATGTTCCAGGCCACCACTGCCAGAATGGCGGCAAGGGCTGCAAGCGGGATGAAGCGCGCCAGCGGCGCAGCCACCAGCATGAACGCCAGAAGAAACAGCGAATGCAGCATGCCCGAAACCGGCCCGCGTGCGCCGGCCCGCACATTGGCTGCCGTGCGTGCGATGGTTCCGGTCACACAGAAACCGCCAAACAGCGCCGAACCGATATTGGCCGTGCCCTGCGCCACCAGCTCGCTGTTGGAGCGGTGCCGGCGGCCGGTCATGGAATCGGCCACCACCGCCGAAAGCAGGCTCTCAATGCCGCCCAGAAGCGCAAACGAGAAAGCGGCGGGCAGAACCGCCATGATCTTTTCGGTGCTGAGGTCGGGCAAATGCGGGGCAGGCAGCATTTGCGGAATGCCGCCGAACCGCGAGCCGATGGTTTCCACCGGCAGACCCAGCGCCCAGGCGACCAGCGTGGCCGCCACCACGGCGATCA
>NZ_BAMP01000165.1 GCF_000615975.1 Nitratireductor aquibiodomus NL21 = JCM 21793 | reverse complement strand
TGCGGCCCCGCCGCCCGGCTTCTCGGGCCAAGGCTCACACTTGACGGCGTGACCTGCGCCATCGCGACCACCGGAAGACAATCATGACCGTTCATTTCATTGGCGCCGGACCGGGCGCTGCCGACCTCATCACCGTTCGTGGCCGCGATCTGATCGCGCGCTGCCCGGTCTGCCTCTATGCCGGTTCGCTGGTGCCTCAGGAACTGCTCGCCCATTGCCCGCCGGGAGCGCGCATCGTCAACACCGCGCCCATGTCGCTTGAAGAGATCGAGGCGGAATATATCCGAGCCCATGAAGCGGGCGAGGATATCGCCCGGCTGCATTCGGGCGATCTTTCCGTGTGGAGCGCGGTTGCCGAACAGATCCGCCGTCTTGCCGCACTTGGTATCGATTACACGCTGACGCCGGGCGTGCCTTCCTTCTCGGCGGCTGCGGCGGCGCTGGGGCGTGAGCTCACCATTCCCGAAGTGGCGCAGAGCCTTGTCCTGACCCGCATTTCCGGTCGCGCCTCGAAAATGCCGGAGGGTGAAACACTCGCCAATTTCGCGGCCACCGGCACAACGCTCGCCATTCATCTCGCCATTCACGCGCTGGACCGTGTGGTGGCGGAGCTGACCCCGCATTACGGCCCCGACTGCCCGGTCGCCATTGTCGCTCGCGCTAGCTGGGCGGATGAGCGCATTCTGCGCGGCACGCTATCCACCATCGAGGCAGAGATGGCGAAAAATCCCATCGAGCGCACGGCGCTCATTCTTGTCGGGCCGGGGCTGGGTGCCGAGGATTTTCGCGAGAGCGCGCTCTACAGCGCCGATTATCAGCGCCGGTTTCGCGGGCGGGAGGGGTTATGAGCCTGACTGAGGCGTTGAGCCGCCTGCCTTTTGAACCAGCGCCTTTTGAGCCGGGCCATGTGTGGCTTGCGGGTGCTGGCCCCGGCGGCTTTGGCTGCCTGACACTCGGCGTTCTGGCCGCGCTCGATGCGGCGGATGTGGTGATCTATGACGCGCTGGTGGACCCGGAGATCCTGAAGGCGGCGCCGGAGGCCCGGCACATTTTCGTCGGCAAACGCGCTGGCCAACCCTCCACGGCGCAGGATGAAATCAACCGGCTAATGGTGGCCGAGGCCGAGGCGGGGCACAGGGTTCTGCGCCTGAAAGGCGGCGACCCGAACATGTTCGGACGCGGCGGCGAGGAAGCGCTGGTGCTGGCGCTCGCCGGCATTCCCTTCCGCTTTCTGCCGGGCATCACCTCGGCGGTGGGGGCGCTTGCCGATGCGGGCATTCCCGCCACCATGCGCGGGGTGAACAAGGCGGTGATCTTCGCCACCGGCCACGCCGCCGGCACGCCGGACGATCTGGACTGGGCCGCACTTGCGAAGACCGGACAGCCCATCGTCATCTATATGGGGATGCACAAACTTGCCCTGATCGTGGACGCACTCACCTCCGGCGGCATGGCGGGCGACACCGCGGCCGCCTCATCATGAATGCGACCAAGCCGGATGAGCGTATCATCACCACCACGCTCTCGTCCCTTGTTTCGCAGGCCGAGGAACAAGGCTTCGGCTCGCCTTCCATCATCGTGATCGGCGGCATCGTGGCGCTCCGCGAGGCGCTCTCATGACTGCGCGGGCGATCATCATCGGCGCGGCGCGCTCGGGTTCAGGCAAGACCAGCGTCACCATCGGCCTGATGCGCGCGCTCAAAAGGCGCGGCCTTGCGGTGCATGGCGCGAAATCGGGCCCCGATTACATCGATCCCGGTTTTCATCAGGCGGCGACGGGGCATCCGGGCGTCAATCTCGACAGCTGGGCCATGCATCCGGATCTGCTCGCCCATCTTGGAAGCCGGCAAAGCGAAGAGGCCGACATGCTGCTGATCGAAAGCGCCATGGGCCTGTTCGACGGCATCGTTTCGGAGCCGGGACGATCTGGCGCTGCGGCGGACATTGCGCGGCTTTACGACGTGCCCTGCCTTGTCATTCTCGATGTGTCCGGCCAGTCGCAGACCGCCGCCGCGCTCGCAAAGGGGTTCGCCGCCTACGACCCGAAAGTGCGGATTGCCGGCGTGGTGCTCAACCAGGTGGCGAGCCCGCGCCACGAAGCGATGGCGCGCGCCGCCATCGAGGCCATTGGCATTCCGGTGCTGGGCGCGGTCTACCGCAATCCGGACATGGCGCTGCCGGAGCGGCATCTGGGCCTTGTGCAGGCCAGCGAACATGCCGCGCTCGAAGCTTTCATCGAGCGGCTCGCCGATGTGATGGAACAGTCCATCGATCTCGATGCGGTGATGAAAGCCGCCGTGCCGCTTTCCATGCAGGCCGGCGATGCGGCGCGGCTTCTGCCGCCGCCGGGCCAGCGCATCGCCATCGCGCAGGATGCCGCTTTCAGCTTCGTCTATCCGCATCTCGCCCGCCACTGGCGCGAGGCGGGTGCGGAGCTTCTGCCCTTCTCGCCGCTTGCCGATGAAGGGCCGGCGGAGAGCGCCGACGCTTGCTGGCTGCCGGGTGGGTATCCCGAACTTCATGCGGGGCGGATTGCTGCTGCGGAGAATTTTCACGCTTCGATGCAGGCTTTCGCGGAGAACAGGCCCATTCATGGCGAGTGCGGCGGGTTCATGGTTCTGGGCAAGGCGCTAGAAGATGCGGACGGCACGACCCACGCCATGCTGGGTCTGCTCGGCCATGTGACGAGCTATGCGAAGCGCAAGATGAATCTCGGCTATCGGCAGGCCACGCTCATGAGTGACTGCGCCATCGGCAGCAAGGGCGAGACGATCCGTGGCCACGAGTTCCACTATTCGCGGCTGGTGGAGCCCGGCAGCGACGACCCGTTAGCCACGCTTGCGGACGTCAG
>NZ_BAMP01000166.1 GCF_000615975.1 Nitratireductor aquibiodomus NL21 = JCM 21793 | reverse complement strand
GGGAAGGTCGGCACAGGCCACATGAAAGCGCCCTTGGTCGTCTGCCGTCAGAAGCAGGCCCTTCACCGTCGCAACCCGCACACCCGCCAGCCCCGGTTCGCCTACATCCTGATACCCATTGCGGTTCCGGTCGTCGAACACCTTGCCAAGAATGTCGCCGCAATCGAACACCGCCTCCACCACCACTTCGACAACGGCCTCGGCGATCCTCGACAACATCTCACCGGAAAGGTCCTCGACCCAGGCCTGGTTTACATATTCACCGGGTTTTGCTGCCGAGGTCACAGCAAGCTCCAGATCAATCAGCACCGCCGTGTTCGCAGGAAGCACAACATTCTCGAATGTCAGCTCACGCCCCTCCGCTTTCGGCGTGACAGGACTGCCGTCCAATTGTGCGGATCCACGCACAAAGGTCAGACCCGGCGGCGTCATATCGACAATGTTGACTGTGCTTTCTCCTGCCGAACCAAGTGATTTCACCCGGATCGTGTATGGAACTCGGTCACCCCGCCGCACCTCTGCCATCGGCGTCACCTTGCTGATCGCATAGCCTGGCAGGTCGACCACGGCCATCGCATCAGGCGATGTTACAGCCTGCCCCAGCGGGTCCGTTCCGGTCGCCGTTGCCGTGTTCTTCACACCATCCTCGACACCCTGCGCTGCATCCACATCAGACTGCGTCACCGTGTAGGTCGCGGTAAACGTCGCGCTTTCTCCTGCAGCCAGTTGTGCGCTTGAGGGCGAGAACGGTGTCAGCGTTCCACTGCCCACGCGCCCGTTGAAGCGGGGACCCGGATCGTTGGGAGCCACATCGGTGGCGGTTACATTGCCGTCGTTCGTAACCTTGAACGCGTAGACGATCGTGTCCCCGGGCTCGGCAAACTGCCCCTCGGTTCCCTGGAACATTCCCGACTTCTGTAGCGCGAGGGAAACATTGTGCGGCAGCAGGGTTGGCGTCGGATCGTCAGGCTCCTCGTCGCCTTCGACATCAACGTCGGCCGTTTCGTGCGGATCGTCCGATATGTCGGCGAGCGGCGTGTTGTTGGGTGCCATGGCATCCACGTTCGCCGTTGCAACAATCCCACCGGCATCGATATCAGCCTGCGTCAGCGTGTAAGAGGTGGAGAAAGTTGTCGTGTCCTCGCTGCCGGGCAGAAAACTCGAAAGGCTCCCTGTGGGAACGGCAACCGAAGGCTGGGGCGCCGTTGTGTCCGGCCCAATCTGCAATGAGGAGAATGCGACGTTGTCCAGTGTCACATTACCGGTATTGCGAACCACATATGAATAGGTGACCGGTTCTCCGACGTCCGGATAGCCATTTCCGTTCGTGTCGGTCCATTCATCAATCAGGTCCACTTCGATGCCCGGTTTCGGCTCGAACGAGACCACCGTCGGATCACCCGGGACGCCCTCCAGCGCCCTCGACAGCCGGTCCACATCTTTGCCCTGCGGGTCCTTCGCGGTCGCTTCCCCGAGATTCTCGACATAGCCGCGGTCGATATCCTCCTGCGTGATCGCATAGGCGCCCGTCAGGTCGGATTTGCTCTCGTCCGGCGCCAGCGAGGCGATCGGGCTGCCCGAAACCGGGGTCTTGTCATCCTCGACAACGACATCCGTCAGCGTCACATTGCCCGTGTTCTCGATCGTGAACGTGTAATTGATCAGTTCCCCGGCATCCGCCTGACCATTGCCGTTGAGATCTTCCAGTTCCCCCTGCTTGATGAAATCATAGTCGGGATTGGGCGGGATCGTCACCGTGGTCGGGTTCTCGTCCATAGTCGCCGTGTCGCTGGAAATATCGTTGAAGAGGTTCCCGTTCTCGTCGGTTCCCTCGGCAGTAGCCACATTGGACAGGCCGCCAGCATCAATATCGTCCTGTGTCAGTGTGTAGGTCAGCGTGTAGGTGGCCGTTTCCCCTTCGGCCAGCGTGCCCTCGGGAGAGCCGGCCGAAGCGGAGACGAAAGTCGGCCCGCTGTCGGGCGTCAATGGCGTGCCGTCGGCCCGCCCGAGAACGTCATCGCTGATCGAGACATCGCTCAGCGAGCCGATGCCCTGGTTCTCCACCGTCATCGTGAAGGTCAGAACATCGCCAGCCTTCTCGCCTTCCGAGACCGTCTTGATGATCTCGATGACTTCCGCTCCCAGTGCAAAACTGATCACGCAGGCGGTGGTCCCGTACGCAGCAACCTCAAGGGGTTGCGAGCTCGACACCGCAGTGAAAGCAAACACGCTCTGCCCCCAGGCAGTCGTATCTGGAAACAGAATCGTTTCATCCGTGCCGCTCGTTGTCAGCTTGAGCCCCTCACAGGCATTCGAGTAACCACTGCCATTCACTCCGCGACCTAACGCATAAAACGGAATTCGATATGTCCGACCTGGCACAAGTCCGGTCATCGTGGTCAGAATGGACTCGTTAGCGACCATGGATGCAAACGTCGTGTCACCTGTTGGAACAACGGGAAGCGGCGCGTTCTTCCACGGATAGTTCCCAAACCCCCACGCCGAGCGGGTTGAACAATCCGGACTACCTGTGCCGTTCGTCCATCCAGGCGGTGTTTGACCACCACCCGGCGTACAGGGCGATGTTGGCGGAATGGTCTGGGCGCTGGCCGACCCGCTGGCGAATGACAGCAGTCCGAGCGCCAGCAAGAGCAACAGCATAATCTCCCGGACCCCAGCCCGCGCCATGCCACATGCCGTATGAATGTTCTGGCGCATCGAGTGCTGGCACCTCCACTCTGGTGATTTTTCCGGCTCCCCCGGCGGGTTCGCCGCAAACCCAAGCATGGGCACACGAAAACGTTGGCGGGATTCAAACATGCTTTCCGCTCTCTGCGGTT
>NZ_BAMP01000167.1 GCF_000615975.1 Nitratireductor aquibiodomus NL21 = JCM 21793 | reverse complement strand
AACCGCAGAGAGCGGAAAGCACATTGGAATCCTTTCAACGGTTTTTAGGGGGCTCTTGCAGGCTCTTTTCAAACCGGCTTGGCGGGGCGGTCAAGCCGCCGCCGTGGAGGCGCAGGAACTCCACCAGCCAAAGCATGCGCACAGCATATGGCATGATGCGGTCTGCGGTTTGCGCGATTGCGCTTTCACTCTTGCTGGCGCTCGGACTGCTTGCATTTTCCAACGGGTCGGCGAATGCGCAGGATATTCCGCCAACATCACCCTGCACCTATGGTGCGAACCGTACACCGCCTGGGTGGACTGTCGGTTCTGGCACGCCGGATTGTTCGAACAGGACAACCAACGCTCTGACGGGTGCGCCCTGGAACGGGGGCCCAATCCCCGTAACTCCGAATGGCCACACAACCTTTACCTCGTTTCACAACGAAACCATTTCGACAACGATGACAAATCTCGAGGTGGGCCGGGAGTATCGCGTGCCGATGTTTGCGGCGCCGTGGTCGACGGGCACCTACGGTGCCTGTAGAGGCCTGACCGTTTCGACAACTGGAGTCAGTACAGACCTCGAATACCCCGCTGAAAGCGGCTGGAACCAGCAGGCGTTCGTGTTTACCGCGCAATCCACGTCGCAGCCCTTGACCATTGGTTCCTACAATCCCGACGGTGGCGCCTGTATGACGGCCTTCGTTCTGGGTTCTGAGGTCGCCGAGATCATCAAGACGGTTTCGGAAGGCGATAAGGCTGGCGACGTTCTGACTTTCACGATGACGGTTGAGAACCAGGGCATCGGCTCACTGAGCGACGTTTCGATCAGCGAGGACGTTCTTGAACGGGCCGACGGCACCCCATTGACCCTGGATAGCGGACCGACATTTGTTTCTGCCAGTGGCGGCTCGCCGGAAGGAATGTTGACCGAAGGGGAAACAGCCACCTACACAGCGACTTACACGCTGACGCAGGAAGATGTGGATGCTGGAGGCTTGTCCAATCAGGCTACGGCCGAGGGAACCGACGAGCGCGGGAACCTCTTCAACGATATCTCCAGCGACACGGCGAACGTGGACGAGAACCCGACCACTGTGACGATCCCGCCCAATCCCGACTATGATTTCATCAAGCAGGGGGAACTGGAAGATCTCAACGGCAATGGTCAGGCGGATGCCGGGGAACTGATCAATTATACGTTCACGATCGAGAACACGGGCAATGTGACGCTGACGGATATCGTTGTCGAGGATGACAAGACCCCGGTTTCGGGCAGCCCGATCGCCTCGCTGGCGCCGGACGAGAGCAGATCCGACCTGACGGGCGCCTATGCGATCACGCAGGAGGATATCGACCGCGGCTATGTCGAGAATCTCGGGGAAGCGACCGCAAAGGACCCGCAGGGCGAAGATGTGGACCGGCTGTCGAGGGCGCTGGAGGGCGTCCCGGGCGATCCGACGGTGGTCTCGTTCGAGCCGAAACCGGGAATCGAAGTGGACCTGATCGATGAATGGACCGACACGAACGGAAATGGCTATCCGGACGTCGGAGAACCGGTCACCTATTCCTTTGTGATCCGCAATACCGGCAATGTGACGCTGGACAATATCGTCATTGCTTCACTGGAGGTTACGGCAGATTCGTCGCAAACCTCGATACCGGTAGCACTTCCGGGAACCAGTCTGTCCAGTTTTGCCCCAGGCAGTGAGGACACGACGACCTTCACGACTTCCTATACGCTGACGCAGGCTGATATTGATGCCGGCGGGATTGTCGCAACGGCGAGTGTTGAGCCATGGCACCCAACAGCACGCCGCTCGCCGACATATCGGACGACCCGGACGAAATGGCCGACGTCGATGTCGAAGGCGACGGGGAGCCTGACGATCCAACACCCACTCCGCTGCCGCACAACGGTTCATTGGCAATCGAAAAAACGGGAGAGTTCCAGGGAGCCGAGGGGCAGTTTGCCGAGCCCGGGGACACGATCGTCTACACGTTCAAGGTTACGAACGACGGCAATGTGACTGTCACTGACGTCGTGCCTGCCGATCCGGGCCCCCGTTTTAATGACCGTCCCGGCAGTGGTGAACTTTCATCGTTCACACCGTCCAGCGAGGAGCTGGCGTCTGGACAGACGGCTACGTTCACAGCGACCTATACGTTAACACAGGATGATATCGATGGGGCGCAGGGTATCGAAGGCGGTGTGAAGAACACGGCAACGGCAACAGGCAAGGATCCCTTGGGGCAGGAGGTGATCTCACCCGAAGCTGAAGCGGCGGTCGATCTGCCAGGCTATGCGATCAGCAAGATGACGCCGATGGCGGAAGTTCATCGCGGTGGCCGTGTCCCATACACGATCCGCGTCAAGTCCCTCGGGTTCTCGGGAGAAAGCACTGTCAACATCATCGACATGACGCCATCAGGTCTGACCTTTGTGCGTGGTTCGGCTCTGCTGGATGGCAGTCCTGTTGCGCCCACAGCGGAGGCACGAAAACTGACATTCGAGAATGTCACGCTTCCCGCTGGAGGAGAGGTCCTGATCGATCTCGAGCTTGGTGTGACCTCGGCCGCAAAGCCTGGAGAATATGTGAACCGAACCTGGGTTGAGGATCTTTCGGGCGCAGCAATCTCCCGGGTTGCCACAGCAACCGTAGAGGTGGTGGTGGAAGCCCTGTTCGATTGCGGCGACATTCTTGGCAAGGTGTTCGACGACCGGAACCGCAATGGGTATCAGGATGCAGGCGAACCGGGGCTGGCGGGTGTGCGGGTTGCGACGGTGAAGGGTCTGCTTCTGACAGCGGACGATCACGGGCGCTTTCATGTGGCCTGTGCGGACCTTCCT
>NZ_BAMP01000168.1 GCF_000615975.1 Nitratireductor aquibiodomus NL21 = JCM 21793 | reverse complement strand
CACCACCGGCCCGCGTTCCGGCGTGATGCCGTGACGCTCCAGCGCCATCACGCACAGCATGGCCGTATAGCCGGCGGTGCCCACGGCCATCGCATCCTTCGGGGTCATGCCATCGGGCAGCGGCACCAGCCAGTCGCCATTCACCCGCGCGCGCCCGGCATAGGCGCCATAATGCGTCTCGCCCACGCCCCAGCCATTGAGAATAACCTTATCGCCCTCTTTCCAGCCGTCATGGGTGGATTTCGTCACCGTGCCGGCGAAATCGATGCCCGGCACGAGCGGAAAGCGCCGCACCACAGGGGCCTTGCCGGTAATGGCGAGCCCGTCCTTGTAGTTGACCGTGGTTGCCTCCACGGCGACTGTAACGTCGCCCTCCATCAGGTCGTCCTCAGAAAGCTCCGTCCATTCGACCGACTGCTTCTTGTCCTCGTCGCGCGAAATCAGAACCGCTTGAAACGTGTCCGCCATCACTCACTCCGGCTGGTTACGGTCATCGATGATCGCAGACTTTGCGGCGCGGCGGGCGCGAGGTCAATCCGCGTGCGTCTGGCCACCCGTGCGGCCGCGCCGCCAGTCAAGAAACTCGTCGAGGATGACAAGCCCCGCACCGATGGTGATGAACACATCGGCCAGATTGAAGATCGCAAACGACCAGACCGGCGTGTGGAAATAGATGTAGTCGGTGACGAAACCGTTGGTGAGCCGGTCGATGAGATTGCCGAACGCCCCACCCAGAATGAGCGCGAAGCCGAGGCGCGCCCATTTTTGGGCAGATCCCGTGCGCAGTGCGAGATACCCGATGAACAGGATCACGCCTGCCATCACGAGGCTGAGTGCCATGTCGCTCATGCCGGAAAACATGGAGAAGGCAATGCCGGTGTTGCGTGAATGCAGAAGCGAGAGGAACGGCAGAAGCTCGATCCGCTCATGCAGCGGCATCATCGTCTCGACCAGTTCCTTCACCACCTGATCTGCGACCGTGAAGAGCACGATCAGCAGCGCGTAGAACCCGATGGCGCGTGCGCTCATGCGTCGGCCCTTTCTTCAAGCGGCAGCGCCTCGCGCCGGATTTCATAAAGCATCACGCCCGTTGCCACGGCGAGATTGAGCGAATCCGCCCGCCCCGCCTGCGGGATGCGCACGAGCGTGTCGCAGCTTTCGGCAAGCTGATCCGGCAGGCCCTGCTGCTCATTGCCCATCAGGAGCAGGACCGGCCCCTTCTTGTAATCGACGGTGCGATAATCGACCGAGCCCTTCAGATGCGTGCCCACAACCCGGCCGGCAAAACCTTTCCGCCAGGCGAGAAACGCCTCTTCGCCGGTGCGCACGATGGGCACGGCGAATATGGAGCCATAGTGGCCCGGACCGTCTCGAAGGAAAACGGGTCGGTGCAGTCGCCAACCAGGATGACGCCCTTTGCGCCCACGGCGTCCACGGTGCGCAGAACGGTGCCCAGATTGCCAGGATCGCGGACCCGGTCGAGTGCCACCCAGACCTCGCCCTCGGCCGGTTTAACCGTATCGAGCTTCACGGTTTTCTGTTCGAAGACACCCACCACCATCTGCGGATTGTCGCGCTTGGTAACGGCAGACATCACCTTTTCGCTGACGATCAGAACAAGACCGCCGGATGCCACCGTGCGGGCGGCAAGCCGCTCCACCGCCTCATTGCCGCGCCCCGCCTTGGCATAGAGAAGCGTGCGGATCGTCCAGCCGGCATCGAACGCGTCGATCACCAGCTTCTGTCCCTCGCAATGAAGGCGTGTTCGCGGTCGCGATACTTCTTCTGAGCCAGCGCGCGAATGTCCTTGATGATCGGATTGGTCAGGCTGGTGACTTCCTTCACCTGACCCGGCCTGCGCCGCTCGTTTTCATGTCCGCTCATGATGCCACCCAGCGCGAAAAGAGCGAGGTGGACAGCGCGCGGCCTGCCGACTTCTCGCGAATGATCAGTTCTCCCGATTCCACCCGGCCACCATCGCCGGCGAATGTGTCGCGCATCAGGGCGTGGATGGCGAAGAAGGACGCGCGGATGGAATAGGCCGTCAGCACCACCGCCAGCGGCTTGGGTGTCAGGATCGAGCGGCAGAGATCGGCCAGATAGGGCAGATCCTCGAACAGCTGCCACACTTCGCCCTTGGGCCCGCGCCCATAGGCGGGCGGATCGAACAGAACGATGTCATAGGCATTGCCGCGTCGCGCCTCGCGCTCTGCAAATTTAACCGCATCTTCGCAGATCCAGCGGATCGGCCTGTCGCCAAGACCGGCCATTTCCTGGTTCTCACGTGCCCAGCCGATCGCCTTCTTGGAAGCGTCCACATGGGTCACTTCAGCCCCCGCACGGGCCGCAACCAGCGAGGCAAGCCCCGTATAGCCAAACAGGTTCAGCACTTTCACCGGGCGGCGCGCCTCGCGCACCAATGTTTCCATGTGCGACCAGTGCGTCGCCTGCTCAGGAAACACCCCAACATGGCGAAACGAGGTGAAACGGCCGAGATAGTCGATCCCGTCATGGCGCATCGGCCATGTTTCGCCAAGCGGCTCCCTGGGGAAACGCCAGCGGCCCATGCCTTCTTCGTCGGTATCGCCGGTAAAGATGGCATCCGCCCTGTTCCATTCCGACGGGCCAAGCGCAGGTTGCCAGATCGCCTGCCCCTCAGGCCGCACGATGCGGTAGGGGCCGTACTGTTCGAGCTTCTGCCCTCCGCCGGAATCGAGCAGGGCATAGTCTTCATTGGGCAGCACTTCGAGAATGACGGGCAGGCGCTCATCCGGCAGGGTACCGCCGCGCCGCGGCGGCGCGGGGCGCG
>NZ_BAMP01000169.1 GCF_000615975.1 Nitratireductor aquibiodomus NL21 = JCM 21793 | reverse complement strand
CGCCGCGCGGCGGGCGGCTGGTGGTGGCGGCGGATTCCGAGCCGCGCACGCTGAACCCGGCAATCGTCGCGTCGAATGGCGTGTTTTTCATCGCCAGCAAGGTGATCGAGCCGCTGGCTGAAGCCATGATGGACGGTGAGGGCGGGCTTGCGCCACGCCTGGCCACAAGCTGGGAAGGCTCCGAAGACGGGCTTTCCATCACCTTCAAACTGCGCGAGGGCGTGACCTGGCACGATGGCGAGCCGTTCACCTCTGCGGATGTGGCCTTCTCCGCGATGGAGGTCTGGAAGCCGCTGCAAAATCTCGGCCGCGTTGTGTTCGCCAATCTCGACACGGTGGAAACGCCTGATGCGCACACCGCCATCTTCCGCTTTTCCGCACCCACGCCCATCCAGCTCATTCGCAATGCGCTGCCGGTGGTGACAAGCGTTTTGCCAAAACATCTTTATGAGGGCACGGACATCGCCGCCAACCCTGCCAACAAGGCGCCGGTGGGAACGGGACCGTTCAAATTCGCCGAGCACAGGCCCGGCGAATATTACCGCCTTACCCGCAATGACGCCTATTGGGGCGAGGGGCTGCCGAAGCTGGACGAGATCATCTTCCGCGTTCTGCCCGACCGGGCGGCGGCGGCTTCCGCGCTGGAGGCGGGCGAAATCCAGCTTGCGGCCTTTTCGCAGGTACCGCTGGTCGATCTGGAGCGCATTGCCAATGTGCCGGGGCTGAAAGTGGTGACGGAAGGCTATGAGGCGCTGACCTATCAGCTTGTGGTGGAGATCAACCACCGCAACGAGATCCTTGCCAACCGGAAGGTGCGGCAGGCCCTGTCGCACGCTATCGATCGGGATTTCGTGGTCGACACGGTGTTTCTTGGCTATGCGCAGGCGGCCACCGGCCCGGTGCCGCAGAACGCGCCGCAATTCTACAATCCTGATGTGAAATCCTATTCCTTCGATACGGAGCGGGCCAACGCGCTTCTCGACGAGGCGGGCTATCCGCGCGGCGAGGATGGCAAGCGCTTTTCGCTGCGTCTCCTGCCCGCGCCCTTCTTCAGCGAAACGCGCCAGTTCGGCGATTATCTGCGTCAGACGCTCGGCAAGGTTGGCATCGACGTGACTCTGGTGAACAACGACACGCCGGCGCATCTGAAGGCAGTCTACACGGATCATGATTTCGACATTGCCGTTGGCTCGCCCGTGTTCCGCGGCGATCCGGCCATCTCGACCACGATCCTCGTTCAGTCGGGCATTCCCGACGGCGTGCCGTTTTCCAATCAGGGCGGCTATGCCAATGCCGAGCTCGACACGATCATCGATCAGGCCGCAGAGACCATCGATACGGAAGCGCGCACCGCGCTTTACAACGACTTCCAGCGCATCGTGGTGGAGGATCTGCCGCTGATAAACGTCGCCGAATGGGGCTTTACCACGGTTGCCCGTGACTCGGTTCTCAATGTGGGCAACAATCCGCGCTGGCCCGTTTCCAGCTGGCTGATACTGCACTCGCTTCCTGAGAACGCAAGGAACACGCACTGGCATGCACCGGGCCCTGACTTTGACGCGGCGGCGTATCGTCAGCAGCATTCCGGTGCTGCTCATCGTCATCGTCGGCACGTTTCTGCTTCTGGAAGCTGCTCCTGGCGATGCGGTGGACGCCTATCTGCTTTCGCTGGGCGGGGGCGATGCGGGCCTCGTGGCGGAGCTTCGCCAGAGCTATGGGCTCGACCAGTCGCTTGTGAAACGGCTGACGCTTTATGTGGGCGCCTTGCTGCGGTTCGATCTCGCTGGTCGGTGACATTCGACCGGCCGGTTCTTGACCTGATCGCGGAGCGACTGCCCAACACGCTGTGGCTGATGGGAGCGGCGACGGCGCTTGCCTTCTCGCTTGGTTCGCTTCTGGGCATTGTTGCCGGCGCGCGGCCGGGCAGCCCGACGGACCGGGCGCTTTCCATCGGCTCGCTGGCGCTCTACGCGGTTCCGAGCTTCTGGCTCGGCCTTGTTCTGGTTCTGGTGTTCGCGGTCGATCTGCGCTGGTTTCCCACGGCGGGCATTGAAACCATCGCTTCCGGCAAGACCGGGCTGGCGCGCGTGGCCGACATTGCCTGGCATCTGGTGCTGCCGGTTTCCGCGCTCGGCTTCATTTACCTGGCTCTTTTTCTGCGCATGATGCGAACCGGCATGGCGGAAGCCTGGCGGCAGGATTTTGTGCTTTTTGCGCGCGCCAAGGGGCTGGCGCGGCGGCGCATCGTGCTGCGCCACGTGGCGCGCAATGCGCTTCTGCCGCTGGTCACCATGCTTGGCCTGCAGGCGGCGGCCACGCTGGGCGGCAGTGTGGTGGTGGAAAGCGTGTTCGCCATTCCGGGATTCGGGCGGCTTGCGCATGAAGCGGTTTCCGGCCGCGATGCGCCGCTTCTGACCGGCATCATCATCGCCAGTGCGGTGCTCGTAATCGTCGTCAATCTTCTGGTGGACATCGCCTACGCGGCTCTCGACCCGCGCGTTGGCAGCGGGGAGGCGTCGTCGTGAACCGTGTTGCCGGACGTCTTCTGAACTCGCCGGAAGGGGTGGCGGGGCTTTGTCTTCTGGTGCTGCTTGCCGCCATGGCGCTTGCCGCACCGCTTCTTTTTCCCGGCGATCCGCTGACGATTGTCGGGCGACCGCTGACCGCGCCTTTCACCGATCCGGCGCTTCCGCTTGGCACGGACCGGTTGGGCCGGGATGTGGCTGCGGGACTGATGCACGGCG
>NZ_BAMP01000170.1 GCF_000615975.1 Nitratireductor aquibiodomus NL21 = JCM 21793 | reverse complement strand
GCCTGGGCGGCTGCGGGGCCGCTGGCAAATTCCTTGACGGTTGCGTTGGGCAGGAATTCCTTGATCGCGGTCACATAGGTGCCGCCCTGCACGCCGCCCACATTGAGACCTTCCTTGTTCAGGTCTTCCCAGGTGGTGCGGCCGCTGTCCTTGGCGGTCATTGCAACCGTGTCCTGATAGAAGAACGGGCGGGAGAAAAGCAGTTGCGCCGTACGCTGCGGTGTGGGCGTCATGTCGGCTGCGATAAAGTCGAACTTGCTGGCCAGCAATGCGGGGATGAGGCCCTTCCAGTCATAGTCCTGAAGAACCAGTTTCACACCCAGATCGTCGGCCATCATCTTGACGATCTCGATCGCCAGGCCGGTGCGTTCGCCATCCTTGTTGATGAAGCTCACAGGCGCGCCCTGCGTCTGCACGCCGACGCGCAATTCACCGCGCTGTAGGATCTCGTCCATTTCAGTTTCGGCACTTGCAGAGCCGCTCATTCCGAAGGTCACGCCGATGGCGGTTACAGCGGCGAGCGCTGTCTTGAGAATAGATTTCATTCTGGTTCCTCCCTGGTGGTTGTGACCCGCATGCCGCTGGGTCTTTAGTGGATTTGCGAAAGAAACTGTCTGGTGCGGGCATTCTGCGCGTTGTCGAAGAGCGTCTCAGGCGCGCCCTGTTCCACGATGGCGCCCGCATCCATGAAGATGACGCGGTCCGCCACGTCGCGGGCGAAGCCCATCTCATGCGTCACGACCGCCATGGTCATGCCTTCGCTCGCCAGTTCGCGCATCAGATCGAGAATGCCGCCGACCATTTCGGGATCGAGCGCCGAGGTGGCTTCATCGAACAGCATGACCTGCGGATGCATCGCCAGCGCTCTTGCGATGGCGACGCGCTGTTGCTGTCCGCCGGAAAGCTGGCTCGGATAGTGATGCCGGCGGTCCTCTACACCGACGCGCTTAAGAAACGACATGGCGATTTCCTCAGCCTCGCGCCGGGAGCGTCCGCGCACGATGCGCTGTGGCAGCGCCACGTTTTCCAGAGCGGTTTTGTGCAGGAACAGGTTGAAGTGCTGAAACACCATGCCAACGTCGGCGCGCAGCGATGGCAGGTCCGTGCGCCGGTCGGTTACCGCGCGGCCGGCCACCCTGATGGTCCCGGAATCGACCCTTTCCAATCCGTTGAGGGTGCGCAGCAGCGTGCTTTTCCCCGAGCCGGAAGGGCCGATGACAACCACGACTTCGCTTTGAGAAACGTCAAGGTCGACGTCTGCAAGCGCGACGCAGCGTTCGTCGCCTCCCACTGCGGCGAATGTCTTGCGAACACCGCGAGTGTGAATCGCCGCTTCCTTGGCTGCGTCAGGCCTGTCCGTCATCGAGCTCCCCCTCAAGCGTTACGGCGACAGTCTGCATAATCGGAATTACGAGTCAATTTTTTTGAATCAAAAATTTTTTGTAAAAGCATTCGATTATCAGAGCGGACACCTCAAAAGAGATTCTGGGAATTGCCAAGACCTCAGAGGATTGTCATGCGTCCTGCAAATCCAACCGTTTGGTGAGATTGATTGTCGGAGTATTCCTTCCTGCTCGTCTGCATTCAGGGCGCTCTCACCATCGCCCTCCTGAGATGGCTGACATTGCGCGTCTCGCTCGGGCTGACTGCGATCATCGCTGCAGCCATCGTCTTTTTCATGTTTCCGGGCATGAACAGAGGCGGGTTGCCCTTTCTTGCCATGACACTGTCAGCAACAGCGCTCTGCGCCCTGTATCTGTTCCGCAACGCCCCCGTCAGACGCCTTCGCTGAAGGAATGCCCAGGCCCCCCGGAGTTCGCCGCCCACAATGCCAACAACAACCGCACCACCCACTCACAAACCCGCTTGACGCCGGGCTTAAGGTCGCGGATTAATGCGCGCTGCGCGGGTATGATGTAATGGTAGCCTGTCAGCTTCCCAACTATCGCCGCGAATTATTATCCCATATTTATCAGTAAGTTATAAATCCCTTCGCGCCTTGGAGTGCGCCTGGAATTCTGGCCTGCAGGGAAGGAAACGGCCCCAGTTTTCCTTTTGGAAAAATCCGGAAAAGCTTGTGGTCTCAGCGCGTTCATTGAGCCGGGGTTCTCTACCCGCCGGGCAAGCCTGCCGACAGTAATCGAACCACCTCGGAATCCTGCCAAGCCTTTTCCGTTGTCTGTTGTGATCAATCAGAAGGATGGTCGCCGCAGTCAAAAGGAGTTTGTCAAATGGCAGCGAAGAAGCAGTCGGTTATTGTCAGTGAAGACGACGCGAAGGCCATCGAGCAGGCTATCGCACAGGGTCAGGCGTTGATTGCGCAGGGTAAAACCAAGGTCGATGCGTCGATGGCGATTTATCGCGCTCTGAACACTCAGCCGCAGGAAACCGTTGTTTCAGCGATGATAGAGGGAGCGGGCCTGACACCCAAGGGCGCATTGACGTATTGGTACAATTGCCGCCGAAAATACGCCAAGGAAGT
>NZ_BAMP01000171.1 GCF_000615975.1 Nitratireductor aquibiodomus NL21 = JCM 21793 | reverse complement strand
GGGCGGAGGCGCGGGCGGCGGGGCTGGCTTCGCCGGAAGCCGGCGGTGTCGCCAATCCGCGCGGTCAGGCCGAACGCTGGGCGCTTTTTGAGAAGGCTGCGCGCATGGACAGAAAGGCCGCGTGCGAATCCGTTTCCTGGGGGCTGGGGCAGGTGATGGGAGCACACTGGAGCTGGCTCGGCTTTGCCGATGTGGAGGCGCTGGTGGCCGAGGCGCGGAGCGAGACCGCCGGGCAGGTTCGCCTGATGCTGCGCTACATCGAGAAGGCGGGGCTGAAGGAGGCCCTGACTGCGCGGAACTGGGCACGGTTTGCGCGGGGCTATAACGGGCCGGGCTACAGGCGCAACCAGTATGACCGGAAGCTCGCCCGGGCCTACCGGGCCTATGCGGCGCGCGAAACATCCGGCGCTGGCGATCTGCTACGGATCGGTGCACGGGGCGCTGCGGTGGAGCGCCTTCAGGCTATGCTATGCGCACTCGGCTACCCGGTGGTCTTGGACGGGGTGTTTGGCGCGCGGACGGAGATGGCCTTGAGGCGCTTTCAGAAAGAGGCAGACCTGATTGCAGATGGCGTGGCGGGAGGCGTGACATGGAGAGCGCTGCAGAACGCGCTGCCTTTTCGCGGTTTGCTGCGGCGCCTTTGGGGCCGGTTGACCGGCTTCTGGACGCGTTTGCGAACAGACAATTGAGGTTTGCGGCTTGCCAGTTTTGGGAGAAAAGTGTTCATGGGCGGCGAAATACGTGATTGAACCGTTTTAATGGTGCGGTTTCGCCGGAAATCTAGAGGCTTTGAGGAGACGTGTGCACATGAACGCTGCCATGCAGAAGAAGAACGAGGTGCTGCTGGCGATCCTGGAAGGTCAGCCGGTGATGCCGGTCTTGAAGATCGACCGCCTGGCGGATGCCGTGCCGCTGGCGCAGGCACTGGTGAAGGGCGGGTTGCCGGCCATCGAAATCACGCTGCGCACGCCCGACGCCATCGACGCGATCCGTCTCGTCAGCGAGGAAGTGCCGGAGGCGATTGTCGGTGCCGGCACGATCCTGACCTCGAAGGACTTCTCCTACGCGGTGGCGGCCGGTGCGCGGTTCATCGTCAGCCCCGGCATCACGCAGGAGCTGCTGGATGCTGCATCGATGTCCGAGGTGCCGTTCCTCCCGGGTGCAGCGACGCCGAGCGAGGTGATGGCCGCGCGTGAGGAAGGTTACAGCCTTCTGAAGTTCTTTCCGGCCGAGCAGTCGGGCGGCGCGCCTTTCCTGAAAGCCCTTTCCTCACCACTCGCTTCCATCCGTTTCTGCCCGACGGGCGGTGTCTCTCCGAAGAATGTGCATGACTATCTGTCCTTGCCGAATGTGATCTGCGTCGGCGGCTCCTGGGTCGTGCCCGACAAGGCGATCGAGGCCGGAGACTGGGCGTCCATTGAGGCGCTGGCTCGTGAGGCAAGTGGCCTGAAGGGCTGAAAAAGCCTGTTCTCAAACGAAAAAAGCGGGGCCCCGGAGCCCCGCTTTTTTGTTGTCTTGCAGGCCTGCCTCAGTTGGTGCGGAAGCGGGCCATGGAGATGAAGTTCACGGCCTTGCCGCTGAAGCGGGTGGCGTCCGCCACGGTGATATCCTGCTGGAAGCCGGTCGTGTAGACGGTCTCGGGCGAACGGACGAACTCACTGTCGAATGCCGGCGGGTGGGTCGGGCGCGCGGCTTCGGTCAGCATGGAGTTCCGGCTGAGCGCGCGGCTCGGCGCCTCACCCCTGCTGGCGACCACGACGGGCTGCGCATCGCGGATCACGTCAGCCGGGCCGGGTTTGGCCGATTTACGGGTGCTGCGTGCACGGCTTTCGTGGTGCGTTTCCGTTGCCTGATCCGCACGGGCCAGAAGCGCCTTGCGGGGGGAGGCTGAAACGGGCTGTCCACGCTCTTCCTGCAGGGCAATGGCAACTGTTTCAGGTTCCCTGTCGGCAGCGAGGGCGAATTCGCTCTGCGACGCTACGGGCTCCGCCTGCGGGCGCGGTTCGGGAAGTGCGGCGAGCGTGAACTCGTCGGCCACGGCGCGGGCGGGCCGGCTCGACGGAACCGGCAGATAAGCGGCCGTTGTAATCGGCTGCGCGGTCTCCGCGTCGTCGGCCAGAACGCCGGCAATGGCATCCGGTGCATCGGTCTGCGCCGAGGCTATCTGCACAAGAGCTTCCTGGGTCGCGGCGTCTGGCGCATATTCCGGGCGGCGTGTCGGGATCGGTATATTCGCGGCCACGAGAACCGCGGTTCCGGCCTGTTCAGGCGTCGCCTGCTCGGTGATGGCCGGTGCTTCCTCGACAGGCTTGACCTCGAAGGGCAGGGACTGGCCCACGGCCACATCCGGTCGCGGTGCTGCACGTGGTGTCGGCAGGCTGCGCTGCGGCAGGGCCGCGAGGATCGTGCTCGGG
>NZ_BAMP01000172.1 GCF_000615975.1 Nitratireductor aquibiodomus NL21 = JCM 21793 | reverse complement strand
AAAACCGTCAGCCCCGCCGCCACAGACCCAGCACCATTGACAAGCCGAATGACGAAATGCGCCTGCTCGCCCCGGCGGATCCGCGCCTGCTGCGCGGATTTGGACAATTGTATCCCGGAAGCGCGGACAGCCGCGAGAGACATCACCGAACGTGCCAGTGGCGAAGAAACGCCCATTCCCCCGGTCGCCCCCCTCACGCGCGCTTCATTGATCACGGCGCCGGGAATGCCTGCTCCGTTGTCTATATCCCTCTGGGTGAGAGTGTAGACGGCAGAAAACTCAGCACTCGCCCCCGGCGTCAAGCGAGTGGAGGTCGGCTGGAACGCAGAAAGGGCGCCCTCGCCGGCATGGCCGTTGAACAAGGGGCCGGGATCTTCCGGCCTGATACCGGTGATGGTGCGTCCGCCGTTGTTGAACGCCGTCAGGCGGTAGACCAGCTGATCGCCAGCGCTTGTTGCACCATCGCCGTCCGCGTCGACATATTCTCCTGCTTTGCTCAGGGAAAGCCGTGGGACAGGGCTAGGCACACGAGCGCTGTCACTGTCGCTCCTGACGGGTTGTCCACCGGGCTTCAGGGCGGTCGCCGATGCGGTATTCTCGACGACACCATTGTCGATCACGGTCTGCGTGGCGGCAAAACTCGCAGTGAAGCTCACGCTCTGACCCGGTACAAGAATCTGCGGCCCGGGGGCGATCGCCACGCCCTGACCCGCAAGCATCGGATCGTCAACCGCAACATCACTCAGTGTTACGCCACCAGTGTTGACGACCAGGAAGTGGTAGCGAATCGTCTCACCCGCATCCACCGCTCCGTTGCCGTTGACATCATCCAGGCTGGCGGTCTTTTCAAACACCAGTTCCGGCGTCTGATCCGGCGGTACAGTCTCTGAATCCGCGGCACTTTCCACCTCCTCGCCGAACGGATCAATGCCGGTGGCGGTAGCAACATTGGTGACCACCCCGCGATCAATTTCGCTCTGGGATGGTTGATAGACCGCCGTGAAGGTAGCACTTGCCCCAGGGGCGAGGGTCTGCGGTGCCGGGCTCAGTGTTATGTTTGCAGACGCAAGAAGGTCGTCGACAACGGTGACATCGCTCAGCACCAACGGCCCTGTGTTTGTGACAAGAAACCTGTAGGAAACGGTCTCTCCCGTATCGATCTGGGCGTCTCCGTCGCTGTCGTTCAGGGTGGCGATTTTATCCAGCGCGAGAGAGCCAGGCTCGCGCCATTGAATGATCACCTGGCCCGACCCGCCATGTCCATAAGGACGGCCGCCAGCACCGATGCCCGCGAGATAGTGCGCGTCGCTCGCATTGCCTGCTGCTTCCCAGTCACCGTTTACAATGACGCCGCCTGTTACCCTGCTGGACAAATGGCTTGAACCGCCCGCGCCACTGCCCTCCTGTCCGTTCAGCGGATGTGCGGAAGAGCAGGTAACCGGCCGATACTGCGCTGCACCGCCACCGCCGCCATAAAAGCCACCGCCCCCACCACCGCCTGAGCCTGTGTTGTTGATGAATGCGCTGCCGCCAGCGCCGCCCTGAAACTGACTGCCATCAACCCCAGGTCGGGCACCCGCGCCACCGGCCCCGCCGCCAGTGTCGGTGCCTGCGAAGGCCGCGACCCCGGCACTGCAACCGGAGGAGAAAGCGGCATCCTGACCGCCTGCACCAGCCATGCTGCGCACAAATGCAGTTCCTGAATTGCTGGCGGTCGCCGCTGCCGAGCCACCACCACCGGCAGCGGTTATAAGTTCTACCCCTCCCGAATCACGGACGGCTGAACGACCACCTCCACTGGCTCCATCATGATTTCCAGCCGACGTATCATCGCCACCGGCACCGCCGCCGCCATAGGTTGGCACGGTGCTGTGGGCCTTTCCCGCCTCACCAACGATCACCGTGAGCGTCTCGCCAGCGGCGACGGGGAGCGTTCCGCCCGCAAAAGCGCCA
>NZ_BAMP01000173.1 GCF_000615975.1 Nitratireductor aquibiodomus NL21 = JCM 21793 | reverse complement strand
TCGGCGCGGTTCGATGCGAAGGCGCTTGCCGCCGAGGCGGCTGCGGCGGGTTTGCCCGATGGCCCGTTCCGCCTTCACATTTCGGCCTGCGAAAAAGGATGCGTCCAGCCCGCCGGGCCGGCTGTGAACCTGATCGCGGTGGAAGGTGGCTGCACCCTTTCCTCCGTTGGCGCAAAACCTTCCGAACGCTTTCGCACCTTCCTCATCGAGCGCGGCGAGACGCTGCGCGCCGCCCTTCTTCGAAAGTCAGGCTGAATGCAAGAAACCGAGTACATACGCGACGGCAACGCCATCTATGAAAAGTCGTTCGCGATCATCCGCGCCGAGGCCGATCTCGCGCGTTTCAGCGCGCAAGAGGCCGATGTGGCCATCCGCATGATCCACGCCTGTGGGCTTGTGGAGGCGGCGGAACATTTCGTCTTTTCCGAGGGGTTTGTGGCGGCTGGCCGCGCGGCGCTGAAAGCCGGAGCGCCGATCCTGTGCGATGCGGAGATGGTGGCGCGTGGCGTGACCCGCACGCGGCTGCCCGCCGGAAACGATGTGATCTGCACCTTGCGCGATGCGCGCACGCCGGAGCTTGCGCAAAAGCTTGGCAACACGCGCTCCGCCGCTGCGCTGGAACTGTGGCGCGAGCACATGGAGGGCGCGGTGGTGGCCATCGGCAATGCGCCGACCGCACTCTTCTACCTGCTCGACATGCTGCGCGCCGGTGCGCCGAAACCCGCTGCCATAATCGGCATGCCGGTCGGTTTCGTCGGCGCGATGGAATCGAAGGAGGCCCTTGCCGAGAGCGGGCTTGGCATTCCCTTCGCCATCGTGCGTGGTCGCATGGGCGGCAGCGCCATGACGGCGGCGGCCATCAACGCACTTGCGAGGGCGGGCCTGTGAGCGGAACCCTGATTGGCGTCGGCACCGGACCCGGCGATCCCGAACTCATCACCGTCAAGGCGCTGAAAGCGCTGGAGGGGGCGGACGTGGTGGCGCATTTCGCAAAGCGTGGTCGTCAGGGCAATGCCCGCCGCACGGTCGAGGGGCTGTTGCCGGAAGGCATCGAGGAACTGCCGCTCGAGTATCCCGTCACCACCGAGATCGACAAGGCCGACCCGCGCTATATCGAGGCCATCACCGGCTTTTACGAAGCTTCGGCCCGCGCGGTGGAAGCGCATCTGAATGCGGGGCGCACGGTTGCCGTTCTGAGCGAGGGCGATCCGCTGTTCTACGGCTCCTACATGCATCTGCATGTGCGGCTTGCCGCGCTCTATCCGACCGAAGTGATCCCGGGCATCACCGCCATGTCGGGTTGCTGGTCGCAGGCGGGCATCGCCATCGTTCAGGGCGACGACATCATGACGGTTCTGCCCGGCACGCTTGCCGAAGACGAGCTGGCGCGCCGCGTGAGCGACACGGAAGGCTTCGTCATCATGAAGGTGGGGCGCAATCTGCCGAAAATCCGCAGGGCGCTGGCTCGCGCCGGCAGGCTTGGCGGCACCGTCTATGTGGAGCGCGGCACGATGGACAATACGAGCATGACCCCGCTCGCCGACAAGGCTGACGACACGGCCCCCTATTTCTCGCTGGTGCTCGGACCGGGCTGGCAGGCAAAGCCCGGCGAGGCGGTGGCATGAGCGGGCGTCTCGTCATCATCGGCACCGGCCCCGGAAAGCCGGCCCAGACGACGCCGGAGGCGCGGGCGGCGATTGCGGCGGCCAGCGATTTTTTCGGCTATGGCCCGTATCTCGACCGGCTCGAACTGAACGATGGCCAGACCCGCCATGCCTCCGACAATCGGGAAGAGCTTGCCCGCGCGAAGGCGGCGCTCACCATGGCGGCCCAAGGCCGGCATGTGGCCGTCGTTTCGGGTGGGGATGCGGGCGTCTTCGCCATGGCGGCTGCGGTGTGCGA
>NZ_BAMP01000174.1 GCF_000615975.1 Nitratireductor aquibiodomus NL21 = JCM 21793 | reverse complement strand
CGAAACCGCTCTTCGGCCTCCGCGAGCCCGCCGGCGTCCAGCCCGTCCGCCACCGCTTTCACATGGCTTGCAAGGCTCCGCTGGGCGATCAGCGAACTGCCGGCAAGCGCGGCGACCAGCAGCCCGGCCCAGCCGAAAAGAGCCGTCTGGATCAACCAGCCCGCCAGACCTGCAAGCATCAGAATGACGGCCAGCGAGAGCGCGCCATTCAGGCGGCGCGCACCCGGCGAAAGGGTTTCGACATTGCATCGCGCGTCCGCCAGCGCGATAAGACGGCCAATCCAGGTGACGGGATGACCGATCAGGCGAAAGAGCCGCTGCGGATAACCGATGGCGAGCTCGACCAGCATGGATGAAAGGACGATCAGAATGGACATCAGGCCTCGACTGGCTGACCGGGCGACGGACAGGGTGACCGATCACGGCGGCAGTCTCGTACAGGCTTCGGCGCTCTTTCCAGATGCGCCTATGCCCTTTCTCGACCTGTCCACCGGCATCAACCCGAACCCCTATCCTTTTTCGCCCCTGCCTGCCAGCGCTGTCGAGCGCCTGCCCGAAGAGGCTGACATCGCCGCCCTGACGGAGCGAGCCGCCGCATATTATGGCGCACCGTCTGCCGCCCATGTCATCGCCGCGCCGGGAAGCCAGCTTCTTCTGCCGCTCGTCGCGTCGCTTCTGGCGCCCGGCCCAGCCCGCATTCTCGGTCCCACCTATGCCGAACACGCGCGCGCCGCCGCACTCGCCGGTCATACGGTCGAAGAGGTGGAGCGTTTCGATGCGCTTCATGGCGCGCGGCTTGCCGTGGTGGTCAATCCAAACAATCCCGACGGGCGGCTGATCGGCCGCAGCGAATTGCTCCATCTTGCGGAAAATCTGCGCCGCAATGGCGGTATTCTGGTGGTCGATGAGGCCTTCATGGATGTCGGCCCGCAGGCCGAGAGCCTCGCCGGCGATGTGGAAGCCGGCAACATCGTGGTGCTTCGCTCGTTCGGGAAGTTCTTCGGTCTCGCTGGCCTGCGTCTGGGGTTCGCACTTGCTTCGGAAGAGCTTGCGCAGAAACTTTCCGCATGGCTGGGCCCATGGGCAGTTGCAGGGCCGGCGCTTCATGCCGGGCTTGAGGCATTCGCGGACCGCGACTGGCAGAGCGCCATGCGGCGTGATCTCATCAAGCACGCATAAGGCTCGATGCCCTTTTCGACGACGCAGGACTGAAGATCGACGCCGGCACCGATCTCTTCCGCTTCCTGCGCCATCCCCGAGCGGCAGAGCTCTTCCATCATCTGGGCCGCAACGGCATTCTCGTGCGGCGTTTCGCGGAGCGTTCCGATTGCCTGCGCATCGGCCTGCCGGGAGACGATCAGGCTTTCGAGCGCGTTCGTATGGTGCTGGAAAGCTGGCCCGGGAGCAGCCGGTGATGCTCTATGTCTGCCCCGCTTCGCATCTGGAACGCATGCTGAAAGCGACCGGCGCGCGGCACATGATCTCTTTGACATCGAGCGGTGAACCGCCCGCTCTTGACCAGATCGATACGGTTCCGAAACGTCTCCATCTGGCCATGCACGACATCACGGACCAGCGCCCGGGGCTGATCGCGCCGGCCCTGGATCAGGTCGAGCAATTGCTCGATTTCGCCCGCGACTGGGACTGGCGCTCGCCGATGGTCGTGCATTGCCATGCGGGCATCAGCCGCTCCACGGCCGCCGCCTATGTCATCGCCAATGCCTTCGCGCGCGAGATGGACGAGTTCGCCCTGGCGCGGATGCTGCGCGAGCGCGCCCCGAGCGCCACGCCCA
>NZ_BAMP01000175.1 GCF_000615975.1 Nitratireductor aquibiodomus NL21 = JCM 21793 | reverse complement strand
GCTTGTCGCCATCGACGCGGTGGAAGCGCTCGGCCTCGATCCGGCCGACGCCGCGCCGGAGCATTGGCGGCATGTCCACAACCGGCTGACCGCCGGTCTCGACCCGCGTGAATACACGCCCGAGCGGCACGCCGCATGGCTCCATCGCCGGAGGATCGACCCATGACGCGCCGCCGCATCCTCATGGTGACGGCGCTTGCCGTCATCGGCATCGCCGCCGCCAGCACCGTCGAAACGCCGACGAAACTGATCTGGAACGCCACGGCCAGCGCGCCGGTCGGCTTCTACACGGTCGAGCCGGCCGACGCGCTCGACGTGCCGGAGCTGGTCGCCGTCATGCCGCCCGAACCGCTTGCCGGATTCATGGTCGAGCGCGGCTATGTCGGGCGCGGCGTCCCGCTGTTGAAGCGCGTTCTCGGCCTGCCGGGACAGCAGGTTTGCCGCCTGCAATCCACCATCACCGTCGATGGCGTGGAGATGGGCGATGCGCTCGACCGCGACCGGATGGGCCGCGATCTGCCCGTATGGCAGGGATGCCGCACCATCGGCGACGGCGAAATCTTCCTCATGAATTGGGAGGTCCGAGACAGCCTGGACGGCCGTTACTTCGGACCCATCCCCGCAAATTCCGTCATCGGCCGCGCGCTGCCGCTCTGGACCGATGAGGAAGGCGACGGCCGCTTTGAATGGCGCGCGCCGACGCACTGACCCCGCATGTCCACCCCCAACCACAGGAGACTTTCCATGCCCCAGATCGGTCAATTCACCCGCGAGGAATCCGGCTTTGTCGGCCGCGTCCACACGCTCACCCTCTACCGCGAACTCACAATCACCCCCGCCGAAGGAGCGGACGCGGAGAACGCCCCCGACTATCGTGTTCATCACGGTGCCGACGATGGCCCGGAAGTGGGCGCGGCCTGGAAGCGCACCGGCGAGAAGGCCGGCGAATACCTTTCCGTGCTGCTGGACGATCCCGCCTTGCCGCAGCCGATCCGCGCCAACCTGTTCCGTGACGACGATGCTGGCGCATTGTGATCGCTGCACTGGAGCCGCCCCAAGCAGCGCGACGAGCGGGACTAAGGCCGTGCGTTCCTGCGTCATCCCCGCGCTCAAAGCCCTCATCCGTTGTTCGCGGAAAGGCCATCTCATCCCGTCGTCCCGCTCGGGCGTAGGACGGCCGGCGCGCGCAGCGAAGGTCAAGGGCGGCCACCGGCCGGCGCTTGCGCCTTGCCCTTGACCGCAGCGAGCACGCTGGCAGGCTGGCGTCGTGGTGGAGACAGGGCGGCATTGCGTTGTGCCGTTCTTCTGGCGGCCGGCGTGCTGTCGCTCGGCAGCGGATCGGCGATGGCGGTTGCGCAATCGACGCCGATGGTGCAGCCGGTCGGCATCCATCCCCATGCTGCTCACATTGCGGAAGCCGCGCAGCGTTTCGGCATCCCCGAGGCTGGATCGTCGCGGTGCTGCGCGCGGAAAGTGCCGGCGACGTGCGCGCAATTTCCGCGGCCGGAGCAATGGGGTTGATGCAAGTGATGCCCGACACATGGGCGGAGCTGCGCATACGTCATGGACTCGGCCGCGACCCTTACAACCCGCGCGACAATATCCTCGCGGGCGCTGCCTATCTGCGCGAAATGTTCGATCGCTACGGCAATGTGGCCGCCATGCTCGCGGCCTACAATGCCGGCCCCGGCCGCTATGACGAACACCTTGCGACGGGCCGCGCGCTGCCTCCCGAAACCCGCGCCTATGTCGCCGC
>NZ_BAMP01000176.1 GCF_000615975.1 Nitratireductor aquibiodomus NL21 = JCM 21793 | reverse complement strand
CGACCCGGCACGACTGGCCGGCGACATTGACGCTCCAGACGCCGGCAACGGCGCCGGTTGAAACGTCGGGTGCATTGGCAGCCGCGTTCGGATCAAGGGCTGCCACCTGCGTTTCCTGCTGGGGCGCTTCAGGGAACTGCGACGGATTTGCGGTCGGGCTCGACGGAGGCGGGAGCTGGTTCGACGTCACCGTGCCGGAGGGCGCGGAGGGCAGCGGGTCAGGGGCCCGCGTGGCCATCGGTGAGAAGCGGTCGCTCTGACAGCCGGCCAGACCCGCAGCCAGAAGCGTTACAGCCAGAATTGCAAACTTGTTGTGTGGCATGCCGTCTCTCCGTTACAGCGTCCAATGCACTGAAATACAAATGAGTTCCATTTGAAGCGCCAGATCGTGGCGAACTTTTGCAATTATAACAGCCCAGCCATGGTTAAGAACCGGTTTCAGCCACATGGGTCCGTGACTGTTTCTTATTGGCAACACTCCTGAGCGGTGCTCAGCGGATGCACTGGAACCGGAGACCGCTTTCCGCGTTGAAGCTTCTCAACCGGCGCTCGAGCACCGAATCGGAACGTGGAATCCGGTTTTTGGATTATTCCGATGCTCCATCAACAGCTTCGATCATCCTTTGTGCGTCGGGGTGGGCACACGGCGATCGAGCGCCTTAACGGAGGGCAAACAATGCTGAAATGGATTCTCATTCTTTTGATCGTCGCCGCCGTCGCGGGTCTTCTCGGCATGAACAGCCTTGCAGGAGCGGCAATGACCGGCGCGAAAGTTCTGATCGCCGTGGTTCTGGTTCTCTTCCTTCTCGCGGTCCTCGGTATTGTGGCGATAGCCTGACATCGCGCCGGATCTGATGCACGATTGATGGGGCCGTTCGTCTGGTAATTTTGCCTGTCATCAGCCATATAGGCGCCTGAGACATAAGGTTTTGGAGCCGCAATGGCGCTTGAGGCAGCATTCGCGAAGATGAACGGCCTCGGCAACGCAATCATCGTTGCCGACATGCGTGGCCGTGCGGACCGGGTGACGCCCGAGGCCGCGCGCGTGCTCAACGCCGATCCCGCGACCCGGTTCGACCAGATCATGGCGATCCATGATCCGCGCGTAGCCGGCACCCACAACTATATCGAAATCATCAATTCCGATGGCAGCCAGGCCCAGCCTGCGGCAATGGTACACGCTGTGTCGTGCAGGCGCTCGCCGCCGAAACGGGGCAGAAAGTCTTCACCTTCCAGACCGTCGCCGGCATCCTCAATGCCGAGGAGCATGAAGACGGCCTGATCTCGGTCGATATGGGCAAGCCACGGTTGGGCTGGCAGGACATTCCGTTGGCCGAAGAGTTCCGCGACACGCGCATGATCGAGTTGCAGGCCGGGCCCATCGATGCGCCGGTGCTGCATTCGCCCTCGGTTGCCTCCATGGGCAATCCGCATGCGATTTTCTGGGTCGAGGGCGATGTCAACGCCTACGATCTGGAGCGCTTCGGACCGCTGCTCGAAAACCATCCGATCTTTCCCGAGCGCGCCAACATCTCCATCGCGCATGTGACGACCGACAATGCGCTGATGCTGCGCACATGGGAGCGCGGGGCGGGCCTGACGCTCGCTTGCGGCTCGGCCG
>NZ_BAMP01000177.1 GCF_000615975.1 Nitratireductor aquibiodomus NL21 = JCM 21793 | reverse complement strand
CGGCTGCGCAGCTCCGGCGCATCCACACCACGGATACGCACGCTGACCCTGATGCGCTGCCCCGGCCAGACGTGCGCCTCGGCAACAAAAGTGTCCCCGTCGATCACGCGCAGAACACGGGCTTCCACCGGTCCGGAGATCACCTCCCTGCGCGCCGCAAAGGCCGCCGGTTGAGCGCTCAACGCACCGGCAAGCAATAGCGCAACAAATGCTTTGTGGAAGAAATGAAGCATTAGAGGAATATATTCCTCTAATGCGCATTGCGCAATCGGAATCAGAAATCCGTTGCGATGCCCTTCACTTCCCAGTCGCCATAGCGCGCCGGGTCATGGCCTCCGCGCCCGCCAAGTTCCTTCGGAGCCTTTGCGGCTTCTGCCTCATAGGCCCTGCGCCGGGCCTCGGCTTCCGCAAGCGCACGCCTGGCTGCCGGCGAGAGAACCTTTTCCGGTGCATCTTCCTGTCTGTCCGTCTCGTCTTTCACGGCAACTTCCTCTCGAAAACGGGGAAATATTGAATACACGAAGCGCGTTCCCCATCATATAAGCGATTGGTCGCGCGTTCGAAAATGCCCGGCGCAGCCTCATTCTGGAGCTTGAGACGACAATGAACATGATACGCACCGCGATGCTCCTGGCCCTGATGACGGCCCTCTTCATGGGCGTGGGCTATCTGATCGGGGGCACAGGCGGCATGATGATCGCTTTCCTGATCGCCGCAGGCATGAACCTGTTCAGCTACTGGAATGCCGACAAGATGGTGCTGCGGATGCACAATGCCGTCGAGGTCGATGAGCGCAACGCGCCGGAGTATTTCGGCATCGTGCGCGATCTGGCGGCGCGGGCTGGCCTTCCCATGCCGCGCGTCTATCTGATCCAGAACGACCAGCCCAACGCCTTCGCCACCGGTCGCAACCCGCAGAACGCGGCGGTCGCCGCCACCACCGGCCTGCTCGACCGGCTAAGCTATGAGGAGGTGGCCGGTGTCATGGCGCACGAGCTTGCCCATGTGCAGAACCGCGACACGCTCACCATGACCATCACCGCGACGCTGGCCGGCGCGATTTCCATGCTCGGCAATTTCGCTTTCTTCTTCGGCGGCAACCGTGACAACAACAACCCGCTTGGCTTTGTCGGCGTTCTTGTGGCGATGATCGTCGCACCGCTCGCCGCCATGATGGTGCAGATGGCCATCAGCCGTACCCGCGAATATTCCGCCGACCGGCGCGGCGCGGAGATCTGCGGCAACCCGCTGTGGCTCGCCTCAGCGCTAGACAAGATCGCCCGGCGTGCAAAGCAGGTGGTCAACCAGGATGCCGAGCGCAATCCGGCCACCGCGCATATGTTCATCATCAACCCGCTCTCGGGCGAGCGCATGGACAATCTGTTTTCCACCCACCCCGATACGGACAACCGCATCGCCGCGCTTCAGGCGATGGCGGGCGAAATGCGCGCGACGCCTGAGCCGCAACGCCGTGAGGAAGACCACGGTCCATGGGGAACACGGACCGAAGCGCCCGAACCCCGGTCCCAACCCCAGCCCAAATCCGACCCCCGCTGGGGCCGTGACGCCAAAGGGCGCAAAGGCCCCTGGTCGTGAG
>NZ_BAMP01000178.1 GCF_000615975.1 Nitratireductor aquibiodomus NL21 = JCM 21793 | reverse complement strand
CGCAAAGCCGCGCTGCCAGCCGCCGCGCCTCGCCGGTTCCGCCAAGAATGAGAAGGGTTCGGTTCGCCATGACGTCTTCTAGAGCATTTTGCAGTCAGGCGGAAAGCTCTCAGCGCTGGCTTGCCATCGTGGGGATCGGCGAGGATGGGTTGGCGGGGCTCGGTGACGAAGCACGCAGAGCGATTGCCGATGCGGAGATCGTCTTCGGCGGTGCGCGGCATCTTGAACTTGCGGCAGACGAGATTGCGGGCGAGCGGCGGCAATGGCCCTCGCCTTTCGATAAGGCGGTCGATGAAATCGAAGCGCTGAGGGGCAAGAATATCTGCGTGCTCGCCTCCGGCGACCCGTTTCATTTCGGCGTTGGCGCGACGCTGGCGCGGCGAATCCCGGCAGAGGAAATGCGTGTTTTTTCCGCCCCGTCTTCCTTCGCTCTTGCTGCTGCCCGGCTTGGCTGGCCGCTGCAAGCGGTCGAGACGGTTTCGCTGCATGGCAGGCCCATCGCGCCGATCCGCCCGCTGCTGCATCCCGGCGCGCGCATTCTAGCGCTCACCTCCGATGGCGCGGCTCCGGCTGCGATTGCAGAGCTGATCACCAAAGAGGGTTTTGGCCCCTCGCGCTTTCACGTGCTGGAAGCGCTGGGCGGACCGCGCGAACGGCAGGTCAGCTTCATGGCTTCCGCGCTTTCCGCAGAAAAATTCGATGGTCTGAACCTGGTCGCCATCGAGGTGGCGGCGGATGAGGATGCGCGCATCCTGCCGCTTGGAACCGGGCTTGAAGACGGGCTTTTCGAGCATGACGGGCAGATCACCAAATCCGAGATGCGGGCCGTCACCTTGTCAGCCCTTGCCCCGAAACGCGGTGAACGCCTCTGGGATATCGGAGCGGGTTCAGGCTCGATTTCCATCGAGTGGCTGCGGCAGCATTCGTCGCTCAGCGCCATCGCCATCGAGGCGGATAGGGAGCGGGCGGCGCGCATTGCCCGCAACGCGGAGCGCATGGGCGTGCCGCAGCTCACCGTGGTTGAGGGAAAGGCTCCCGCCGCGCTCGCGGGCCTTGCCGCGCCAGATGTGGTTTTTATCGGTGGCGGGGCGACTGCGCCTGGGCTGATGGAGGCGGCGATTGCCGCTCTTGGAACCGGGGGGCGTCTTGTCGCAAACGGGGTGACGCTCGAAACGCAGGCGCTTCTGATCGACTGCCATGGGCGGAACGGCGGAGAGCTGATCGAGATCGCCATCGCGCGTGCCGCGCCCGTTGGCACCATGAGGGCGCTGCGCCCGGCCATGCCGGTGCTTCAATGGCGCTGGAGGAAGCCATGATCTGCGCCGGGTTTGGAGCCAGAAAAGGCGTTTCGCGCGAGGCCGTTCTTGCCGCACTCGACGCCGCCCTGACAACACATGAGATCACACGGGACAGGCTCGACGCGCTGGCGACCGTGCCACGGAAACGGGACGAGCCCGGCCTGACGGATGCGGCAACGGCGCTCGGCCTGCCGCTTGTCATTGCCGATGACGCTGCATTGCAGGCGGCGGCGACACACTGCCTGACCCGCTCGGAACAGGCGCGCTCGGCCACGGACCTG
>NZ_BAMP01000179.1 GCF_000615975.1 Nitratireductor aquibiodomus NL21 = JCM 21793 | reverse complement strand
CCGCATCGGCCGGCAAAAGCCTGAGCAGCACCCGCGCGAGCGTCGACTTGCCGCTGCCGGACGCGCCCACCAGCCCGAGCGTTTCGCCGGGAGCAAGCGTCAGGCTCACATCGTCAAGTGCGGTCACCCTGCGCCCACGGCTTGTGAAGGTCTTGCAGAGGTTCTGCGCAACGAGAAGCGGCTCAGGCATCGCCCACCCCGTCGATCAGGCGCCGCGTCGAAAAATCGATCTGCGCGGCAAGAAGGTGCTTCGTATAGGCATGCGCCGGCTTCGTCAGAACCGCCTGCGCCGGACCTTTCTCCACCAACCGCGCCCGCTGAAACACGGCGATTTCGTCGGCAAAGCCGGAGGCAAGCGCAATGTCATGCGTGATGAAGATCAGCGTCATGCCGGCCTCGCGCACCAATGTGTCGAGCAGCGCCACGATCTCGGCCTGCACCACCATGTCGAGAGCGCTGGTGGGCTCGTCGGCGATCAGCAGCCCCGGCTTTGCCGCAATGGCGGCGGCAATGGCGATGCGCTGGCGCTGCCCACCGGAAAACTGATGCGGATAGGCGCGAAGTGCTGCCTGCGGATCGGGAATACGCACCCGCTCAAGCAGCGCCAGCGCATGCGACCGCGCCGCACGCCAGCCAAGCCCCAGATGACGCACCGCGCCTTCCGCCACCTGTTCGCCAATGGTCAGAACGGGGTTGAGGCTGCCGCCAGGATCCTGAAACACCATGCCAATGTCGCGCCCCGCCACGGGCGAATGGGCAAGGCCCGGCCAGCCAATGCTGCCTTCAATCCGCGCCTGCGGCGGCAGCAACCCCGCGAGCGCCAGCGCCAGCGTGCTCTTGCCCGACCCGCTCTCGCCGATCACCGCCAGCCTGTGGCCTTTCGCAATGTCGAGATCGACGTCCTGAAGCGCGAAACGCCGCGCATCGTCACGCCCATAGGAAACGGAGAGGCCCCGGATTTCGGCCAGCGGCGCGCTCATCCGCGCCCCTTGCGGCCCGCCATCGCGTCGGCCAGCCCCTCGCCCAGAAGATAAACGCCAAGCACCGTGGCCACGAGCCCCAGCCCCGGCACGATGGAAAGATGCGGCGCGGTGCGCAGCACGTTGCGCCCCTCGGCGATCATCGAGCCCCAAGTCACCACATTGGGATCGCCAAGCCCGAGAAACGAAAGTGCGGCCTCCACCAGAACCGCCGTGGCGACGATCACCGCCGTTAGCGCCAGAACTGGCGGCAGCGCATTGGGCAGCACTTCGCGCAAAGCAATCTCGGCCGGGTGCATGCCGATCACCCGCGCCGCCGCCACATAGTCGCGCTCGCGGATCGACAGGACTTCCGCCCGCACCAGTCGCGCCGGCCCGGTCCACGCGCCAAGGGCAATGGCGAATATGATCACCGGAAGCGACGCCCCGGTGACGCTGACAAAGGCCAGCGCCAGAAGGAACCCCGGCACGATTTGAAACGCGTCAACCACGCGCATCAGCGCCTCGTCCACCAGCCCGCCGGCAAGCCCGGCAACCGTCGCCGACCAGCGCCCCCGGCG
>NZ_BAMP01000180.1 GCF_000615975.1 Nitratireductor aquibiodomus NL21 = JCM 21793 | reverse complement strand
CCACGCCTGAGCCTCTCCGACAAGCCCGGCCTTGAGACGCGCCGCGTGGCCACGAAACTGCTCGCCGCCGTGGTGGATGCGCACGCCTCGCTCGACGGTCTCACCGACCCCGCCCATGGCCAGCCGAATTTCCGCGCGCTCGATGCGCGTGACCGGTCACTTGTCCGCGCCATCCTGATGAGCGCCCTGCGCCATCGCAGCACCATCGAGGCCCTGCTCGCGCGCCGTCTCGAGCGCCCTTTGCCGGCCAATGCCCGCGCGCTCTCGCACGCATTGCACGTGGCCGCAGCGCAGATCCTGTTTCTCGACGTGCCCGACAGCGCCGCCGTCGACCTCGCCGTGACCCAGGCAAAGAGCGACCCTCGCCTCGCCCGGTTTTCAGGCCTCGTCAACGGCGTGCTGCGCAATCTGATCCGCGTGAAGGCGCGCGCACTGCCCGCCGCGCTGGCCCAGACGCGCGAAGCGCCGGACTGGTTTGCCGCGAGACTGGAAGCGGCCTATGGCGCGGAAAAGACCGCCGCCATCCTCGCCATGCACCGGCTGGAACCGCCGGTGGACTTCACCATCAGGCAAGACCCCCAACGCTGGGCCGAGGCGCTGGGCGGCATCGTCCTGCCCACCGGAACGGTACGCATCGCAAAGCTTGAGGCCGGCGTCGACACGCTCCCGGGCTTCGAGGAAGGCGCATGGTGGGTGCAGGACGCAGCCGCCAGCCTGCCCGCGAAACTGCTCGGCGACATCGCCGGCGCACGTGTGGCAGACCTCTGCGCCGCCCCCGGCGGCAAAACCGCACAGCTCATCCATGCCGGCGCAGACGTCACCGCAGTCGACCTGTCGAAAAGCCGGCTCAAACGCCTTGCCGAAAACCTGAAGCGCCTCCGCCTCGAAGCGCAGATCGTCGAATCCGACATCCGCAAATTCGAGCCCAAAACCCCGTTCGATGCCATCCTCATCGATGCCCCCTGCTCCTCCACCGGCACGGTGCGGCGACATCCGGATGTGCCGTGGACAAAGACGACCGAAGACATCGAGAAGCTCGCCAGCCTGCAGCGCGCGCTGCTCGACCACGCGGTGACGCTGGTCAAGCCCGGTGGCCGGATCGTTTTTTCCAATTGCTCGCTCGATCCCACCGAAGGCGAGGTGATGCTCGAAGCCTTCCTGGCAGAAACCTCGCACGTGGCGCTCGATCCCATCCAGCCCGATGAATTGCCCGGCATCGCCAGCTTCGTCACACCGCAGGGTTTCCTGCGCACGACGCCTGCCGACAGGCTTGGTGAGGAACCGCTGGCGCAGGGGCTCGACGGCTTCTTCGCCGCCCGTCTGATACGCAAGCCCTGAGCTGGTCCTGCCATCTGTGCGTGCTGATATATTTCAACTTCGCACAAATCCTTGAATCATTTAGACTCTCGCCTGATTTGGGGTCACGGAAAGAAAAGTCGGTCGTTGGATCAAGCACGGGGACACTCCCCCCACGAGCTGTGGGGCCTTGTTGCGCGGCAGGCATGGGCGCGCCTGCGGCGACGCCTGCGCGCGGGCCCG
>NZ_BAMP01000181.1 GCF_000615975.1 Nitratireductor aquibiodomus NL21 = JCM 21793 | reverse complement strand
CGCGCGGCGCGGGATGGTCTCCGGCACCTATTTCCACGCCATCGCGCGGAGTTGAAGCGATGGCCGGTTTCCACAACCCGTTTCGCGACATTGCCGCCTGCCTCGGCTTCTACACGCGCCTTCCGCTGCCCGCGTTCGAGATGCCCGCGCATGGTTTCGCCAACGCACAATGGGCGGCACCGCTTGCCGGCCTTTTTGTTGGTGCGGTGTGCAGCGCTGCTTTGGCGGGTGCCATCATGCTCGGCCTTCCGGCCACCATCGCCGCCGCCATCGCGCTTGCCGCGGGCGTGCTTTTGACCGGCGGTCTGCATGAGGATGGGCTCGCCGATGTGGCCGACGGTTTTGGCGGCGGTTCAACGCGGGAGAAGAAGCTCGCCATCATGAAGGACAGCCGCATCGGCTCCTATGGCGTTGCGGCGCTGATCCTGTCGTTTCTCATGCGCTGGTCGGCGCTCGTGGCGCTCGGCCTTGCCGCCATTCCCGCATTGCTGATCGCCCACACGGCCTCGCGCGCGCTCATGCCGGCGCTGATGCGCCTTTCGCCGCCCGCGCGGGACAACGGGCTTTCGGCGGGCGCCGGGCAACCGACGAGAGGCACCGTTCTTGTCGCGCTGGCGATTGGCGGCGTTCTGCTCCTCGTTCCCGGTCCCGGCTTTGCGCTCATTGGCGTGCTGCTTCTGGCGGCGGCGCTCTTTTTCATCAAATGGCTCGCCGAAAAACAGATCGGCGGGCAGACGGGCGATGTGCTCGGCACATTGCAGCAACTGGCCGAAACCGTTCTGCTTCTCGCCTGCGTCACGCATTTCATCTGAAGGATATCCATGCCCCGCTTTCTCTCGATCGACGATCTGCGCACCGCCTGCAACGACCGGCCTTCAGGCGACGAAAACGCCGCACAGGCCGCAGCGGCCCGTCAGGCCGTGCTCACCAAACCGCCCGGCAGCCTAGGCCGGCTTGAAGAAGCGGCCATCCGGCTTGCCCGCTGGCAGGGGCGCGAGAAGCCGGCGCTCGACGAAGTGCATGTGTTGATCTTTGCCGGCTCTCATGGCGTGACCGCGCGGGGCGTTTCGGCCTTTCCGGCAGAGGTGACGGCGCAGATGGTGGCGAATTTTTCCGCCGGCGGTGCGGCCATCAACCAGTTGGCAAAGCAGGCCGGCGCGAGCCTCACCGTCACGCCGCTGGAAATCGAGCGCCCCACGGCGGATTTCACGCAAGCGCCGGCCATGGACGAGGCCGATTTCCTGCGCGCTGTCGAGGCCGGTTTCGGTGCGGTTCCGGAGGGGGCCGATCTCGTTTCGCTCGGTGAAATGGGCATTGGCAACACCACCGCCGCTGCCGCGCTGGCCGCGGCTCTTTTCGGAGGCGGGGGCGCGGATTGGGTCGGGCGCGGAACAGGCG
>NZ_BAMP01000182.1 GCF_000615975.1 Nitratireductor aquibiodomus NL21 = JCM 21793 | reverse complement strand
CCTGCTCCGAGTTGCGGCCCGCCGCTGACAAGGCCCGAGCGATGCCGGGGCCGAATATGCCCAATCCCAAGAGCGAGAGCGCCGCCAGCACAATCGCCATGGCGTCGTCTATGGTCGGCGTCGCGCCGCCGAAGCCGGCCGTGAATTGCGAGAACAAGGTGCTGCCGATGCCGATGATGACGGCCAAGACCAGCACTTTGATGCCGGATGACACGACGTTGCCAAGCACGCGCTCGGCCATGAACGCCGTTTTCCCGAACAGCCCGAACGGGATCAAGACGAACCCCGCCAAGGTGGTCAGCTTGAACTCGATCAAGGTGACGAACAATTGGACGGCGAGGATGAAGAAGGCGAGCAGAACCAAGGCCCAGGCGAACAGCAAGCACGCGATCTGGATGAAATTCTCGAAGAAGCTCCAGTAGCCCATGAGGTCGGAAATGGAGTCGAGCAGCGGCCGCCCGGCATCGAGGCCGGTCTGCGCGACACGGCCGGGACGCATGAGGTCTGCGGCCGAGAAGCCGGTTCCCGAGGCTTGCAGCCCGAGGCCGGCGAACGAGTCGAAGACGATCTTCGCCAGACCGTTCCAGTTGCCGATGAGATAGGCGAATACCCCGATGAACAGGGTTTTCTTGATGAGCCTCGCCAGTATGTCGTCGTCCGCGCCCCAGCTCCAGAACAGGGCGGCCAGCGTCACGTCGATGACGATAAGCGTGGTGGCGATGAAGGCGACTTCGCCGCCGAGCAACCCGAACCCACTGTCGATATAGGACGTGAATACGCCGAGGAAGCTGTCTATGACGCCGGTTCCGCCCATGCCTCACTGTCCCCCGTTCTGCGGTGGGGCAACGGGCGCGGGCGTCCGGCCAAGGAAGCGGTCGCGGTTTTCGGCCCAGGTCGAAAGGCACGCGGGATCGCTCACGGCGGCTTCGCCGAGCCGTTGGCACCGGCGCAGGCTTTGACGCAGCGGATCGGCCGAGGGCTGTAGCGCCGGGGCCGGACGGGCTGGTGCCGGCTCGTCCTTGCGGGTCATCTCGATCACCGTGGCGGTGATGGCGATGGCGACGAATATGACGGCCGCAAGTCGGGCCAGCATCTTGCCGTCCATGGGCGGTCCCTCCTGCCGGTCAGTTGTTGCCGTTGAACATTTGCGCATTGCCGGGCTGGTAGCCGCTGCCCGGCGTGAGGAAGCGGCGGCGCTGCTCGCGTCCCTGTTCGGCGGCCGTGGCGCGCTCGGCTTCGATCAGCGCTTCGGCCCG
>NZ_BAMP01000183.1 GCF_000615975.1 Nitratireductor aquibiodomus NL21 = JCM 21793 | reverse complement strand
CAGCGCGCGGTCGAGCTGCGGCATGCGTGCTGCCGGCGTGCCCTCGCGCGGGCTGAAGGGGAAGACGTGGAGATGCGTGAGCCCGCATTCCTCGACGATCTTCAGCGAATTCTCGAACATGGCATCGGTTTCGGTCGGGAAACCGGCGATAATATCGGCGCCGAGCACTGCGTCGGGGCGCAGCGCGCGCACGCGGTGGCAAAATTCAATGGCATCAGCGCGCAGATGGCGGCGCTTCATGCGCTTCAGGATCATGTCGTCGCCATGCTGCAGCGACAAATGGAGATGCGGCATCAGCCGCTCTTCCTCCGCCAGCGCGCGCATCAATTCCTCATCCGCCTCGATGGAATCGATGGAGGAAAGGCGCAGGCGCTTCAGTTCCGGCACTTCGCGCAACAGGGTCGAAACAAGCCGCCCAAGGCGCGGGCTGCCCGGCAGATCGGCTCCGAAGCTTGTCAGGTCCACGCCGGTGAGCACCACTTCGCCATAGCCATTGCCGACGAGCTGGCGCACCTGATCGACAACGGCACCCATCGGCACGGAGCGCGAATTGCCCCGGCCATAGGGGATGATGCAGAAGGTGCAACGGTGGTCGCAGCCATTCTGCACCTGCACGAAGGCGCGGGCGCGGCCCTCAATGGATTCGACCATGTGCGATGCGGTCTCGCGCACCTCCATGATGTCGTTGACGCGCACCTTCTCGAACTGGTTCACGCCGAAATCCGGCAGGGCGCGGTAATTGTGGGCCTTGAGCTTTTCCTCATTGCCGAGAACGAGATCCACCTCGTTCATGGCATCGAAGGTGCCGGGCTCAGTCTGCGCCGCGCAGCCGGTGACGATGATGCGGGCGTCCGGGTTCTCGCGACGCGCCTTGCGGATCGCCTGACGCGCCTGGCGCACCGCCTCGCCGGTGACGGCGCAGGTGTTGACGACGACCGCGCCGCCCGCCAGTTCCTCAAGCCCGGCATCCTTGGCCTCGCGCTTGATGACCTCGGACTCGTAAGCGTTGAGCCGGCACCCGAATGTCAGAACATCCACCGCCATTCAGGCTGCTCCCTCGGTCTCGCGCTCCCAGGCCCCGGTGGCGGGGTCGAAGCGGCCGGAGAACTCCCATTCGGCGGGGCCGGTCATGATCACGTGATCGTCTTCCCGCCAGAGAATGTCGAGCGGTCCGCCCGGAACGGTAACCGTCACATGACGGCCCGTGCGCCCGGTTCGCGCAGCGGAA
>NZ_BAMP01000184.1 GCF_000615975.1 Nitratireductor aquibiodomus NL21 = JCM 21793 | reverse complement strand
CATGGATCGTGGTTAGAAACCCTGTTGAGCGGAAACGGGTATAATTCAGCCCCCTCGCCACAGAAAGGTGAAGCGCCCACACAGCCCTCATCCTGAGCTTGTCGAAGGGCGAGGGCGGGATGAAGTCCGCCGAACCTACCCCCTGACCCGCAAGAGATAGGTATCCATGATCCAGCCCTTGTCTTCCCGCGCTCTGGCCCGCGTCTCCACAATCTGCTCCATCACCTCCCCCAGCAGCCCACTAATCAGAAGCTCATCCGCCGTGCCCAGATACGCACCCCAGTAAATCTCGTAGCGTCGGCATCGAGCGTGCGGAAGGCGCAGTCGCCGTCGAGCATGACGAGAAGCGTGTCGGCGTTGGGCGGAAAGCCTTCCGCCTTCAGCCGTCTTCCCGTGGTTATCAGCACCGAACCGCCGATCGTGTTGACCGGCATGCGGTGACTGGCCGCGAGCGCCTGAATGCTGGTGATGCCCGGCACCACCTCCAGCGCGACCGCAAGCGCCGTCTCGCGGCGCATGTGCTCGACGATGCGCAGCGTGCTGTCGTAAAGCGAAGGATCGCCCCAGACGAGAAAGGCCGCACGGCCCGTCTCGCCCGTGTGCGCCGCAAGCAGATCGCCATAGGCGCGGGCGATGGCCATGTGCCAGTCGTCCACGCCCCGGCGGTAGCTGGGATTGTCCGCATCGCGCACCGGCAGATCGAACTCCACGATCCGCGTCGTGCCGCCTTCCAGAAACCGCTCGCAGATGACACGGCGCAGATCGGCCAGATCCTCCTTCGCTTCCCCCTTGCGGGGAATGAGGATCACGTCGGCCCGATTCAGCGCGTTGATGCCCTGAACCGTCATGTGTTCGGGATTGCCCGTGCCGATGCCGATGAGCGAGAGCGTGCGCATGGTCAACCGTCCGAAACGCCGGCTTCGGCGAAGGTCGCCATGCCGTTATGGCAGGCAAGCGCGCCGCGCAGAATGTTGATGGCAAGGCACGCGCCGGACCCTTCGCCAAGCCGCATGTCGAGATCGAGCAGCGGCCTGAGGCCGAGTTCGGCAAGCAGTTTCCGGTGGCCGGGTTCGGCGGAAACATGGCCGGCAATGGCGTGCGCCAGACCGTCATCGCCAAGACGCGCGAGCGGCGCGACCGCCGCGCCGCACACGAAA
>NZ_BAMP01000185.1 GCF_000615975.1 Nitratireductor aquibiodomus NL21 = JCM 21793 | reverse complement strand
TTCGCCGGCAGCGAGTGGACTGGCAGCGGGAGGCGTCGGTTGACTTCGCCACACACCGGACTGCCGAGGGGCTGGCGGCCTATCGGGATCGCGGCAATATCAGCTTTACTGAGGCCGGCGAGAGCGCGCGCGGCGAGATCGTGCGCGATTATCTTGCCGATCGCGATCAGCGTCCGGACGGCACCCGGGTTGCGATGGCGCATCGCCGGGCCGATGTTCGCGCCATCAATGACGCGATCCGGGCCGAGCTACAGGACCGGGGCGAGTTGGCCCAGGGCAACGTGCTCGCCGTGGGCTCAGACGCCGGCGCGCTTACTTTCCAGACCAATGACGGCAAGCGGGAGTTCGCGCCGGGCGACCGCATCGTGTTCCTTGAGAACAACCGCGACCTTGGCGTGAAAAACGGGATGCTCGCGACGGTCGATCATGTCGAGCCGGGGCGGATCGTTGCCACGCTCGACGGCCGGGGCGACAGCGTTTCCGTGCCGATGGGCGACTATCAGGCGATCGACCACGGCTATGCGACGACGATTCACAAGAACCAGGGCGCGACGGTCGATCGGTCCTATGTGCTCGCGTCGGGGACGATGGACCGTCATCTAACCTATGTCGCCATGACCCGGCATCGTGACGGCGTGCAGCTCTACGCGGCACAGGACGAGTTCACCAATGCCGGCCGGCTGGTCGAGCATGGGGCCGCGCCCTATGAGCATGATCCGCAAAAGTCCGACAGCTATTTCGTGACGCTGGAAAGCGACAAGGGCGAGCAGCGCACCCTATGGGGCGTCGATCTTGAGCGCGCCATGAAGGAGGCCGCGCCGGAGATCGGGGAGAAGATCGGCCTTCAACATCTAGGCTCCACCCCCGTCACCTTGCCGGATGGCACGCAGACGCACCGGAACACATGGAAGGTTCAGGACGCCGGCGAGCTGGCCTATAGCCAGCTAGAACGCCGCCTATCCCGGTCGGGCGCGAAGGAAACGACGCTCGACTATACCCGCGACTTTGCCGAACGGCGCGGGATTGCCGAGCAAATGGGCATCCGCAGCGAGATCGAGATTCCGGCCGAGCGCGCCGGGCTACGTCCGGAGCGGGAGTCGACGGCCGAGCGGCACCCTGCCGAGCGGGAG
>NZ_BAMP01000186.1 GCF_000615975.1 Nitratireductor aquibiodomus NL21 = JCM 21793 | reverse complement strand
CTCGACCGCGACGGCGCGCTGCTGCGGGCCTATGCGGCGTCCGACGGGCGCTGGCGTCTGCCGGCGGATATCGACACGCTCGATCCGCAGTTTCTCAAGATGCTGGTCGCCTATGAGGATAAGCGCTTCTGGTCGCATCCGGGCGTCGACATGCGCGCGCTTGGCCGCGCCGCATTGCAGCTCTTGTGGAACGGGCGCATCGTCTCGGGCGGTTCAACCCTGTCGATGCAGCTTGCACGCCTTACCGAGCCGCGCGAGGCGCGCAGCTTCAGCGCCAAGTTCCGGCAGATCGCGCGGGCGCTTCAGATCGAACGCAGGCTTTCCAAGCGGGAAATACTGGAGCGCTATCTGACGCTCGCGCCCTATGGCGGCAATCTTGAAGGGGTGCGCGCGGCAAGCCTCGCCTGGTTCGGCAAGGGGCCGCACAAGCTGGGGCTGGAGGAGGCCGCTCTTCTGGTCGCCCTGCCGCAATCGCCGGAGGCGCGCCGGCCCGACCGGCACCCCAAGATCGCAAAAGCCGCGCGCGATCGTGTGTTGGCACGCATGGCTGGCGCGGGGGTGATCGTCGAGAGCGAGGTGGCGCGAGCGTCTGAGGCGAAGCTTGCCGGACGGCGCCTTCCCATGCCCGCCTATGCAGCACACCTGGCCGATGCGGTGGTGCGGAAGGAGCCTGAAAAGCGTGTGCATCGCCTGACCATAAGCCGCTCCGCGCAGGCGGGTCTTGAGGAAGTTGCCGCCAAGGCTGCGCGTAGGCTCGGTCCACGCGTTTCCGTGGCGATGATGCTTGCGGATGCGCAGACCGGAGCGGTGCTCGCGCGAGTGGGATCGGCGGGCTATTTCAATGCCGCGCGCGCCGGCTGGATCGACATGAGCGTGGCGGAGCGTTCGCCGGGCTCCACGCTCAAACCCTTCATCTATGGCCTTGCCTTCGAGGAAGGGCTGGTGATGCAGGAAACCATGATCGAGGACAGGCCCGGCAATTTCTCGGGCTATCGCCCGCGCAATTTCGACATGGCCTATCAGGGTGATGTTTCGGTGCGAACGGCCTTGCAGATGTCGCTCAACGTGCCGGCGATCCGGCTGCTCGACGCGGTGGGGCCGGTGCGGCTGGTGGCGCGCATGCGACGGG
>NZ_BAMP01000187.1 GCF_000615975.1 Nitratireductor aquibiodomus NL21 = JCM 21793 | reverse complement strand
CGCGCCCGCGCGGTCAATCCGCGCTTCATCGAAGGGCAGTTGCGCCATGGCCCGCGCGGTGCGGCGGAACTGACGGAAACGGTGGACCGGCTGATCGGCTTTGCGGAGACCACGGATGCGGTTTCAGGCAGCCTGATCGATGCCGTGTTCGACGCTTATCTCGGCGATGAACGGGTGCGCGATTTTCTTCTGGCGGAAAACCCTGCCGCCGCGCATGCCATGGCGGAACGGTTTCACGCCGCCCGCAAACGCGGCCTCTGGCACCCGCGCCGCAATTCCGTCGATGCCGATCTGGCCGCACTTCTTGCGGAGGCGACGGCATGACGATGCGACGCGGCGCATGCCCCACACTCTCCGCCCCCATGAAAACCGGTGACGGGCTGCTCGCGCGGATTGCGCCGGCCCATGGCGCGCTGACGCCTCAGAAGCTGGCGGGCATCGCAAAAGCGGCGGGCCGGCATGGCAACGGCATTCTGGAAGTGACCGCGCGTGGAAAGCTGCAGATACGCGGACTGACGGCTGAGAGCGCGCCCCTGTTTGCCACGGAAATCAACGCGCTCGATCTTGGTCCCGTAGAGGGGTTTGCGGTGGAAACGGGGTCGCTTGCGCCCCTGCCCCGGCTTGCACAGCGCATCGACGCGCATGTCGCGGCGCATGGTCTTGGCCCATGCCTCGCGCCAAAAGTGTCCGTCACGGTCGATTGCGGCGGGGCGTTGCATCTCGATGCGATCAGCGCCGACATAAAGCTCATCATGGCTGATGACGGGCAATGGCTGATCGGCGTCGGCGGCAATGGCGCGACGGCGCACTGGCTAGGCTCAGGCGATGAGCAGGCGGTGGGTGCTGTGGCGCTCACTGTGCTCGATCTTCTGGCGCAGACCGGCGGGCGGGCGCGCGATTTCACGCAGGCGCAGAAAGATGCGCTCCGGATGGGACTTGATCCATCTGCGGAATATCCAGCACGGGCTGATAGCGCGCCGGTTGGTCGGTTCGCGCTCGAGGGCGGAGAAAGCGCGCTGGGCATCGCCTTGCCCTTCAGCCAGATTTCAGCGGAAGCGCTGATGGCGCTCTGCGAGGCTGTATCCGATGCAAGCGAATCCGACCCTTAGCGCCCGCGG
>NZ_BAMP01000188.1 GCF_000615975.1 Nitratireductor aquibiodomus NL21 = JCM 21793 | reverse complement strand
TCCGACGCTCTATTCGGCGGCCAGCGCCATGGCGATCCGCGCCGCAAGCCGCGCGTTGTTTTTCACCAGTGCGATGTTGGTGACGAGGCTTGCTCCGTCCGTCAGTTCCAGAATGCGGGCGAGCAGAAACGGCGTCACATCCTTGCCCGATACGCCTTTCTCGTCCGCGTCCCGCTGAGCCGTTGCGATATGCCCGGCCATCACATCGGCGGCGATCTCCTCTTCGGCCGGCACCGGATTGGCAATCAGCATGCCGCCATCGATTCCGAGCGCAGTGCGCGTCGCCTGGAAGCGCGCGATCGCTGCAGCGGTATCGAGGCGCAGCGGCGCGGGGTAGGGCGAATTGCGCGACCAGAACGCCGGCATCGTGTCGGTCCCGTAGGCAATCACGGGAACGCCGCGCGTCTCCAGAACTTCCAGCGTCTTCTCCGTATCGAGGATTGCCTTGGGGCCGGCAGAGACGACGATGACAGGCGTGCGTGCCAGTTCGTCCAGATCGGCGGAGATGTCGAAACTCGTCTCCGCCCCCTTGTGAACACCGCCGATGCCGCCGGTTGCGAACACGGCTATGCCGGCCATGCGCGCGGCGATCATGGTCGCGGCGACCGTCGTGCCGCCGCTCTTGCCCTCGGCGATTGCGAAGGCGAGATCGGCGCGCGACAGTTTCATCGGGTCCTTTGCCTGGGCCAGCTTTTCGCGCTCCTGGTCCGACAGGCCTATCTTCAGCCGCCCGTCGATAACGGCGATGGTGGCGGGCACGGCGCCTTCTTCGCGGATCAGTGCTTCCACGTCTCCGGCCATCTCGTTGTTGCGCGGCCAGGGCATGCCATGGGTGATGATGGTGCTTTCCAGCGCCACCACCGGCCTGCCTTTGGCAAGGGCTTCGGCGACGGGCGCGTGGACGTCGATAATGTTGTTGGAACGCACGGGAAAAACTCCTTTAGGGTCCTGATCCTAAGAAACAGAACGCGGCGCGGGCACCCGCGCAAGCGCCGCGTTGAATGCGCTGTCGTCGAATTCGGGCGCTGCCGCGGCGGAGGCAATGGCAAGCCCGGAGGCGGCCACG
>NZ_BAMP01000189.1 GCF_000615975.1 Nitratireductor aquibiodomus NL21 = JCM 21793 | reverse complement strand
CGCTTCCGCCTCGCGCCGCAATCCCTCATAGGCCGCACGCGCTTCGGCCACCGCCGCGCGTCTGGCGGAAACCTCGGCGGACTGCCGTTCAAGCTGCGCCTGCAGTTCGGTCAGATCGGGCGCGGCTTCCAGCGCTTCCTCCGCAGCCACTGTCGCCGCGGCGGCCTCTTCGTGATCCTCGACCACCCGGCTGCGCGCCTCATCAAGGCTCACGCGGCGACTGGAAAGCTCGCCCGCCGCCTTTTCTGCACCAGCCAGCGCATCGCGCGCCCGACCAAGCGCGGCCTGCGCTTCGCGCGCTTCCTCGCGGGAGCGGCGTTCGGCTTCCACCGCGCTCTTCACCCCCTGCTCGGCATCGGCCAGCGCGGTTTCTGTCGCGCGCAGCCGCGCGGTCGCCTCGATTACCTCTCCATCGAGCTCGGCAAGGCGGTTCTTCTGCGCCAGCCTCTGCGCCGCCGCCGTAGGCGCGTCGGCGCTGGCGCGATATCCGTCCCAGCGCCACAATGCCCCGTCGCGCGCCACCAGCCGCTGACCGGGCTTCAGCATTTTTTGCAGCCGTGGCCCGTCCCCGGCGTCCACGATGCCGATCTGCGCCAGACGACGCGCAAGCTGCGCGGGCGCTTTCACCACAGAGGAAAGCGCCATCACGCCCTCTGGAAGGGCGGGGTCGTCCGCAACTATCTCCGAAGGCCCCCAATAAACGGGTGCGGCACTGTCGAGCGGCACATCGAGGTCTTCACCGAGAGCGGCACCCAGCGCCGTCTCGAAGCCGCGCTCCACGCGCAATTGCTCGAGAACCGCCGGGAAAAAGTCCGCTCCTCCAGCATTCAGAATCTTGCGCAGGGTCTGCGCTTCCGTCTCCACCCGGCCAAGTTCGGCCCGCGCCTCCTGCAGAGGCGGGCGGGCGGCCTGTTCGGCCTCGCGGGCGGCGGCGACACGCTCCTCGTTTTCGACTGCAGCCGCCTCCGCCATTTCCAGCCGCTCGGCTGCTTCGTCGACGAGCATGCGCTTTTCGGCCGGGTCCGGCAG
>NZ_BAMP01000190.1 GCF_000615975.1 Nitratireductor aquibiodomus NL21 = JCM 21793 | reverse complement strand
GCCATGCTGGCGGTGGCCGCCCGCGTGGGCGCGCCGCTCGGCCATGATTTCTGCGCCATATCGCTTTCGGACAATCTGAAGCCGTGGGAACTGATCGAAAAGCGGCTTGCGGCCGTCGCCGGCGCGGGCTTCGTGATCGCGCTCTACAATCCGATCAGCCGCGCCCGGCCCTGGCAGCTTGGCCGCGCCTTTGAACTGTTGAGCGGCATTCTGCCGGCGTCCACGCCGGTCGTGTTCGGCCGCGCCGCAGGCCGGCCCGACGAGCGCATGGCGATCGTTCCGTTGAACGAGGCGCGTGGCGAGATGGCCGACATGGCCACCTGTGTCATCATCGGTTCGCCGGAAACACGGATGATCGAGCGCCCGGGCAAATCGCCGTTGGTCTATGCGCCGCGCTCGGCCAGCGGAGCCGCCAGATGAGCCTCGATTGCAGCCATGGCTTCGTCGACACCGGCCACAATGGCCGCGTCCGCCGGCTTTGGCCGGTCGATCATGACGACGGGCAGACCAAGCCTGCGCGCCGCCGCGATCTTGCCATAGGTTGCGGTGCCGCCGCTGTTCTTGGCGACCACGATGTCGATTCGGTGTTCGGTGAGAAGGGCAATCTCATCGTCTTCGCAGAACGGCCCGCGCGCGAGAATGCAGTGAGCGTTCGGCGGCAGGTGAGCGGGCTCCACCGGCTCCACGCTACGCACCAGATAATGATGCTGCGCCGCCGCGCGGAACGCCTGCACCTCTTGCCGGCCGATTGCGAGGAAAACGCGCCGGGGTTGAGGGCTGAGAAGCGTGGCCGCCTCGGCCATGTTGGACGCGCTCTGCCAATTGTCGCCGGCGACCGGTTGCCAGGCGGGACGCATGAGCGTGATGAGCGGAACGCCGGTCAGACGGGCCGCCTTGGCCGCATTGCGCGCCATGCGCGCGGCGAAGGGATGCGTGGCGTCCACCATCAGGTCGACGCGTTGGTCCTTGAGATAAAGCGCAAGCCCCTCGGCACCGCCGAAACCGCCCACGCGCACCTCGCCGGGCAG
>NZ_BAMP01000191.1 GCF_000615975.1 Nitratireductor aquibiodomus NL21 = JCM 21793 | reverse complement strand
TCGACGTCGACCGTCACATTGTCGCCGGGCATCACCATCTCCGTGCCTTCCGGCAGCGAAACCACGCCCGTCACGTCCGTCGTGCGGAAGTAGAACTGCGGGCGGTAGTTGGTGAAGAACGGCGTATGACGGCCGCCCTCTTCCTTCGTCAGGATGTAGGCTTCTGCCTTGAACTTCGTGTGCGGCGTAACCGAACCCGGCTTGCAAAGAACCTGGCCGCGCTCGACACCTTCACGGTCGACACCGCGGATCAGCGCGCCGATGTTGTCGCCGGCCTGGCCCTGGTCGAGTAGCTTGCGGAACATCTCGACGCCGGTAACCGTCGTCTTCGTCGTATCCTTGATGCCGACAATCTCGACTTCCTCGCCGACCTTGATGATGCCGCGCTCGACGCGACCCGTCACAACCGTGCCACGGCCCGAAATCGAGAACACGTCCTCGATCGGCATCAGGAACGGCTGGTCAACCGGACGCTCAGGCGTCGGGATGTAGGCGTCAACCTCGGCCATCAGCTTGCGGATTGCGTCCTCGCCGATCTCCTTGTTGGAGTCTTCGAGAGCAGCAAGTGCCGAACCCTTGACGATCGGAATGTCGTCGCCCGGGAAGTCGTAGGAAGACAGAAGCTCGCGAACCTCGAGCTCGACCAGCTCGAGAAGCTCTTCGTCGTCAACCTGGTCGACCTTGTTCAGGAACACCACGATCGCCGGAACACCAACCTGGCGGGCAAGCAGGATGTGCTCGCGCGTCTGCGGCATCGGGCCGTCGGCGGCCGAGCAGACCAGGATCGCGCCGTCCATCTGCGCAGCACCCGTGATCATGTTCTTCACGTAGTCGGCGTGGCCGGGGCAGTCGACGTGGGCGTAGTGACGGGCCTCCGTCTCATACTCCACATGCGCCGTCGAAATGGTGATGCCGCGGGCCTTCTCTTCCGGCGCGCCATCAATCTGGTCATACGCGCGGAATTCGCCAAAATACTTCGTGATCGCAGCCGTC
>NZ_BAMP01000192.1 GCF_000615975.1 Nitratireductor aquibiodomus NL21 = JCM 21793 | reverse complement strand
CGGCGGTTGTCCGCACGGTCGGCAGCGGCGGCACGTCGGCGTCATAGGCGAATTGGGGCGTGCGGTTGGTGGCGCAGCCCGCCAGCATCGTCGCTGAAAGCAGCAAAGCCGCGAAGGCGGGCTTACGGAAAGCCGGAAGCGCGGCTTTACGGAAAGTCGTGCCGGTCATTGGCCCATCTCCCGCGACCAGTTGATTGCGTTGACGTAGATTCCCAGCGGGTTCGCGCGCAGCCGCTCGGCGTCGCGCGGGGGCTGGATCACGACGGTCAGGATCGCGGTCCATCGCTCGGTCGTGGAGAGCTGACCGTTCTCGTAGTGCCTTTCCGTCCAGGCGACGCGGAAGGAGCTTTGCGACGCGCGGATAACCGACGACACTTCGACGGCGATCTGCTGGCGGCCGACGCGGGTGAAGGGGTCGTTGCTACGGGCGTAGTCATTCAAGGCCGCCGCGCCCCGGTCGGTCGTCCATTCATAGGCCCGGAGCCAGTTCTGGCGGACAATGATCGGGTCGGCCGGAATCGAGCGGACCTGCTCGATGAAGCGGCCGAGATGCCAAGCGATCTGCGGGTCCGTCGGCTGATAGTCGGCGGTGGCCGGAGCGACGGTCTGCGCCTGGCCGAGATTATCGACCTGCACCACCCACGGCACGACGGTCCCGCGCGCCGTGTGCCAGACCAGACCGCCGGCCAAGCCGCCAGACAGTGCGAGCATGCCGAAGAAGGCGAGTCGCCAGTTCTTTGCCTGCACGCGAGAGGAGCCGATACGGTCGTCCCAGTCCTGCTCGGCGCGCTGGTAGGGCGTTTCGGGTTGCGGGGTCTTGCCGTAATGCACGGCGGGTCGTTTGAAGATGTTCATGAGCGGTCACTTTCGGAAAGATTGACGGAAGAACCGGAGCCGTGGCTGTCTCCGCCACGCACGGCATGGGCGGCCATGGTGGTGCCGTGGTTGAGGGCTGCGAACGCTGCATGCGCTGCGCC
>NZ_BAMP01000193.1 GCF_000615975.1 Nitratireductor aquibiodomus NL21 = JCM 21793 | reverse complement strand
AAGCTTTTCAGGCCGCGTGCTGAGCGCCAGCCGCTCGCCCACGATCTCGCCCCAGCACTGGACAAGCTCCACCGAAAGCCCGGCGCGCTTGCGCATCACCGGATCGAGAATACCGGTGGCAAGATGCTCACCGCGACGGGATTGCCCGATTGCCTCTTCCCTGTCATGACATGAAGTCTCGAATTGATCCGCAACGCATATTGAGTTTCGCTCCAGTATGGCACGCACGGAAGCGTCGGTCACCGACGCACAGGCCTCTTCGACCAATTTTTCGCGCCCGCTGCTCGCGTGGTACGACCGCCATCACCGGAGCCTGCCCTGGCGCACTCCGCCCGACGAGACAAAACTCGGTGTCCTTCCAGATCCCTACCGCGTCTGGCTGTCGGAAGTGATGCTTCAGCAGACCACGGTCGGTGCGGTCAAGCGCTATTTCGAGGCATTTACCGATGTATGGCCGACGGTCGAAGCCCTCGCCACCGCCGAAACCGACGACGTGATGAAGGCATGGGCGGGGCTCGGCTATTATTCACGCGCCCGCAATCTGAAGAAATGCGCCGAGACCGTCGCCAGCGAATATGATGGCCGCTTTCCAGATACCGAGGCCGGCCTCAAGGCCCTTCCCGGCATCGGCGACTACACAGCCGCCGCGATTGCAGCCATTGCCTTTAACCGCCCCGCCGCCGTGGTGGACGGCAATATCGAGCGCGTCATCACACGGCTTCATGCCATCGAGACGCCTCTGCCGCAGGCCAAGCCGGAGATTCGCACCCTGGTCGCGCAGGCTCTTCCGCATGATCGACCAGGCGACTTCGCGCAGGCCATGATGGATCTCGGTGCGACAATCTGCACGCCGCGCAGGCCCGCATGCGTGCTTTGCCCCATCACCGATGGCTGCACGGCGCGGCGCGAAGGTACCGCCGAGCGTTTCCCCGTCAAGGCGCCGAAGATGGAAAAGCCTGCCCGCCGGGG
>NZ_BAMP01000194.1 GCF_000615975.1 Nitratireductor aquibiodomus NL21 = JCM 21793 | reverse complement strand
CGAAGGTGCTGAGCGGAACCAGTCCGGTCGTGGTCTGGCCGGGATAGAGCGACTGGCCGGACGGATCGCGGTTGGCGTCGATCACGTATCGGTGGAAGGTCGCCCGGACCGTGGTAGCGCCCTCGATCAGGCCGTTATAGAGCCTGTCGATATGCCAGTCCGTATCGCGCAACAGTCGGCCTTCGGCATTGAGATTGGCCCAAATATCGTCCGGAACATAGGTGCCGGTGTGGGGCAGGACGAGGACGAGGGGGCTGTCGCCACGCTTGACGAGAACCGGATCCATCAAAAGACCTCCGGTAAGAGAGCGTAGACCGGAGCTGCAAGCGCGCCGGAATGCACCAGGCCGGCGGCCGCCACGAGATCCGGAGCCATGTAGCGATCGTCGACGACGGCAGGGACATCCGCGCGAAAACGGGCGATGGCGGTGGAGAGGGGAGTCGACGTTACGAGCGGCAGGCGCAGTTCGACGCCTTGCGCCCCGGTCAGCGCCTCGATGCCGATAATGTGGAACAGGTTCTCGGTCATCTGCAGCAGCCGGCGCGCACCGTGGCAGGCCATCGAGACATGGTCTTCCTGGTTGGCCGAAGTCGGCGTCGAATCCACCGATGCCGGATGCGAGAGCTGCTTGTTCTCGCTCATCAGCGCCGCGGAGGTAACTTCGGCGATCATCAGGCCGGAGTTGAGGCCCGGCTTGGGCGACAGAAACGCAGGAAGCCCGAAGCTCAGTGCCGGATCGACGAGCATGGCGATGCGGCGCTGCGCGATGGAGCCGATCTCGGCGACGGCGAGCGCGATCACGTCGGCGGCGAAGGCCACCGGTTCGGCGTGGAAATTGCCGCCGGAGACGACCTCGCCGTCCGACAGCACCAACGGGTTGTCGGTGGCCGCATTGGCCTCGATCTCCAGCGTAGCGGCGGCCTGGCGCAGGAGTCGAGACAGG
>NZ_BAMP01000195.1 GCF_000615975.1 Nitratireductor aquibiodomus NL21 = JCM 21793 | reverse complement strand
TGCCTGCCAGGAGAAGCGCGCGGTGTGCGAGAAGCCGCATGGAAGCGCGCTTCGAAAGGATGACCGTGCTCATTGTCCCACCTCCACACGCGTCTCGATTTCAAGGGCGTAGCGCGCACCTTCCTCGCGCCAGCGCTTGCCGATCAGGGCCTTCAGCGCCTTCAGCCGCGCCCCGGCCAGGTCAGCATCGGCGGACGCGTTCACATAGCTCAGCCGCAGCACCGATTCTTCCTTGCGCAACACACCGATCAGCTGATCCACGCCTTGCTCCCACTGCCGTGCAAGGTCAGTCCCACCCGGTTCGAACGCCTCATCCCTGAGGTCGAGCCGCACGACACGTCCGATCGAGGCCCCGAAGTTGAGCTTCGTCATCTTGCCGGCGGTGAGCCGCACCACGCGCGGGTTCTCCGTCGTCACGCGATAGCCCGTCGGCAGCGTCCGGGTGTCCAGCTTCATGATGAAGTTCGAGCCGATCCGCTGGTCCGGCAGCATGGCGCAGGCGACATGGAAACGGCCATGCCGGTCGGTGGTCACGAGCCAGCCCTTGACCGTGGCGATGCGCACGCCCGGCAGGCCCGGCTCCCCCTCGTCATGGTAGCCATTGCGATTGACGTCATCGAACACCTTGCCGATGACATCACCGCAGTCGAACACCGGCTCCACCAGTATCTCGACCACGGCCTTCGCATTCGGCGCGAGCGGCGTTCCGCCCGCATCGGTGACCGACGCCGTATTGGTGTGTTTGCCTGGCCCCGCGGAACTCAGCGCCAGCATGCTCAGACGGAACTCAACCGTCTGGTGACCCGCAAGCGAGATGTTCTCGAAACGAACCGTGCGACCGCTGACCTGCGGCGTGACGGAAACGCCATCCATGCTGGCCGAACCAGCCACATAGCGGAAGCCGGACGGCAACGTGTC
>NZ_BAMP01000196.1 GCF_000615975.1 Nitratireductor aquibiodomus NL21 = JCM 21793 | reverse complement strand
CCGAGATCGCCCGGCAAAGGCGGCCCGAGGACCGGGCCGGTATAGTCGCGCGGCAGGCCGGCGAGACCGTCCGCCGTGGGGCGATTCTCGGTCGAATAGAGTTCTTCGCCGCCCGGTCCCCCGTCGCGGGTCTGGAGCGCATAGATGAGCGCGCCGCCGATGCCGAGCAGCACGACCGCTCCGACGCTTGCCAGCATCTTGCGCGAGAGGCGCGTCACGCGCGGCGGTTCTGCGCGCAGCCGCATCGGCGCGGTGGTGTCCATGATGGTGCTGTTCTCGGTCATGAGGGGGAGTCTCCGGTGGCGGCAGGTCGAGCGGCGGCCTGCCTTTGCTCGACGCGGACGATCCTGACGGTCTGCTGGCGGTTGCCGCTGCCAAGGCGCAGCTCGGCCGCGCCGAACAGGCGATCAACTATCAGGACGTTCTGGTGGATGCGGCTGTTGACGATCTGCGGTTCGCCGTCGTTGCCGAGCACGAATATCGGCGGCATTTCCCCTTGGACGATCCCGCGCGGGAACACCACATAAACGCGCCTTCCGTCATCGAAGACGGAGATCGGCCGCCAGGGCGGATTATCGCCGGTCAGGCCGTAGCGATAGTTGCGGGCGGACTCGGCCGGAATAACCGGGGCGGTCGGAACGGCCTGACCCTGCCTGGCCGGGGGCGCGGGATAGCCCATGCGACGGCGGGCATGTAGAGCGCTTCGCGGGCGCGCAGCTCGATCATGTAGATGCGGCGGTTCGTCGTTATGACCAGATTGGTCGAAATGTCCGGTCGGGTCGGCTTGACCAGAACATGCACGCGCCGGGTCGGCCCGCTGCCGCTCTCGGTGTCGCCGATCACCCAGCGGGCGGTGTCGCC
>NZ_BAMP01000197.1 GCF_000615975.1 Nitratireductor aquibiodomus NL21 = JCM 21793 | reverse complement strand
CGCGCCCGGCCCATCCGGCGCACCGGCGCGGGGGCGCACCGATGTTTTGCCGACGGGCCGCAACATTTTCACCGCCGATCCGCGCACCCTGCCCACGCCAACCGCAACCGCACTTGGCAAAATGGCGGCAGATGAGGCCGTGCGCGGCTATCTGCAGGAGCATGGCGACTGGCCGCGCTCGCTGGTGATCGATCTCTGGGGCAGCGCCAGCCTGCGCACCGGCGGTGAGGAGATCGCACAGGGGCTGGCTCTCATGGGCTGCCGCCCGCAATGGGATCAGGCGACGGGCCGTGTGACGGGCATTGAAGTGCTGCCACCGGCCAGCCTTGGCCGCCCGCGCATCGACGTGACGTGGCGCATTTCCGGCCTGTTTCGCGACATGTTCCCCACCCAGATCGCGCTTCTCGATACGGCGGTTGCCGCCGTGGCCGCGCGCGACGAGGACGACAGCGAAAACCCGCTTGCGAGCGCCGCCCGAAAAGCCGGCAAAGCGCCGGCGCGTATTTTCGGCTCCGCTCCCGGCACCTATGGCGCGGGGCCGGAAGAAAAGCTGGCGCGTGGAGACTGGCAGGAGCGCGCCGAACTCGGACAGGCCTATCTGGACGCCGGCGCGTTTGCCTTCGGCGGCGCGGAGGGCGAAGGCCGGCGGGAAGACGGCGCGTTTGCGAGGCAGGTGGCGGACGCCGACATGCTTCTCCACACGGGCGACGATGCCGGGCGCGACATTTTGGAAGGCTCGGCGGATGTGCCTTTATCGGCGGGTTCGCGGCGGCGGTGGAAGCGCTGGGCGG
>NZ_BAMP01000198.1 GCF_000615975.1 Nitratireductor aquibiodomus NL21 = JCM 21793 | reverse complement strand
TGAGATGTTCCCGATTTTGGGTTAGCCTGTTGCTCAACGAAGGAGACAGGCAATGAAACGGTCACGGTTCTCGGAAGAACAGACCATCGGCATTTTGAAGGAACATCAGGCGGGCATGTCGCCGGCTGAACTGTGCCGCAAGCACGGCATTTCTGATGCGACGTTCTACACCTGGCGCAAGAAGTACGGCGGCATGGACGTATCGGACGCCAAGCGGTTGAAGGCGCTCGAGGAAGAGAATGCGAAGCTGAAGAAGCTTCTGGCGGAGCAGATGATGGATGTATCGACGCTCCGCGAGATGCTGACAATGGGAGCGGGCGAACGCCATGCGTTCGAGTGAGCCTGCGGACGCTTCTGACGCCCGGCTCCAGGAGGAAAGCCGTGAGTTGGGTAATCGAGATGAAGGACTATTCTCAGCGGCGGGCCTGTGCCCTGGTTGGCATTGCGCCGCGCGTCTTCCGTTACCAGTCGAGCCGGCCGGACGATGCCGGCCTTCGACAGCGATTGCGTGAGCTGTCGTCGGAACGACGGCGGTTCGGTTATCGTCGCCTGCACCTGCTTTTGAAGCGGGAGGGCATCGCGGTGAACTGGAAGAAGCTCTATCGAATCTACAAGGAAGAGCGGCTGACAGTGCGCAAATGCGGCGGCCGCAAGCGAGCTTTGGGCACGCGAGCGCCGATGGCGGTCCCGCAGGATCCGAACCAGAGATGGAGCCTCGACTTCGTGTCGGACACGCTGGCCGACGGCCGTCGCTTCCGCATCCTGTGTGTCATT
>NZ_BAMP01000199.1 GCF_000615975.1 Nitratireductor aquibiodomus NL21 = JCM 21793 | reverse complement strand
GCGAAACGCGAACCGTTTCAAGCCGCGTCAAACCCGTCGAGGGCTCGAATTTCGGCAGCCGCGACAGGCCGCTGTCGATCACCACGCGCACACCGTCAATGGTGACCGAGGTTTCCGCAATGGCCGTCGCCAGAACCACCTTGCGCCGCCCCGCATCCGCCGGGCGGATGGCCGCATCCTGCGCCCGTCCGTCGAGACCGCCATAAAGCGGCGTGATGTCCACATCGGCGGGCAGCCGTTCGGCAAGGCGTTCCGCCGTTCGCTCGATCTCGCGCTGGCCAGGCAGGAAGGCAAGCACGCTGCCCTCTTCCTCCGCCAGAACCGTGCGCACGGCCCGCGCCATCGATTCCTCGATGGCTTCGCCGGCCGGCCGCTCTTCATGACGCAGTTCGACGGGAAAGCTCCGCCCCTCGCTCTCGATCACCGGCGCATCGCCAAGAAGCGCCGCCACCCGCGCGCCATCAAGCGTGGCCGACATCACCAGAAGCCGCAGGTCCGGCCGCAGCGCGGCCTGCGCATCAAGCGCCAGCGCCAGCGCGAAATCGCCATCGAGTGAGCGTTCGTGAAACTCGTCAAACAGCACCGCCGCGATGCCGGAGAGCTCCGGATCATCGACGATCATCCGCGCGAGAACACCTTCCGTCACCACGAGAATGCGGGTTCTGTCGGAGACCTTCCGCTCCATGCGCATGGCGTAGCGACCGTCTCACCGGGCTCCTCGCCAAGGATTGCCGCCATGCGCCGGGCCGCGG
>NZ_BAMP01000200.1 GCF_000615975.1 Nitratireductor aquibiodomus NL21 = JCM 21793 | reverse complement strand
TTGCTCGCCGCCACCATCGGCCAGCGCGCGTCTTCGCCGACGCCGCGCAGTCCGGCCGGCTTGCATCCGAGATCGACGCGGACAGCCCGGCCGCGCGCGAGATCGTCGCGCTTGCCGCCGAGATCGACCGGCTACGGATCGGGAAGGCCACGCCATGACCGGGCGTATCCGCAAGTCCGGTTTCGCGTCCCGGCCGGGCAATCCCGAAAGCTGGATCAAGGCGGCCGAAACGCCGCCGGGCGGCAAGACCGCCGGCGAAGCGTTCACCGCCCGCCTGACCATCGACATCACCGCCGAGCTGCGCGGCCGCATCAAGGTCGCGGCCTTCCGGCGCGGCATCACCGTCACCGACATGCTGCGCGACCTGCTCGCCCGCGAATTTCCACCCTCCGAAGGAGACCAGCCATGACCGGCAAGGCGGCCCGCCGCATGCACGGCCGTCCGCTGCCGGACGGTCCCGCACCCTTCACAACCCTGGTCGAACTGACCTTCGAGAAACGTAAGGTCGAGCACTGGATACGCTTCGGCCGCAAAAGCTACGAACAGATCATCGACCGCCGCCGCAGCGTCGTCGGCTTCGCGCCGGGCAGCGTCTTCGCCTTCGTCCGCTGGGCCAAGGGCGAGCACGGCACGGTCGTTTCCCGTATCGACATAGTGCGCGCCATCGGCCGTGGCGAACCCTTCCAGACGCTGCCCTTCGTCCGGCCCGGCGGCGAAATGCTGTTGCGGCTCGACGGCTG
>NZ_BAMP01000201.1 GCF_000615975.1 Nitratireductor aquibiodomus NL21 = JCM 21793 | reverse complement strand
GGCGTTCGCGCCGGTGCGCGCGGGCAGACGCGGTGAGTATTTCGGATGGGCCGTGCTGTGCTGCCGGGCGAGCTTCTTGGCCTGCGTCAGAAAGCTTTTGGCCTTGCCCGCGCGCGGCGTGTCGGATCGAATGCGGCCGGGCTTCGGCCGGAAGCGGATTTCATCGTCGGCGCTCATGGACGCGCCTCCGGCCGGAATCCCCGGAAAATGGGCCATTCCCGCCCATGGTGCCGGTCAAAATCCAGCAACGCCAAAGCTTTGCGCAAACACGCGGCACGTGGGGCCGAAAAATGCCGTGCCGCGCGCGCGGCCGCTAAACAGTGTGCAGACAACAAGAATTTCGAGAACTGGCCCGACGTGGTGCCATGTTCCTTTATCTTGCCCTCCGCCTTTTCTGCCCTTTCCGCCCTTCCTGCCGGGAATTCAGACAGGCGTGAACCTGCCTGGCTGGACACTGGAACGGATCGCGCCGAGCGCGAGAATGCCGTCTTCATGGCGCTCTCCCGTTGCCCGCGCGAGCCACGATAATGCCGCCGTCCTGCGGCTCCGCATCGGCGGAACCGCGCGCCAGAACGGAAGCTTGGGCGTCGGCGGAATGTGCATCGGATGACGGCGCGGCGGCGGTCCGTGTGTCGGCCGGGCGCATGACAAACAGCGGAGCCTCACGCCAGTCCGGGGGCGTTGGCGGTGCT
>NZ_BAMP01000202.1 GCF_000615975.1 Nitratireductor aquibiodomus NL21 = JCM 21793 | reverse complement strand
AACACGGCGTGGGCCGTGCGGCTCACGCGCCATCCGACAATGCGGCGCGCGAAGGCGTCGATGACGAAGGCGACGTAGATGAAGCCCTGCCAGGTCGCGACATAGGTGAAATCACTCACCCAAAGCATGTCCGGCGCCGGCACGCGGAACTGGCGGTTCACCTAGTCCAGCGGGCATGGCTGCGCCTTGTCGGGAAGCGTGGTCTTGATCTTCTTGCCGCGAATGACACCTTCGAGGCCCATGTCCCTCATCAGCCTCTCGACGGTGCATCGGGCCACGTTGAACCCTTCCCGGCGCATCTGGCGCCAAACTTTGCGCACGCCGTAGACTTGGAAATTGGCCTCGAAAACGCGCTGTATCTCGGGACACAGTTTGCCATCGCGCTTGCCCCGATCCGAGAGCCGTTCCGGATCGGCCAGCTTGGCCAGATGATCATAATGGGTGGACGGGGCAATCGGCAGATGCCTGCAGATCGGCTCGACCCCGGGCTCTCCATGGTGATCGTCGATGAAGGCGATCATGACTTCGGTCGGCGGTCGAGCTCCGCCAGAGCAAAATACGCGGACGCCTTGCGCAGGATCTCGTTGGCCTGTTTGAGCTCCCGGTTCTCCCGTTCCAGCGCCCTCAGCCGGTCGACCATCTCCGTCGTTACACCGGCCCGTTCACCGCGATCGACC
>NZ_BAMP01000203.1 GCF_000615975.1 Nitratireductor aquibiodomus NL21 = JCM 21793 | reverse complement strand
CTTCGGCTGGAGGAAAGCACGGTCAAGGCGCTTGAAAAGCTTGGCCTCAAACGCGTCGGCGATCTCATCGGCAAGCCGCGCGCGCCGCTGGCATCGCGCTTCGGCCCGCTGGCGCTGCGCCGGCTGGATGAAGCGCTTGGCCATGAGGACGAAAGCTTTCGCCCGCTCAACCCGCCGCATCTTCATGCCGCGCAATGCCGTTTCGCCGAACCCATCGTCACGCAGGAGGCAATCGGGATCGCCATCGACCGCCTTTCACGCGACCTGTGCACGATGCTTGAAAAGGCCGGCAAGGGCGCGCGGCGGGTGGAGCTGCGTCTGTTCCGCGTCGATGGCTGGTTCGAGGCCCTGCCGCTTGCCACCAGCACCGCCACGCGCAATGCAGCGCATCTTGCCCGCCTTCTCGGCGAACGGCTCGACCGCATCGAGGACCGCGCGGGTTTCGGCTTCGAGGCCGCCAGCCTCACCGCCTTTTCCGTGGAAACGCTTGCCATGCGGCAGGAGGATCTGGGCGACGACACCCTGACCACGCGCGATGGCGACATCGCCCCGCTTCTCGACCGGCTGGTCAACCGGTTCGGCGCGCGCAACGTCACCCGCGCCGAGCCCCATGCGAGCTTTCTGC
>NZ_BAMP01000204.1 GCF_000615975.1 Nitratireductor aquibiodomus NL21 = JCM 21793 | reverse complement strand
GCGGCAGGTTCAAAGAGAGCACAGCCGCCGAAACCCGCTGGTCCGTCGCATCGCTGCCCGCAGCGTCCGCCGGGTCGGGTGCACCGCGCTGGCGGCTGGCTCTCATCAAATCAAGGCAAGGGATGTCCCGCCATTTCTCAAGCGGCTGGGATGTCGAGTGGGATCATGACACGCTTTCTTTCCGTCTTCCTACCCCGCTGGCCGATAGAACGCCGGCATGGGCGACTAAAGGGTCAACCGCAGGAGCATCCGCATGGCCGCATGATGCGGGACGCGGCAACGCCGAATGGGCGGAAGCTCATGAGGCCGAGCCGCTGGTGCTCGTCACCACCACGGACAATGGCCAGCGCATCACCGCGCTCAATCCGGCAGCCGAAGCGCTCGGTTTTTCGCCCGGCATGGCGCTGGCCGATGCGCGCGCCATCCACCCCGCCCTCAGGGTCGCCCATGCCGATCTTCCAGGCGACGAGCGCGCGCTCATCCGGCTGGCGCTCTGGTGCCAATGTTTCTCGCCGCTCACGCGGCCCGACTTTCCCGACGGGGTGAGCCTCGACATTGCCGGCTGCGCGCATCTTTTCGGCGGCGAG
>NZ_BAMP01000205.1 GCF_000615975.1 Nitratireductor aquibiodomus NL21 = JCM 21793 | reverse complement strand
TGATCGGCGCGGGCATCGGCGCACTGGCCGGCGGCGCGGTCGGTTCCTATATGGACCAGCAGGAAGCGCAGCTGCGCGGTCAGTTGCAGGGCACGGGCGTGAGCGTCACCCGCCAGGGCGACTACATCATCCTCAACATGCCCTCCAACATCACCTTTGCCACCGATTCGGCCAACATTCAGCCGGCCTTCTATTCCACGCTCAATTCGGTTGCGCTGGTTCTGCAGAAATACAATCGCACGCTGGTCGACGTGTTCGGTCACACCGATTCGACAGGCGACGCGAATTACAATCTGGAGCTCTCACAGCGCCGCGCCGGGGCCGTTGCCAATTACCTTATTGGTCAGGGCGCGAGTAGCCAGCGTTTTGCGATTATCGGCCAGGGCGAGGCTCAGCCGATCGCCTCCAACGCGACGCCGGAAGGCCGCGCACAGAACCGCCGCGTGGAAATCCGCCTGTCGCCGCTTACCGGCGCCTGATGATGCAGGCCTGATACCAGACAGGAAAAGCCGCCGGTGCCCGCCGGCGGCTTTTTCGTATCTAGATCGCCGTGCATCCATCCGGACGCACAAAGGACGATCTAAA
>NZ_BAMP01000206.1 GCF_000615975.1 Nitratireductor aquibiodomus NL21 = JCM 21793 | reverse complement strand
CCCGGGCGCCATCCACCGCCGTCGAGCGCGAGCGCGCCCGCACGGCTCAGAACGACCCGACGCGGCCGGTGCAACCACCGCTGGACACGGTCGTCACGCAGGGCATTCCCGAAAACGAAGAGGAAAACTCCGGTTTTGAACGGATCGAACGCGCAGAAGCGCTCAATCCACGCACCGGGGCGATCGAAGGCGACTTTCAGGCCACAGACGAAAATCCCTATGCTCCGCTGGGGCTGAGGTTCGGTACTTTCACCGTCATCCCCACGCTGGAACAGGGTCTGACCTGGACGTCCAATGCCGATTCCAGCACCAATGGCAGCGAAGCCATTGTTTCCCAATCAACGCTCAGACTGAACGCGGTTTCCGACTGGGCGCGGCATGCAGCGACGGTGGACGCCTATGGCATCTATCGCAAGTCGGTTTCTGGAGATGAAGTCTCGGACATTGAGGGGGGCATTGACGGCACCCTGCGCTTCGACCTCGCCCGCGATTACACGGCGCTCGCCAGCCTGGGTTATTCGATAAGCCCCGAATCCGCATCGTCCCCCGTGATCATCACGGGCGTCGAAGACCGTCCG
>NZ_BAMP01000207.1 GCF_000615975.1 Nitratireductor aquibiodomus NL21 = JCM 21793 | reverse complement strand
CGGGCTCGCCAATCGGGGGCGGGTGCGCCCGCTGCATTATCTGGACAATGCAGAGATTGCCGCGCATCCTCCTACCGTTCTGACGCCGCAGGCGTCTGGCAGGTCGCCGACATCCTGTCCGGTGTCGCGCCGCCCAAAGACGCGCCGCGTCTCGGTATCGCCTACAAGACGGGCACGTCCTATGGCTACCGCGATGCGTGGTCGGTGGGCTATGACGGGCGGCGTGTGCTGGGCGTGTGGGCCGGGCGACCCGATGGCGGCTCGGTGCCGGGGCTGACCGGCTATCTGGCCGCCGCCCCTATTCTGTTCGAGGCGTTCTCACGCTCGGGCGTGGGCATCGTTCCATTCCCGCCTGCGCCGGCAGGCGCGATCCGGCTTGCCGCGTCCGATCTTCCCTTTCCGATGCGGCGGTTTTCTGCTGATGGTGGCGGGTTCCGGGCCGGAGCGCCAGTGGAGCCCGCGCCGGAAATCGTGTTCCCGCCGCAGGGTGCGCGCATCGATGTGGGGCTTGCGCGTGGCGCGCGGGTCATGC